>NZ_MPPC01000024.1:0-190349 GCF_001896635.1 Aminobacterium sp. EBM-42
CGGCGACAGGGTGAAACTGCTCTGTTGAACGAAGAATCCGCTAAATTCATGGTTACAGACCGGCTCGGGGATGTTTACACAAAATTTTCCGCACTACCTTCTATACCAGGCCATTTTCATGCTGGCTACCATATGGGTTGTTTATCGCGGCATTGGCGAGGGTATTGAAAAGTACTGCAAAATCTTAATGCCGGCCCTGTTTGGCATTCTTTTGATTCTTATCGTCCGCTCAGTGACTCTTGAGGGGGCCGGGAAGGGATTGGAATTCTATCTTAAACCTGATTTTTCAAAAATTACCGGTGATACGTTCCTGGCAGCTTTGGGGCAGGCGTTCTTCTCACTTTCCCTGGGAATGGGATGTATGATCACCTACGGCAGTTATCTGACAAAAGATACTACGATCCCAAGCGCAGTGGGGCAGATTTGCTTCCTTGACACCATGGTGGCCTTACTCGCCGGTCTCGTTATATTTCCGGCTGTTTTTGCCTTTGGCGTGGAAGCGGGAGCGGGTCCCGGCCTGACGTTTGTTACATTGCCGTCTGTCTTTTCGCAAATGCCTGGCGGTCCGATCTGGTCATCACTTTTCTTTTTACTCCTGTTCATTGCAGCCTTGACATCTGCCATTTCACTGCTTGAAGTTGTTTCCGCCTACTTTATTGACGAAATGGGATGGGGGCGTCCTAAAGCCGCATGGCTAATGGGTCTGGCAATTTTCATACTGGGCATCCCTTCCTCTATATCACTTGCGGGCAACTTGAAGATTGCAGGCAAAGACTTTCTTGACGCCGCGGACTTCTTGGCTTCTAACGTCCTGTTGCCTTTAGGGGGTATGCTGATTGCTCTCTTTGTAGGCTGGGTGTGGACAGAATCAGCCCGAAAAGAGGTTTCCAATGATGGCACATATGAGTTCGGGCTGATGGATGCATGGATTTGGGTTTGCAGAACAATTGCTCCTTTGGCCATTGCTGTTATTTTCTGGAAGGGCTTGAAGTGGTAAAAACCGTTCATATTTAAAGAAAAGATATGATGTTAACCTGTTGCGGGGAGGGTTTTCCCTCCCCGCATTTTGCATAATATAACAAATAGGAAGAAAGTTTTGTGTTTCACAAGCTATTGACTATCATGCCATATAGTGTAGAATCATTACGGATTACCGGAGGAAGGCCGCAAGAGAGTCCTTTTTTACATTAAGTAGAGGGGCGCCGAAGGGGCAATGTTTTCAGGTTTGGGAGCCTGAAAATGGAAACTCTCAGGCAGAAGGATTGTGGCTGGACGGGTCTCTGGAATAGTTAGCCGCCCTTCTTGTAGACGTTGTTCGCTTTGGGGCTATGCGACAGAGATTGTCTAACCTATAGTAGTAATATAGGAGGCAGAACGATGGGTCGCATGCTCCTCGTTACAAATAATAGAACTCTTTGCAAAAGAGTAAAAAATGTCGAATTAGTAGAGGGAACGTCTTTCGACGTTCTTGTTTATGTCCGCAATTACATCCACAAGGGTTGGTCTCTTTTAACACACCCTCTTTATGGGAATTTGCGTCCCTACCAGCATCCATTTCGCTCCATCCTATTACAGGTTCCATCTGGGGCACTGCCCAGAAACGTCGATACTTATTCTCTTGAACTTATTGAAAATGCCATTTCCATATATGATTCCTGTAAAGAGAGAATACTTCTAGTTTCGTCTCTCACAGATGAAATGATAGATGATTATTCATTTCTTGATAAGGAACTCATAAGAGAAAGTCTGGAAAAATATTCAATGTTTCTCTCTGCTAATGAATAGGCAGGGATAAATAGGGGTTAGTGTTATCGTAATAGTGAGATTTTTAACAATCGCGGAAAGGAGGTGAGAATGTATGGCAATGGTAGAGTTGACGAAAGATAACTTTGACGCGGAAGTGAAGGAGAGCAGCCTTCCTGTGCTGGTTGACTTCTGGGGTCCTAAATGTGGACCCTGTATGGCTCTTCTTCCCAATGTCCACAAGATGGCAGAAGAGTTTGAAGGAAAAGTTAAGTTCTGTTCCGTCGATGTTTCTCAGAATCGCCGTGTAGCCATCAATTGCAGGGTGATGGGGTTGCCCACATTCCTTTTCTGGAAAAATGGAGAAGAGGTTGCACGTATCAGTGGTGCTGAGGTTACTCTTGAAAAAATCAAAGAAAACGTAGAGAAACTGCTGTAAGCAAATCCGCGAAAGGGGGGGAGTTATTTGAAATTAGAACTCCATAACGTAAAAGTCAATAAACTTGCGTGGGGTGACAAGACGACTGTTAAAGACGGCGTTCTTTATGTCAATAAAGAAGAGCTTTTAGCCAAGCTTTCTGATGACGAACGCCTTGTTAAGGTGGATGTCGATCTTGCCATGCCTGGCGAGAGCGTCCGCATTCTTCCAGTGAAGGATGTTATCGAGCCCCGATGCAAACTTGAGGGTTCCAATGAAGTTTTCCCCGGATTTGTCGGCGATGTAGACACCGTTGGCGAAGGCAAAACCCTCGTTCTGAAAGGTGCTGCCGTTGTGACAACCGGGCAGATCGTCCGTTTCCAGGAAGGCATCATTGATATGATGGGCCCTGGCGCAGAGTACACGCCTTATTCCAAGACCAACAACGTTGTGCTTGTCCTTACTCCTGTAGAAGGTCTTGAGAAGCATGATCACGAAGCCGCATGCCGCATGGCCGGCCTTAAGGCAGCTGTCTATCTCGCCCAGAGTTGTACAGAGGTTAAGGCTGATGAAGTGGAGGCTTTTGAGCTTCCGTCCTTAGATAAGGCTATGAATGCATACCCGGAGCTTCCAAAAGTGGCTTACCTTTACATGCTCCAGTCCCAGGGACTTCTTCACGACACCTATGTTTATGGTGTCGACGCTAAAAAGATTCTCCCGACACTCATCAATCCTACAGAGGTTTTTGATGGAGCTATCGTTTCGGGAAACTGCGTTTCCGCCTGTGATAAGAACAACTCCTATGTTCACATGAACAATCCGATTATCAGGGCTATGTTTGATCGGCACGGAAAAGACTTCAATTTCATTGGCTGTATCATTACCAACGAGAACGTTACTCTTGGCGATAAAAAGAGAAGCTCTTCCTACGCAGTCAAGCTTGCCAGAACCCTTGGCGTAGATGGTCTTCTCATTTCCGAAGAAGGTTTTGGCAATCCGGATGCAGACCTTGTTATGAACTGCTGGAAAGCTGAGCGGGCGGGCATCAAGACCACTCTTCTTACAGACGAATATGCCGGACAGGATGGCGCAAGCCAGTCTCTTGCCGATTCCTGCAAAGAGGGGGACGCCTGTGTTACTGCTGGTAACGCCAATGAAGTAATAGTACTTCCTCCCATGGAGAAAGTCATTGGCTTCCCTGAAGAAGCAAATGTCATTGCCGGCGGCTGGCAGGGTTCTCTTGCTGAAGATGGCACGATCACTGTTGAGCTGCAGGCAATTCTTGGCGCAACAAGCGAGCTTGGCTATACAAAGCTTGGGGCCTACACAATCTAATAAGCAATTTAAAAAATTTAAAACAAATATTAAGAAGGAGGTGTGAAGCATGGGCAAATTGGCTGGAAAAAAAGTGCTTTTTCTCGGTGAGCGCGATGGCGTGCCGGGACCTGCCATGGAAGCATGCTTCAAAAACAGCGGAGCTGAGGTTATTTTCTCAGTAACCGAGTGTTTCGTCTGAACGGCTGCAGGAGCCATGGATCTGCAGAACCAGCAGCGTGTTAAAGATGCTGCTGAAAAGTATGGCGCTGAAAACGTTGTGGTCATTCTTGGTTCTTCCGATGCGGAAGGCGCAGAAATTTATGCAGAGACCGTAACGAACGGCGACCCTACATTTGCAGGTCCCTTGGCAGGAGTTCCGTTGGGACTCCCAGTCTACCATGTATTTGAGCAGGAAATTCGTGATGAAGCCGATGAAGCGGCTTGGGAAGATCAAATCAGCATGATGGAGATGGTTCTGGATCCAGAAGCCCTTTCCGCTGCTGTGAAATCTATGAGAGAACAGTTTAGCCAGCATACGCTGTAAATCCTTAATGAAAGGAGGGGGGCATATGACTTACCGTGTCGTTCATTATATAAATCAGTTCTTCGCAGGAATTGGCGGTGAGGAAAAGGCAGACTATCAGCCGGAACTTCGTGAAGGTGTAGTAGGTCCGGGTATGGCCCTTAACGCTGCATTTAAAGGGGAAGCTGAGGTTATTGCTACCGTCATTTGCGGAGATACATACTTTGCTTCCAATATGGAAGAAGCAACAAAAACAATTCTTGATATGGTCAAGCAGTGCAACGCCGATGCTTTTGTAGCTGGCCCGGCATTTAACGCCGGCCGTTACGGCACTGCCTGTGGTGCGATTTGTTCTGCCGTATCTAAGGAGCTGGGTATTCCTGTAGTTTCCGCTATGTACCAGGAAAACCCCGGCGTAGAAATGTACAAAAAGAACCTCTACATTGTGGAAGCTGCCGATAGTGCTCGTGGCATGGGCAAAGCAGTTCCAGCCATGACCGCACTTCTTCTTAAGCAGCTTAAGGGAGAAAAGATCGGTCTTCCAGCAGAAGAGGGTTACCATGAGCGCGGTGTTCGAGTAAACAAGTTCTACGAAAAACTTGCCGCTGAGCGCGCAGTTGATATGTTTGTGGCCAAGCTGCAGGGCAAGCCCTTTACTACAGAGTATCCTATGCCTGTTTTTGATAGGGTTGCGCCTCAACCTGCCGTTAAAGACCTTAAAAATGCCACAATAGCCCTTGTTACTTCCGGCGGCATTTGTCCAAAAGGCAACCCTGATCACATTGAAGCTTCCAGCGCCAGCAAATATGGCGAATACGACATTACCGGAGTGGATGATCTTACAGCTGATGAGTATTGCACTGCTCACGGCGGATATGATGCTACCTACGCAGACCAGGATGCTGACCGTGTTCTTCCCGTGGACGTCTTAAGAGAAATGGAGAGAGCTGGAGTATTCAAGAAGCTTCACAATAAGTTCTATACAACTGTTGGTAACGGAACAGCCGTTGCCAGCGCAAAACGCTTCGGTGCCGAAATTGCTGAAAAACTTAAGAAAGACGGCGTCGACGCGGTTATTTTAACATCCACCTGAGGAACTTGTACTCGTTGCGGTGCAACGATGGTAAAAGAAATTGAACGTGCCGGTTTCCCGGTTGTTCATGTATGTACAATAGTTCCTATTTCTTTAACTGTTGGAGCCAACAGAATAGTACCTGCAATTGCTATTCCTCATCCACTGGGTGACCCAACGAAGCCTTTTGCTGAAGAAAAAGAACTTCGTCGGCACCTTGTAGAGAAAGCTTTAAAGGCCCTTCAGACAGAAATCGACGAACAGACAGTCTTTGCAGACTAGTTTTAACTGTAACAAAGGGCCCAGGGTTCACCCTGGGCCCCTCTATTATAAGAGAATGCGAATGAGGAGGTTTTTGCAGCCATGTCCAGTGTTGGTATTAAAGGTTACGCGTACTGCCTTAACCATGCCCCCGAACTTGGTCTCCATTATGGTAATACCCCTTATGTAGAGAGACACCATCATAAAGGAGAGAGCGAGTTTTTAAAGGCCCTGCCCAACCATATGCAGTCCTTTGAAGATGCAAGGGATTTTGCTCCGAACCAGGCCTATATCGGCGGCATTACCCTTGAAGAGTTTGAGGCGAAGCAGCAGCCCTGGATCGAGAATCGTTTGACAGGGTCTAGCCGTTACGGTAAATTTGGAGAAATCATGCCTGAGGATGAATTCCTTGGACTCATTGATATATGCGACGTATTCGACATCATTTGGCTTGAGAAGGATTTTGCCGCTTCAGTAAAAGAGAAGCTGGCCCAGAATCCTGTTATCAATGAACACGTCCTCGCCAGACTTGAGACTGGCCACGATCTTTCTGAGATTGAGAACGAAGTTGAAAAACATTCAGCTTTGCCCCTTTATTTCAACAACAAAGTAGTGGGATGCGCACGAAGCGGTCACGAAGTGGATGAGTGTCTTTTCCCCTATGTATTGCTCGAGAATATCGCCTGTAAGGCCGGTGGCGTTCTATCCCTTCTTCACTTGTTGAAAAATACGGGAGTTGCTTCAGAAGACATCGATTTTGTTATCGAATGTTCGGAGGAGGCTGCTGGTGATATGAACCAGCGGGGGGGCGGCAATTTTGCCAAGGCCATTGCAGAGATTGCCGGATGCGCCAATGCCAGTGGTTGCGACGTTCGAGGTTTTTGTGCCGGTCCCGTAAATGCCATGCTTTCGGCGGCATCACAGGTTGCTTCAGGTCTCCGAAAGAACTGTGTGGTCGTAGCGGGTGGGGCTATCCCCAAGCTGTATATGAACGGCCGCGATCACGTTAAAAAAGGCATGCCTGCCCTTGAAGATTGCCTTGGGAACTTTGCAGTCCTACTCGTTCCTGACGATGGGACAAACCCGGTCATGCGCCTTGATGCGGTAGGGAAACACTCAGTGGGATCAGGAGCTTCTCCCCAGGCCGTTACCTCTGCCCTTGTCTATGAACCCCTTCAGCAGCTAGGCATTTCCTTTGCAGATGTGGATAAATACGCTGCCGAACTTCATATTCCTGAAATAACTCTTCCTGCCGGGGCTGGTGATGTCCCCCTTGCCAGCATTAAGATGATAGCAGCTCTGGCAGTGATGAAAAAAGCTATAGAAAAAGCAGATATGATGGATTTTGTAAAAGAGAGAGGCCTTAAAGGCTATGCTCATACGCAGGGACATATTCCATCGGGAGTGCCTTTTGTCGGGCCGGCATGTGAAGCAATTAAGGCGGGAACAATGAAACGGGCCATGATTATCGGTAAAGGAAGTCTATTCCTTGCCCGATTGACCAATCTGGCTGACGGAGCTTCTTTCTTTATAGAGCCGAGCAGCGGTGGTGCTGGAGCTGCCGTGAGCAAGGAAGATGTGAAAGCGCTGATTCTCGAGGTTCTTTCTGAGATCACGGAAAAGCTCCAGTAAAAGGAGCGAGGTGAGCTGTATGAGTGAGATCAGGCGTCTAGTCGGAGAAGCGCTCTCTGAGATAGTAGAAACTGCTGTAAGTGGCGGACCGCGCATAAGCGTCGGACTTATGGCGACGGGTAGTGAACATGGAGCGGAAGAACTGGCACAAGCCGGTCTTCTGGCTCAGGGACAGTATCCTAACGTTAAAGTTGTAATGATTGGACCGAAATGTGCTGGATATGATGATCTAGAGTGGATCGAAACTCCTAATTGTGATGCGGACGTCGCTTTGGCAATGGAAAAAGCCCTTAAGGAGGGAGTTATCCAAGGGGCAGTGGCCATGCACTATCCTTTCCCCATGGGTGTAACGACCATAGGACGGGTTGTAACACCTGCTAAGGGAAAAGATATGATTATAGCTTCTTCTACAGGTACCTCTGCTATACAGAGGGTGGAAGCCATGGTCAGGAATGCCATCTATGGCATAGCGGTGGCAAAATCCATAGGGAAGCGAAATCCCACTGTGGGTATATTGAATGTAGAAGGAGCACAGCTTGTCTTCAGGGCCCTGAGCCAATTAAAAGAAAAGGGGTATGACATTGCCTTTGGCACAAGCATCCGGAAGGATGGAGGCTCGGTGCTGAGAGGAAATGACATCCTTGCTGGAGCAGTCGATGTCTGTGTGGCAGATACACTGACGGGAAATGTTCTAATGAAGATGTTTTCTTCTTTCAACTCAGGGGGGACCTATGAAGCTCTTGGGTGGGGGTATGGGCCTTCAGCCGGGGAAGGCTGGCCCCATGTCATCTCTATCATTTCAAGGGCTTCAGGCGCTCCTGTCATAGCCAATGCCCTGGCCTATAATGCTGCTGCTGTTCGTGGTAACCTTCCGGCACAAGTAGCTGAGGAAATGGCGAAAGCGAAGCGTGCGGGTTTTGATGACATCATTGCCGGATTGCAGCCCAAGCCTTCAGCCGCGGCTGAGGAGATAGCTCCTCCTCCAACAGAGCCAACTGACGACGAAATACACGGCATAGATGTTCTTTCAATAGAGGATGCTGTGAGGGTTCTATGGAAAGAAAATATTTATGCGGAATCAGCCATGGGCTGTACCGGTCCAGTAGTTAAATTGCCAGCAAAATATACGGAGAAAGCAAAAGAGATATTGAAGGCCAACGGATATTTGTAATACATTTGTGGTAATTATTCAATAAAAACGGGAAAACGGGAAAATGAGAAATCATTATCCCGTTTTTTTTATGCGTAATTTAGTGATATAATTTTATAAGTTTAGATTGTTTTAAATCTAACGAAATGTGGGAGGTGATGTAAAGTTCAGTGTAGCACATGCTTTTCGCTCCTTGGTTAGTGTATCACTTTAAGTGGTGTATTTGCGCAGAGAGAAAGAGTTGTTATAAAAACAGGCTTTCTCTCATGACGAAAGGGGGAATTGCATCAATGGATGCTATTATGAAACTGAACGGGGTTATTAATGGTATCGTTTGGGGACCGTGGATGCTAACGTTATTAGTGGGAACGGGTGTTTACCTGTCTCTGATTCTCGGTTTCCCGCAGATAAGGTATTTTGTTTTTATGTTTAAAGAAGTATTTGGGAACCTTGGAAAAAAGAAAGAGGGAGAGGGAACCATCTCATCTTTCGCTGCTCTTTCCACAGCTCTTGCCTCCACTATTGGAACAGGCAACATTGCCGGTGTCGCGACAGCCCTCCATTTAGGCGGGCCCGGAGCCCTTTTCTGGATGCTTGTTTCAGCAGTGTTTGGCATGACTACGAAGATGTGTGAAGTCATTCTGGCCGTTCATTTCCGCGAAAAGGATGAGCTGGGGAACTGGCGTGGCGGCACCATGTATATCCTTGAAAAAGGCGCCAAACAAAAATGGCTCGCCTGGCTCTTTGCCCTCTTCGCGTTTTTTGCTTCCTTCGGCATAGGCTGCGCTGTTCAGTCCAACTCTACGGCAGAAGGTTTTTTCCTTGGCTTTGGAATTCCTCCAATTTGGACAGGTGTTGCTGTGGCAGTTTTAACAGCCCTTGTTATTGTTGGCGGATTAAAACGAATCTCTGATGTTACAACCTACCTTGTTCCCTTCATGGCTATTTTCTACATTATCGGCGGCATCATCGTTGTCTTTGTTCATATTGGAGAAGTTCCGGCGGCGTTGTCAAGTGCAGTCAAATACGCTTTCAGCGACCCAATGGCCATGCCTGGAGCGGTAGCTGGCTGGACTGTTAAATTAGCTCTGACCAAGGGCATTGCCAGGGGTGTTTTCTCCAACGAAGCTGGCCTGGGATCCGCCCCCATGGTTCACGCCACGGCCATTGTTGACCATCCTGTCCGTCAGGGAATGTATGGTTTGTTCGAGGTGTTTGTGGACACCATCGTTATCTGCTCACTCACATCTTTGGCCATTATTACAAGCGGTGTTCTTACAGGAAAAGCCGAACTGTCCGGTGCACAGCTGACCCTTTCCGCATTCCAGGCAGTTCTTGGCGGAACTGGAACCATGATTCTTTCTATAGGATTGGCTCTTTTTGCTTTCTCGACCATTTTGGGTTGGTATTGGTATTGTGAAACCGCTGGTGAATATATTTTTGGAGCCAGAGCCATTCCCGGAATAAAAATTGTATGGATTATCATCGTATTCCTCGGAGCTGCCGGCGGAACCCTTCTTGGCGACGCAGCTGCGTTCCTAACAAACCTTTGGGATCTTTCTGATACTCTGAACGGACTCATGGCGGCCCCCAACCTCGTAGCTTTGTTGCTGCTTTCGAACGAAATTCGACGCCTTGTCAAAGATTTTGACGCAAAGAAAAAATCCGGAGCGCTTAAATAAACTGAGATTTTGACAAATTTCTCAACTCTTGTATCATGTGAGACAGGGGCGGTTTTACCGCCCCTGTCTCATGTAATAAAAACTAATAAAAGGTTAGGGGGGAATAGCTGTGTTTCTTCGCCCAACGAGGATGGAGGTCAATCTGGCTAACATTCAGTCTAATTTCAAGACGATTCGCCGGCATGTGGGAGCTGGCCCCCAGATCATGGCAGTAGTGAAAGCGGATGCCTATGGTCACGGAGCTGTAGAAGTGGCAAAATCTCTTATCGAGGCGGGCTGTCAGCGTTTTGCGGTAGCTACACCTGATGAAGCAGTGGTATTGAGAGAAGCGGGGATAAATGACCCTATTTTGGTTCTGGGCCCCTCTCCTTACGATGCGGCATCAGCCTATGTTAAACACGATATTTCAGCAGCCCTTACAGATTTGGTTTTCGCACAAATGATGAGCCGTGAAGCGGTGAATCAGGGTAAAACCGCCTTGCTTCATCTGAAGATCGATACGGGGATGGGGAGAATAGGGTTTTTGCCAGAACAGATTCCAGGCATCATTGACGATATTTTAAAATTGCCCGGCATAAAGTTAGAAGGGCTCTTCACTCATTTTGCAACGGCAGATGAGAAACGTCTCGATTATACAAATCAACAGTTTGCCCGTTATATGAAGGTCTATCATTTTCTGGAAAGCAAGGGGGTAAGAGTTCCTTTGCGCCATGTGTGCAATAGCGCAGCCGTGTTGAATTCTCCAGAAAAACATCTTGATGCCGTTAGACCGGGAATTATTCTCTATGGCATGTACCCTTCAAGCGAGTGTATCAGGCCCATAGAGCTTAAACCCACTTTTGAAGTTAAAACGGCCATTGCAGCCGTTAAAGAAATTTCTTCTAATAGCGGTGTGGGCTATGGACTTCGATATATGTCTCGGGGAACAGAAAGAATAGCTGTTTTACCAATAGGGTACGGTGATGGTTTCTCTCGATGCCTTTCTATGAAAGTTCCAGTTCTTGTCCACGGTAAAAGGGTTTCCATGGTGGGAAATATCTGTATGGATCAGACAATGATCGATGTTACCGACATAGAAGATGTGAAAGTTGGCGATGAGGTGGTAATTGTTGGCCGGCAGGGGGAGGAAGTCATTACACCGGAAGAAATAGCCCCAACGCGAGGTACCATAAACTATGAAATTCCCATAATGTTCTCAAAGAGGGTCCCCAGGGTCTACATTCGCTGATTACCGTAAAATAATGAGAGTAAAGGCTGCCTCAAAAAAGGGGCAGCCTCTTTTTTACATATAAAGTATGCCGAAATAGAAAAAATGGATATAATCTAACAAGTAATCAGACCAAAGGAGGACTTAAAATCAATGGAGAATAATCTACCGTCTCTTCGCGATTTTTCCGCAGAGTCGTTGAGCCATGGAAACGTAAAACTTCTAGAAGAAGCAGCCCGAAAGGCCCGTATAGACGTTCTCACAATGGTGACCCTTGCAGAAAGCGGCCATCCCGCGGGCTCTCTTTCCAGTTTGGAAATGTATCTGACAACATACGGAGTTGCCAATCTGACCCCAGAAAATTGTAATAGTGTCGATCGTGATTATGTGGTTATCAGCCATGGACATACCTCGCCCGGAGCTTACGCAGCATTAGCCGCATGGGGTTTTTTCAAGCCCCTTGATGCCGTTGCCAACTTCAGGTTATGCTCTAGTCCTTTCCAGGGGCACGTGGAGCGAAATGTTCCGGGCATAGATTGGGGAAGCGGCAACCTCGGACAGGGGCTTGCGGCGGGAGTAGGTTTCGCTCTCGCTCAGAAGGCTAGAGCCCACGGTGGCCGGGTTTTTGTTTTGATGGGCGATGGGGAGCAGACAAAAGGGCAGGTAGCGGAAGCTCGCCGCATCGCGGCTAAAGAAGGGCTTTCAAATATTACCGCTCTTATCGATTACAATCATATTCAGATCTCTGGCCGCACAGAAGAAGTAATGCCTGTAGATGTGAGAGCTTTGTGGGAAGCTGACGGCTGGGGAGTTCTAGAATGCGACGGCCATTCTTTTGAAGAACTTTACACGGCTTTGCGAGATGGTGTAAATGACGAAGTTCCCACAGTGATAATTTGTCATACTCAAATGGGGAAAGATGTTTCTTATATGGAAGGGGTTCCTGACTATCACGGAAAGGCTCCAAACAGAGACCAGTATGAGAAGGCTGTAAGGGAACTTGGCGGGAACCTAGACTACCTTGAAAAGGCTAAAGCCCGTCGTGGGAACCCTGTCCCTTCAGGGAGGAAGATCGTTTCTACAATAAATAACCTCCTTTATGGAGAACCTCGCACCTATGGCAGCGAGAAAAAGACTGACAATAGATCGGCTTTTGGAAACGCTTTGGCAGATGTAGGGACTTTAAATTATAAAAGAGAGGGGAGTATGCCCCTTCTTGTTTTCGATTGCGACCTGGCCGGATCGGTCAAAACATCGGATTTCGCAAAAAACTGTCCGGAATGGTTTGTTCAGACTGGCATACAGGAGCACGCCACGGCTACGACAGCAGGAGCAGCCTCAGTAGCCGGCGTGGCCAGCCTTTGGGCCGGATTCGGCGTGTTCGGCCTGAGTGAAGTGTATAATCAGCAGCGATTGAATGATATTAACAAAACAAATCTCAAACTGGCATTAACCCATGTGGGTCTGGATGTAGGAGAAGACGGCATGACCCACCAAGCCATTGATTACGTTGGCCTGATGCGGAATATGTTTGGATGGAAACTCCTGGTCCCCGCCGACCCCAACCAGACCGACCGGGCTACGCGATGGGCACTCCGCGAGGCAGGAAATGTATGTATTGCCATGGGAAGGAGCAAGCTCCCTGTTATTACCAATGAAGGGGGAGAACCTCTTTTCGCTGGCGACTACTCCTTTGAATATGGAAAGGCCGCCAAGGTTCGGGATGGAGAAGATGGAGCCATTTTTGCTCTTGGCGCAATGACGTGGAGAGCCCTTGAAGCGTGGGAACTCCTCCGAAATAAAGGATTGAACTTCAAACTCTTCTCTGTCGCCACGCCCCTTGAAATAGATCAGAAGGCTCTCGAAGAGGCATCTGCTACTGGCCTCATCCTTTCGGTGGAAGATCATCACTACCATAACGGTTTAGGTGCAAGTCTCGCCTTGGCTATGGCGGAAGGGAATCTCCATGGAAAACTTGTTCCTCTTGGAGTCCGTTCTTATGGCGCTTCTGGCAGGTCAGAAGATGTTGTGGCAGCAATGGGCCTTGATGGAGCAAGCATAGCGGCGAAAGCGGAGGCTTGCTTGAAGGAGAGGAAATAAATATAGGATGAAGAGCCTGTTGCTTCATATTTGCTGTGCTCCAGATGGGACTATTCCATGGACAGTTCTCATAGAAGAAGGATACGATGTAACGGGGTACTTTTATGGCCATAATATTCATCCTGAAGCAGAATATATACGACGGGAAGAGGCAGTGGAAAAACTTGCCTCTTCCCTGTCGCGACCACTGGCAATAGAACCCTATGACCCTCAGATCTGGTTTAAACGAACGGCCCTTCTGGCTTCTGAGCCTGAAGGAGGGGCGCGGTGTGCGTTATGTTTTGAACTTCAGTTGGAAGGCGCGGCAAAAAAGGCGGCAGAACTCTCTTATTCCTGGTTGTGCACCACGTTGACTATAAGTCCCCACAAGAATCCGGAAAGAATCAATGCTTTGGGAGAGGCCGTAGCAACCCGTTATGGGCTGCGTTGGCTCCACAAGGTTTGGAGAAAGAACAATGGTTTTGTGCGGTCCGTCAAGGCAAGTCACGAATTGGGCCTATACCGTCAGAACTATTGCGGCTGTTCTTACAGCGCTAAAACTACAGAAACGAGGAGATGACCTTTATGGAGGACGGACTAAGGAAGTTACCTGTGGGAAAACTTCCACCAGACATTCTTGAACAACATATATTGCAATTCAGCGGAGCCAGTCGACCGGATGTCCTCGTAGGTCCCGGCATAGGCGAAGACGCCTCTCTTATTCGTTTTCCAGAAGGGAAACTTTTAGCTGTTTCTTCTGATCCCATAGTGGGAGCTTCAAAGGGTGCGGGAACCTTTCTCGTCCATATAAATGCAAACGACATTGCCTGCAAAGGCGGTGATCCGGCTTATTTTATCATTACCCTTATTATCCCTGTGGAGCAGGGGCTTCCCTTCGCCAGAATGATCATGGAAGAGATCCATCATGCGTGTAAGAAAATGGGGATCGCAGTGATAGGCGGGCATACGGAACTGACAGATCGATATAAAAAACCGGTAGTAGTGGGAACCATGATGGGGCAAACGTCCTATCTTTATCGGGCAACGGATATTTGCGCAGGAGATGGCGTTATCATGACAAAGCATGTAGGGCTTGAAGGAATGTCCATACTTGCCCATGATCGTCCCGATCTTCTCAAGCCTCATTTATCCGATGCAGAAATACAAAGCATCACGTCGTGGATATCCTCTATTTCAGTGTTGAAAGAAGCTGCAGCTGTGCGAGATCTAGCCCGTTTCATGCATGACCCCACGGAGGGGGGGCTTTTCGGAGGTTTGGCGGAAATATGCCGTTTAAGCGGGTTGAATCTCCATCTTGACATGGAGGCTATTCCAATACACCCCTTGACCCGCAAAGTAGGAAAAGCTTTAGGTGCGGATATTTACCACCTTATCTCCTCGGGCGTGCTTGTGGTGGTCGTCCCTGAAGAGAAGATTGAAACGGCCTTGAAGCGACTTGAGGAGAAACAGATTCCAGCAGCTCTTATTGGAAAAATAGTAGAGGAAGGACGAGGAAACTGCGAGCTGGATAGCAAAGAGGAGCTTTGGAGACTCCTTGCCCTGTAGAAGGAGGCGCGATTATTGAGAACAGAAAACATTCTCCGCCGTACAGAAAGGTTGCGAAAGGCCTTTCCTTCTCTTGCCATAGACGGGGTAGTCCTTTTTGTCTTTGAAAGCGCCAACTGGCAGAGTGTCTATTATATTTCCGGGTTTCGCGGAAGCAGTGCTGGCGTTCTTATAACCGAGCAAGAAACCTGTCTTATTACAGATGGCCGCTATATGACCCAAGCCTCTGAGCAATCGCCCTTTACACTGATTCCTCAGGGGCAGCGATCACTGGTCGAGGCCATGGGCGATCTTCTTAAACAAAAAGATTGTAGACGCGTTGGTTTGGAAAAAGAGAAAGTATCAGCCAAAACTTTCGAACAGATCCAGGGTTTGGTAAGGGACGTGGAATGGAAAGACGCTTCTCAACTATTGCCAATGTTGAGGCGCGCAAAAGACAGCGACGAAGCAGATCTGATAAAAAGAGCCGGAATGATAGCTTCCAATGCCTACAGAGCTGTTATCGCCCAGGTCAAAGAGGGAATGACAGAAAAGGAATTTGATGCTCTTCTTGAATACACGGTGAAAAAACTTGGCGCTGAAGGCGGTTGGGGAAATCATGGTTTCATAGTTGCTTCAGGTCCTAGAAGCGCATTACCCCATGGGGTGCCTACAGATAGGAGCTTCCAAAAGGGAGACTGGGTAACCGTTGATTTTGGAGCCATGGTGGGTGGGTATCTTTCAGACATTACCCGTAATTTCTGTCTCGGAAAGCCAGACACCAGGGCCAGGGAGATAGAGATGGTTTTGCTCAATGCCCATAAAGAAGCTGCTATAGCCTTAAAGCCTGGTGTAAGTGGTAAGGAAATTGATGGAATAGCCCGAAGAATAATTGCGGATGGGGGTTATGGAGAATATTTTACCCACGGTCTTGGCCATGGGCTCGGGTTGGAAATTCATGAAAATCCACGATTATCGCCATTGTCAGAAGACTTTCTTCAGGTTGGCGATGTGACAACAGTAGAACCGGGAATATACATTCCAGGTTTTGGCGGCATGCGTATTGAGGACGATTATCTCATTACAGAGTCAGGAGCGGAACGGCTGTCAGGGAATTTGGAACAGGGCCTGCTCCTTCTCTAACATCTTAATGAGATCCTTTTAGATATTGCATTTTGAAGAGAGTCAAAGATATAATGTGGTGGACACTTTAGCTATACCATGAAGGAGGGGAAAGGCATGCAAAGGTACGTCTGTACTGTTTGTGGTTATATCTACGATCCTGCAGAAGGAGATCCCGATAACGGAATAGCCCCAGGAACTTCTTTTGAAGACCTTCCGGATGATTGGGTCTGCCCCGTCTGTGCTGTGGAAAAGGATATGTTCGAGCCCGAAGAATAAATTTCAATCTGCCTTGTAAAGAGAAGTCTTTTTAATAAAAAGGAGGGGGGAATTGCCCCTCCTTTTTTCTTGACTTCTTCGTTTTATAAACTATAATAGAGCGACGTTAAACAAATGTTTTAATTTTTGAACATATTTAACTTCAGTTTATATAAGGAGGAAAGGTTATGAAGAAATTAGTGGTTCTGCTTGCTTTTATTTTTGTATTTGTAAGTGCTGCTGGTGCTATGGCTGAGTCTGCTCTCGATAAAGACGTAATTCGTGTTGGAACGGAATCCACTTTCCGTCCCTTTGAATTTAGAAATGTCAAGAATGAAGTGGTTGGGTTTGACATCGATCTTATTAATATGGTTGCCGAAAAATTAGGGAAAAAGGTGGAAATTGTAGATGCAGCCTTTGATTCTCTTATTCCTTCACTATTGACTAAAAAAATTGACATTATAGCAGCGGGAATGAGTGCAACAGAAGAGCGGGCCAAGCGTGTTTCTTTCTCTCATGTATATTACATTACACCCTCAGCAGTTGTTGTTAAGGCTGAAGAGACAGGTATAACTGCTGAAGAGGATCTGAAGGGCAAAATTGCTACCGTTCAGATGGGGACGATTCAGGATGTTTATGTAACTCAGCTTGATCTGAAAGAAGTGAAACGTTTTGCAAAAACTGACGACGCCTTCAGGGAAGTCCTTCTTGGCCGGGCTGATTTTGCCGTGGTAGATGGAACGGTAACGAAAGAAAACCTGAAGGAGAACAAAGATTTTACAGGAACGCTCAAACAGGTTTTCGAACTTCGCATTGATAAAGGCATGGCCCTTGCGCTGCGCAAAGACGATCCCCAGTTCCTTGAGGCAGTCAATAAGGCTCTAGATGAACTTAAAGAATCCGGAACTCTTGCTGAACTGGAAAAGAAGTGGATGGAAGAATAAGTTTATCACTGTAAAAATTTTTTAAAGAGAGATAGTTGAAGAGGAGAAACTGTGCATAAGAGCAGTTTCTCCTCTTTTTTTATAAGGTCTTTTCTACTTCAGTGATGATTTTTTTCATTATCGCCATAAGTTCATCTTCAGAAAGGCATTTGCTCTCTACAATGAGGGTGGTCTGTTCAGGAAGACGAACAGAAAGGGCACCGCCTATATGGGGATACCATTCAAGCAAGGCCTCATGTTTTTCTACCGAAAGGGTTCGATACGTAGCGCCAAAACCTATAGGGCGGTCGTTTGTGTCAATTTGGGCATCTGGGAGGTAAAGATCGCCACTTCCGGTACCGGAGAGCAAAATGACGTCAAAATTTCGTCTGTCTTGTGCGACATAGGATCTTTTCAGCCAGATGCCATAATTTCCTGAGGGAGCTGTCAGAGGCTGAGAAAAAAGGGGGCCGCCTGCCCATCCCTCCAGTTCTGGCAGATCTGTGACTTTTGCCCAACCCGTTCCTGATATGGCCATGAGCGTTATAAGAGTTAAAGTAATAATATTGCGAAAAAATGTCATTATTTTCCCTTCTTTCATGAATACTCCTTTGTTGCCATTCTATCAAAATAGTTGTTCCCCTTCCTTTTGTCCATCTTAAAATCATGCTATCATTTTCCAATTTAGTATTTATCATGTTACAATATTAGAATTTCTATGACCAGGAGGAATACCTGTGTATCGTTTTATTTTAAAAGTATATGGCTGTCAGATGAATGTCTATGATGGCGATAAGCTTCGTACAGCCCTGATCCGGAACGGTTGGCAGGAAACACCAGAAAATGAAGCGGATATTGTTATTTTCAATGGTTGCAGCATTCGAGCCAAGGCGGAGCATAAAGTGTGGAGTGAACTTGGCCGTTATGGAGAGAGCTGGAGCGATAAAAAGAAACCCTTTGTTGCCGTAACAGGATGTATTGCCCAGCGCCTGGGAAGTGCCATGATGACCCGTTTCCCATGGGTGCGCCTGGTGGGCGGTCCTCGCCATATCGGCGATCTTCCTGAAGCACTTGAGCGTGTAATGGCGGGAGAGAGAGTGAGCCTTCTTGATGAAGACCCAAGGGCTTTTGTAGACCTTGCAGTTCCTCCTATAGAGAGGGTAAATCTATGGAAAGCCTATGTAACCATTGCCCATGGTTGCGATAATTTTTGTACCTATTGTATTGTGCCCTATGTAAGGGGGCGCTTTGTATCCCGCCTTCCTGAAGATATACTCGTGGAAATACGGGGACTTGTAGAGGATGGGGTTAAAGAGATTACCCTTCTCGGACAAAATGTAAATAGTTACGGTCAGGATTTTAAGAATGGTTACACTTTTTCTTCCCTCCTGCGGGATGTAGCCGCCATTGACGGATTGCCTCTTCTTCGTTTTGTAACGTCTCATCCAAAGGATTTCACTCCAGATATAGTGGAAGTGATGGCCCATTATCCTAAAATCTGTCCATCGATAAATCTTCCCATTCAATCGGGCAGTGACCGTATTCTGAAAAAAATGAATCGAAAATATACTCTTGCCAAATACAGAGAAACTGTTTCTGTTATCCGAAACGCCCTTCCCGAAGTAGGCCTTACAAGTGACCTTATCGTAGGGTTTCCAGGAGAGACAGAAGAAGATTTTCAGGCTTCTGTAGCTGCTTTGCATGAATTTAGGTATGACCTTGTCCATACGGCCGCTTATTCCCCACGGGAAGGAACAGCGGCTGCGACAATGGAAGATCAGATTGACCAGGACGTAAAAATGAAACGGCTCAATACTGTAAACGCGGTACAGTCAGAGATTGCCCTTCAGATAAACCGGGGTCTTGTTGGTAAAAGATATAAAATTCTCATTGATGACTGGGCTCCTAAGGGAGAATCTCTTGTTCAGGGCCGGACACCTGGCGATAAAGTCGTAATAATGGAGGGGACGGAAGAGTTCATTGGCCGGTTTGCCCTGGTTTCCATTACATCTGCAGAAAATTGGTGTCTTCATGGAGAGGTGATTTCGATCATTGATTAATGAAAGAACGAAAGCCCTGCTTTTTTTTGCGGCGGGTGTTCTCTGTCTTGCATTAGCCGGCCTTCTCATAGCGACCTTTAAGGGACGATGGGAAGCTGGCTCACCTACTGTTGTTGCTGGGGCTCTGCCTGTAACTTCACCAGCAACAAAGGAGGCAGCAGATGCTCTTCCCCAAAGCAGTGAATGGGTAGTATATATTACTGGACACGTACAAAGACCTGGCGTCTACCATGTTTTACCGGCATCAAGGGTTTATCATGCCGTCGATATGGCTGGGGGATTTGCATCATCAGCTGATCCTGAGGCAGTCAACCTTGCCACCCCTCTAGAGGATGGGATGCATATACATGTTCCAGGCAAAGGGGAAGGCGCCGGGCAAAAGCCGGCATCGCCGTCGTCGGGGCAGAACTCAGATTCTTCAGCTGGGAAAAAAGTAAACATAAACAGAGCTTCAGAAGAAGAGCTGCAGGCTCTTCCTGGAGTAGGGCCTTCCACAGCTGGTTCTATTGTGCGTTATAGAGAATCTCAGGGGTTATTCAATGGAATAGAAGATTTGTTGCGAGTTCGAGGTATAGGCCCGGCTAAATTTGAAAAAATACGTCACTTGGTAACAGTGAATCAATGACGGCTCCCGGCAGGATGCCGGCCTTATTCTCTCTTGCCGGCATTTGTCTGGCTCTTTGGGTTCTGCAACAGGGAATACCCCTTTTTATCTTTCCCCTTGTAGCCATGTCTGGTACATTGGCACTCGTTCTCCTTTTTACCACTCAGGAAAAGCCGGGCTATTGGAAAGGAGTTGCGTTAGTTGTTCTTGTCGCGGGGATTGGGAGCGCCTACATCTCTTCAAGGCTTTCTATAGATTTTCTTTACCCTGGGGAAACATTTCAAGGGCAAGGGTACATTTTACTCGAGCGTCCCTGGGGAAGAAGACGTGCCCTCCTTATACGAACTAAAAAAGGAACGCTCCTGGCAAAGATACCATCACAACATGGATTTATTGCCGGTGACACTGTAGAGGTAGCTGGGACGATGCTCTCTCTTCCCTCTTCGGGAAAAAACCGTTCTTTTCATGAAGATAGATACTGGAAGGCGAGAGGGGCGGTGGCAGAGATCGTTATAGGCAAGGTGGAGAAAATAGAATCCTGCCGTCAGTTTTCTCTGTCAGGCTGGCGGAATATGTTAGTAAAGAGAATACTCCTGACTCAGCCTCCCCGCACTCGGGGATATCTTGCAGCTGCCTGGACAGGAATGAAGTCGCCTTTGCTGAGCAGCCAGCATGAGAGGTGGGGGACAAGCCATCTTCTTGCTGTTTCCGGTTTTCATGTTTCCCTCTTTGTTTCCGGCCTGCTCCTTCTTTTGCGTTCATGCTTAGGAAGAGGATTTATTATTTCTTGTGCAATGTGGGGCTATGTATTGATAGCCGGAGCAGCGCCGAGCGCTCTGAGAGCTGCTTTAATGATGCAAATTGCCCTTATTGGGCGATGTCGCGGCAGGCCGTCGCAAGCTGTCAATACTGTTTCTTTGGCAGGAATGGCCCTCCTTTTTTGGCGCCCATGGTGGTTTTGGGACCTGGGATGGCAGCTTTCCATGGTGGCTGCTCTTATTATAGCTGCTGCCCTCGAACGGGGTCTTTCCCCTGTGTGGTGGCTGAGTGTGGGGCCAGCTATCTGGGTAACTACCCTTCCATTGGCAGCGCCAATCTTCGGAGATGTACCTCTGGCCGGCATTGTTATCAATCTTTCTGCCGGGCCGGTGTTCGGGGTCCTTTATCCTCTGGCTTCATTTTTGGCATTGCCTTCCCTTCTGGCTTTGCCATGGGGAAATTGGGCGTCACAAGGGGCGGAAGGACTTTTTATCCTTTGGGAAACTTGGGCAGATTCCATTAGTCGGCTTATTCCGGTCTATGTTCCATGGACTCCCTTCTGGACTGCCTTTGCGGCAGGGCTTCTGCCTCTTTTGATAGCTCGTTCCCTGAGGCTTTCTTGGAGGCATTCTCTGGCGGCATCATTGCTGTTACAATGTGTTATGTTATGGATAGTGATGTAATGTTTTAATCAAAACTCCCCTGGGGGGTGACGAGGATGCTGCTTGTTTTAGACGTAGGCAATACAACCACTGTTGTTGGTGTTTATAGTCAAAAAACCCTTATAGTCCATTGGCGCCTTGTTTCTGAAAGGCACACTTCTGATGAATTGGGAATATATTTGCGGAACTTGATGCAATTCGCCTCTATCCCCCATGAAGATATTCATGGGGCGATCTTATCGAGTGTCGTTCCCTCCCTTGACTGTGTCATTCAAGAGGGAGTTTCGCAATATTTCAATGGCATTGAATGTTTGCGAGTTTCCTCCACCCTCGACCTGGGCATGGAAGTGCGCTACGCAGCCCCTCATGAAGTTGGGGCAGATCGTCTGGTCAACGCAGTGGCAGGCCGAGACCGTTACGGAGCACCACTTATCGTTATTGATTTTGGAACGGCCATAACTCTCGACATCATTTCACCAGATGGAGCTTATCTTGGAGGAACTATTTCCCCGGGACTGGTTTCTGGAATGGAAGCTCTTTTTGGTCGTACTGCTAAATTGCCTCAGGTTTCTCTGGAGGCTCCGTTAAATGTTATAGGCAAAAACACCATGGAGTCCATACAGGCTGGACTTATGTACGGAAATGCCGGCCTCGTGGATTTTCTTGTACGTAAAACCTGGGAAAGCCTGGGTACCCGTTGTAAAGTAGTAGCTACCGGCGGTCATGCGGAAGCTATTGCTAAAATATCAGAAACCATTGAAACGGTAGATCAGTGGCTAACGTTGGAAGGATTGCGAATCATATATGAAAGAAACATTTCCTAAGGCGGTAGGCGGCATAACTCTTGAATCTCC
The DNA here is from genome assembly GCF_001896635.1 of Aminobacterium sp. EBM-42. Classification (NCBI taxonomy): domain Bacteria; kingdom Thermotogati; phylum Synergistota; class Synergistia; order Synergistales; family Aminobacteriaceae; genus Aminobacterium; species Aminobacterium sp. EBM-42. The sequence continues at coordinate 21,872 of NZ_MPPC01000024.1, forward strand.
TCTTATTTTAGCCCCCATGGCAGGGGTAACCATTCCTCCTTTGAGGCTATTTTTTAGAAAGCTCGGGGCAGCCGCAACCCATACAGAGATGGTAAGCTGCGCGGGGCTGATACGAAGCAACACTAAATCCGGGAATATGCTCGAGATTTGCCATAAGGAAGAACCTGTGATCCTGCAGCTCTTTGCCGGTGATACGAAAACTCTTTTAACAGCGGCGGAGAAGGCCATATCAGAAGCGCCTGGCAGATTCGCCGCTCTAGGGATCAACATGGCCTGCCCTATGCCCAAAGTTCTTAAAAAGGGGGCAGGTTCCCGCTTGCTCGAAGACCCAGAAAAAGCGACATCTATGGTGAAATCACTGAAAGAACTGGGTGCCCCTGTCTGGGTTAAAACCCGAATATATTCGGAGCGGGGATTTTCTATGACGGCGTCATTTTGTGAAAAGCTGCTCTCTGCCGGAGCGGATAACGTCTGTGTACATGGTCGTACCCCTTCCCAGCGGTATGCGGGGGTGGCTAATCGCCAGAGTGTATTTGATCTGGCTGAAACCTTTCCAGACATGATTAGTGCCAGCGGGGATATTTTTACCCCCCACGAAGCCTTGGAATATCTGGAAAAAAGATGCGTTTCCGTTTTTATAGCCCGAGGGGCCTTGAAAGATCCATTTATTTTTCCACAGACACTGGCAGCTTTGGGCTTTTCGGTAGATAATAGATTGTTATGTCCTTCAATAGGGTTGCAAATATCTTTGCTTGTTGAGTTGGGGGACCATATAGCAGAAATGGCCAGCCCCAGACTGGCTGAATTTTTGATAAAGCGGCTTCTCTCCGGTATGTTTAAGAGCATTCCTGGAATAGCAGAACTTCGAAGGGACTGCGCATGTCTACATGGCTGGAACGCACTTCGGGATCTCATGAGCGGCTGCGAGCACTATTTCGAAAGGAGAGACATGTTGTGTCGGCCAACTTAGAAATCAAAACAGAAGAAATCGCTCTGCCAGAGGAAGAAATTTTTCGTCAAAGAAAAGAAAAACTGGCAAGGCTAAGAGAAGAGGAGGGCTATGATCCTTTCCTTATAGAGCGATGGGAGCGGTCAGATCTATTGAATGATGTTCGCCAACGCTTTGATCATCTTGAAATAGATGAAGCAGATGAGGATGCAATCCTTTCTGTAGCAGGCCGTGTAATGACCCTCCGCAAACACGGAAAGGCCATGTTTGCGAACCTCCAGGACGAAACAGATACCATGCAGCTTTATTTCCAGCTTAATGCCATGGGAGAAGAAGCTTATGACTTCGCAAAAAAATGGGTGGATAACGGAGATTTTGTTGGCGTTGTTGGCATCCCCTTCAGAACAAGGCGGGGTGAGCTCACAATTCTCGTAAAGGAGTGCACCCTTCTTTCCAAGGTCCTCCGTCCTCTTCCGGAAAAATGGCATGGTCTGAAAGACACAGAGGTTCGCTATCGTCAACGGTATCTCGATTTAATGGTTAACACTGATGTAAGAGATACTTTCAGAAAAAGATCCGATATTATTGCTTCTATGAGAAAGACCCTTATAGATCATGGGACTCTGGAAGTTGAAACGCCCATTCTTTCTTTTTTGGCTGGAGGAGCGAATGCCCGTCCCTTCCAGACCTACCATAATGCCCTTGATGCGAACATGTACCTTCGCATCGCTACGGAGCTATACCTCAAACGTCTTGTGGTGGGGATGTTTGGCCGAGTCTTTGAAATTGGCAAAAACTTTAGGAACGAAGGCATTGACACGATGCACAATCCTGAGTTTACTCTCATGGAAGTGTATTGGGCCTACGCTGATTACTCCGACATGATGGATCTTACTGAAGAGCTCGTTCGAAATGCGGCGTTGGCAGTTGATGGTCTTGTTGTCAATTATCAGGGAATCGAGCTCGATTTCAGCAAACCCTTTCGCAGGGTGACCATGCTCGACCTTGTTAAAGAGTATACGGGAATAGACTTCAAAACCATAAAGACAGATGAAGAAGCGCGGAAGATTGCCGATGAAAAGGGAGTGGAGCTCAAGGGCTCGGAGAGCCGGTTCGCGGTACTGAACGAAGTTTTCGAAGCCTACGTAGAGGATAAACTTGTTCAGCCTACGTTTGTTATAGGTCACCCCACAGAGATTTCCCCTCTGGCGAAGAGAGACCCTGAAGATCCTGATTACACCCATCGTTTTGAGCTTTTTATTTGTGGCTCAGAAGTGGCAAATGCCTATAGCGAACTGAACGACCCCCTCGATCAGAGAGAGCGTTTTCTTGACCAGCTTCGTAAAAAAGAAGCGGGAGATGAGGAAGCCCACGTTTTTGATGAGGACTTCATTAACGCAATTGAATGCGGCTTGCCTCCTACAGGGGGACTTGGCATAGGGATTGACCGTCTTGTCATGTTCTTAACGGACTCCCGCTCAATACGAGACGTCATTCTCTTCCCAGCCATGCGTCCAAAAGCGTAAAGGGGAGGCTTGTTTCAGTGGATCGGAGGGAAGCACTGCAACGTATCGAAGCTCTGCGGGAAGAAATCAATCGCCATGCCCATCTCTACTATGTTCTTGATACCCCGGAAATAGCAGACCATGAGTATGATGCTCTCTTCAGTGAATTGGCCACTTTAGAAGAAGCTTTCCCTGAATTTGACGATCCTGATTCTCCCACACACCGCGTTGGAGGAGCCCCCCTTGACCGTTTCGAGAAAGTGATTCATGAGAGCCCCCTTCTCAGCCTTGATAACGCTTTGTCTAAAGAAGAGGTATGGTCGTTCTGTGACCGTGTCTTTTCTGGGTTGGGGCTTGGCAATCTGGAGTATCTTTGCGAACTGAAAATAGATGGTTTGGCTGTTTCTCTTATTTATGAGGATGGTGTTTTTATCCGGGGAGCCACTCGCGGCGATGGGCTGGTAGGGGAAGATGTAACGGCAAACTTGAGAACGATCCGTTCTTTGCCTCTTCGTCTCAGAGAGAAGGTTTTGGGCCGCATGGAAGTTCGCGGAGAGGTGTTGATGACGAGGGAACAGTTTGCGGCGTTGAACCAGGAACGGGAAGAAGGGGGAGAGCCTCTTTTCGCTAATCCGAGAAATGCCGCAGCCGGGAGTCTTCGTCAGCTTGACTCGTCAATTACAGCGTCGAGAAAACTCTCAATCTTTCTCTATTATGTAGCCCATCCCCAGGAGCATGGATTACGGACCCAGCAAGAGGTTCTCCATTGGCTTCAGCATTTGGGATTTCCAGTGCAGAGTGCATGGGGGGTATGCAGCACACGGCAGGATATTGACGCATTTATAGAGGAGTGGCGGGAAAAGCGATTCTCCCTGCCCTATAGTACTGATGGTGTAGTTCTGAAGATCAATCAGGTTGATTTTTGGGAAGATCTGGGCACCACAGCAAAAGCTCCTCGCTGGGCTATTGCCTTTAAATATCCGCCAGAGGAAAAAACAAGCAGAATCCTTGATATAGAGGTTTCTGTGGGCCGCACAGGGACTCTCACTCCAGTGGCCCACCTCGAACCGGTCCATCTTGCAGGAACTGTAGTGAGAAGGGCCAGCTTGCATAATGAAGATGAAATTCGCAGAAAAGATATCCGCATAAGAGATAAAGTAGTTGTTCGTAAAGCAGGTGAGATCATCCCGGAAGTGGTAAGGGTTCTGACAGAGGAACGGGATGGAAATGAAGTTGAGTTCCAGATGCCTGATACATGTCCTGCCTGCGGATCCCATGTCATGCGAATCCCTGGCGAAGTTGCCCTGCGGTGTCCTAACAGGGCATCGTGCCCGGCCCAGCTTCGAGAAGGAGTTGCTCATTTTGCTTCAAGAGCAGCCATGGACATTCGTGGACTGGGAGATAAACTCATTACGCAGCTTATAGACAGGCGGCTTATTAGGAACATGGCTGACCTTTACACGTTGAAGCGTGAAGACTTGCTTTCCCTGGATAGAATGGGGGATAAATCTGCTTCAAACCTGTTGCAAGCTTTGAGTGTTTCTAAGAACAGATTTCTTTCAAATCTCATTACGGCTCTGGGAATTCGTCTTGTCGGAAAAAAAGTGGCAGAAATACTTGCCGATCGTTTTCATAGCCTTGATGCTTTATCGTCAGCCCAGGAAGAGGAACTCTCTTCTATAGATGGGGTTGGTCCCAAGATAGCGGCTTCTATAAAGGCTTTTTTTGGCGATGAAGCGAACAAAGAGATGATTTCGCGCCTTAAGGACGCTGGAGTTCGGATGGCAGAAGAAAAAAGCATGTCAAGTGGGGAGGGGCCCCTTGAAGACCAGCGTTTTGTTTTTACAGGTGAACTCCAATCCATGTCCAGGGGAGAGGCTGAAGCCCTTGTAAAGAACCTTGGAGGGGCGAGTTCATCCAGTGTAAGCAAGAAAACGTCGATAGTGGTGGCTGGTCCAGGTGCTGGCAGCAAGCTGCAGAAAGCCAGGGAACTTGGCATAACCATTATAAATGAGGAAGAGTTCTTACAAATGATTCGCCCTTACGAGAGGGTATTTTCGAAACATACGGATAGTATTGAGAAGGAGGAGTGACCATGGCGGTCTCAGCAGATGATATTCGGCATGTTGCGGCCCTTGCCCGTCTTGAAATAACAGAAGACGAAGTTCAGGCCATGCGCCAGCATTTTGAAGAAATAATGACTTATTTCAATAGGCTTAATGAACTTGACCTCGAAGGGATAGATGCCTTTGCCCTCAAGGTGGAAGAAAATATTCCGTGGAGAGAAGACAGAGCTATAGACAGCTCTGTACGGGAGGATGTTTTGGCTGAAGCTCCTCACCGTTATGAAGATTTCTTCCGGGTTCCCCGGATAGTGGAGGAGGAGTGACATGAAGCTCTATGAACTTTCCGCCGCCCAAATAACCCGGGGCATTCATGAGGGGAAATTCTCAGCCAGTGAGGTCTTTTTATCATGTTTGGCCAGGGCAAGGGAGCTAGAGCCCCAGATATCGGCTATGCTCACTATCACTGAAGAGTCAGGCATGGCCCAGGCCAAGGCTGTAGACGAAGCCGTGGCGTCGGGGAAAAAACTTCCTCCCCTCGCGGGAGTTCCTTTTGTAGTAAAGGACAATATGTGTACCAAGGGAATTCCAACCACCTGCGCCAGTAAAATGCTGATGCAGTGGAAACCACCCTATAACGCGGCAGTTATAGAATTGTTGGCCGAAGCTGGGGCAGTACTTATGGGAAAGACCAACCTCGACGAATTTGCCATGGGGGGAACTACGGAACACTCTGTTTATGGTGCAACGTCCAACCCCTGGAAGCTTGACTGCGTCCCAGGCGGCAGTTCAGGCGGAAGCGCAGCTTCTGTTGCCGCAGGATATGTTCCTTTCAGCCTTGGAAGCGATACAGGCGGGTCTATTCGCCAGCCAGCCGCTTTTTGCGGTATTTATGGTTTCAAACCGACATACGGGCTAGTAAGCCGACGGGGTCTTGCGGCTTTTGCTTCATCCCTCGACCAGATAGGTCCCTTTGCCCGGACAGTGGAGGATCTGGCCCTCGTACTCAACGCCATCTCTCAGAAAGATGAGCTTGACTCCACATGCAGTTGCCGTCCTCGCCCAGATTATACCAAGGCTCTCAATGCAGAATCCCTCAAAGGGAGAAGGGTCGGCGTTATAAAAGAAATACAGGAGTATGCCATAGACCGCGAGGTCAGGAAGGCTTTTGATCAGACACTGAAGTTTTGCGAAGGGGAGGGGGCTGAAATTGTTGAGATCACACTTCCCACAATGGTGGAATACGGCTTGCCCTGTTACTACATTCTGGCTCTGGCAGAAGCAAGTTCTAACCTGGCTCGCTTTGATGGGGTGCGGTATGGCTTGAGCACCGATGCAGAGTCTCTTCTCGATCTCTATACGAAGACCAGGGCCCAGGGATTTGGCCTTGAGGTCAAACGGCGTATTCTGGTGGGGACCTACGTGTTAAGTTCGGGATACTATGATGCCTACTACCTGGTGGCCCAGAAGGCCAGGCAGCTCATAAAACAGGAGTTTGTAAAAGCCTTTGGCTCTGTGGATTCCATACTTCTTCCTACAGCGCCATCACCTGCCTTTAAAAAAGGAGAACTCATCAACGATCCTATTCAGATGTACATGGCCGATATCTTTACATTGCCAGTCAACCTGGCCGGACTTCCAGCCCTCTCTCTTAACGCGGGGTTCTCCGCTGACGGCCGGCCTCTCGGAGTACAGTTTATCGGCCAGTGGTGGGATGAAGAAGGGCTGCTGTCCACAGCTTCTCTACACGAGAAAACCTTCGGTTGCGCACCTATTGCCCAGGGAGGTGTTCGCTAATGGCTGATTTAACTTTTAAACCTGTAATTGGTCTTGAGATCCACGTACAGCTTGCTACAAAGAGCAAACTCTTCTGCTCTTGCTCCACAGACTATATTGGAGTCGCCCCGAACACGAATGTGTGTCCAGCCTGTCTAGGCTTGCCCGGCAGCCTACCAGCCCTTAATGCCAAAGCGGTAGAATACGGAGTTAAGGCAGCCTTGGCGCTGAACTGCACTATTAATACAGCTACGCGGTTCCATAGGAAGAATTATTTTTACGCGGATTTGCCCAAAGCCTATCAGATCAGCCAGTATGATCTCCCCATCGCTGAAAAAGGATATGTGGATGTTTCCACAGAAGAAGGGGGAAATTACCGGATAGGCATCACGAGACTTCACCTTGAAGAGGACGCTGGAAAGCTTGTACATGAGGCATCAGACGGGCGTCTCGTAGGAGCCGATCAGTCTTTTGTGGATTACAACAGAGGCGGCATTCCCCTGGCAGAAATAGTTTCGGAGCCCGACATCAGGTCTGCGGCAGAAGCGAAGGAGTATGTAACACGCCTTCGCCAGCTTGTTCGGTACCTCGGCGTTTCTGATGGCGACATGGAAAAAGGGTCTTTGCGGGTGGATGCCAATATCTCAGTCAAATGTTCCGATGGACGATGGGGGAACCGCGCAGAAATAAAGAACCTGAACTCCCTTCGAGCCCTTGAGCGAGCTCTCGAATATGAAATAAAACGACAGAGTCAGCTTTTGGCGGAGGGGGAGGAAATAACTCAGGAAACCCGTCACTGGGATGATGTGGAAGGGGTGACAAGGGCAACCCGAAGCAAAGAGGAAGCTCATGACTACCGCTATTTCCCTGAACCAGACCTTCCCCCCTTGATTCTTCCGGAAGGGTATGTTGAGAAAGTTAGAAACACGTTGCCTGAACTTCCATGGCAGAAGATGGAGCGTTTTATGTCTTCTTATGAGTTGAATGAAACCGATGCCATGATTCTTTCAGAGCATATGGCTCTTGCAGATTTTTATGAAGCTTGCGTCAAGGCCGGTGCAAGCCCCCTTCGAGCCTCTAACTGGGTTCGAACGGAAGTGCTGCGAGTCATGAACGAGCAAAAAATTGATATTACGGAATTTCCAGTAGATGCTGCTGCGCTTGCCCAACTTATTGCAAAAGTTGATGGCAACAAAATTTCAACAACCGCTGCGAGAGAAGTTTTTGATACAATGGCGGCAAAGAAGGTCTATTTTGAGGAAGCCATGAAAATCTGTGGAGTAGAGGAAGGGGGAATTTCTGGTTCCGATCTTGAGAAAATGATACGCAACATCCTTGTAAACAATACTGATGTGGTGGAAACCATCAAGAGCGGCCAGGATAAAAAGGGTAAAAAGCAGAAATTCCTTCAGGGACTCATTATGAAAGAAGCCCGAGGACAGACTGATCCCAGAGAAGCTGCTTCACTTTTGGCGAAACTTCTAGAAGAATAGAGCAGAAAGGGCAGGGAGCCCGTTCCCTGTCCTTCTCTTTATTGACTATCCTTATAGCTATGCGTAAGATGATACGGTGTAAATCAAAACAAAAAAATCTGCCGGCTTGCTGTCTGAGTTGCTGAAGTGGTAGCAGTCGGGTGTAATAGAGGAGGTAGTAGGGAATGGGAACGCGCAAACCTGAAGACATTAGAAGTGTTGCCATTGCAGCTCACGGTGGAGCCGGAAAGACATCCCTTGTAGAAGCGATGCTCTTTTCAAATGGCGACATAAACCGTATGGGGAATGTCGTAGACGGCAACACCGTCGCAGATTTTGGAGCAGAGGAGCAGAAGCGACAGATTTCCATTAATACTGCACTTGTTACATTGGAGCGGAACGGGAAAAGACTCTATCTTCTCGACACGCCAGGATTCGCTGATTTCATTGGTGAAATGCGTTCAGCTATGAGAGTCTCAGACTCTGCTTTAGCTGTAGTGAGCGGTCTCCATGGTGTAGAAGTCCAGACAGGAAAGGCCTGCGAGTATGCTGAGGATTTTTCTATTCCGGTTGCTTTCGTAGTAAGCAAGCTTGACCGCGAGAACTCGGACTATGCACGAACTCTAGACGATATTAAAAAACAGTTATCTGACAAGGCAGTCCCCTTTTTCCTCCCCATAGGGAAAGAAGCATCATTCAAGGGGGTTGTGGACATATTGAACCAGAAGGCCTATGAGTACGTTACAGATGGGTCAGGTTCATTCAAAGAGATTTCTATCCCTGCAGAGATGGTTGATGAAGTATCAGCTGCCAGGGAATCCCTAATAGAATCTGTTGTAGAAGCTGACGATGAAGTTATGATGATGTATCTCGAAGGAGACGAGATCTCTCATGAGGAAATCGTTAAAGTTGCAAGAAAAGCCATTCGGGAACGTCAGATTTTCCCAGTTCTCCCTGCGTCAGGGACAGCCAATATAGGTGTCCACCAGGTTCTCGATTTCCTGGGCGACATGTTTCCTTCCCCTCTGGAATCACGCCCCCGCCAGGCTCTTAAGGGCGATGAAGTTATTAATATCGATCCTGATCCTGAAGCTCCTTTCTCAGCCCTGTGCTTCAAGATCATGGTCGACCCCTATGTAGGAAAACTTTCATATATCAGAGTTAATTCAGGACATCTATCCAGTGACAGCAGTATTTATAATGTTACTCGGGAGGAAGAGGAGCGTATCAGTTCCTTTAAGGCCATGAGGGGTAAAGATGGCCAGGATGAAAAAGAAATCATTCTCGGCGATATCATTGCCATTCCCAAGCTCCACAGCACACAGGTAGGGGATACGCTGGGAGTGAAGAGTACCGCTTATATCTTCCCCCCAATCAAGTTCCCTAAACCTGTCTATAGCGTTGCCGTTATGGCAAAGAGCAGGGCAGATGAAGATAAGCTTTCCAATGCACTCCACAAAATACTGGAAGAGGACCCCGTTCTTACATTCGCTAAGAACCCTGAGACAGGAGACAATGTCCTCTCCGGCATGGGTGATATGCATATTGAAATTCTCCTCTCCCGTATCCGTGAAAGATATGGAGTGGAACTTGAAACCAGAACACCTCAGGTTCCCTATAGAGAAACGATCAGAAAAACAGCAGAAGCCCAGGGGAAATATAAGAAACAGACTGGTGGACGGGGACAGTACGGCGATGTCCACATTCGCTACAAACCTCTCGAACGGGGCGCGGGATTTGTATTTGAAGACCAGGTAGTAGGCGGGGCCATCCCCAAGGGCTTTATACCAGCCGTAGAAAAAGGATTGCGAGAGGCCCTGGTCAAAGGACCACTGGCTGGATTCCCCACAGTAGACTTCAAAGCAGAGCTTTTCTTCGGGTCTTACCACGATGTAGACAGCTCTGAAATGGCCTTTAAGATAGCGGCTTCCATGTCATTCAAAAAAGGCATTCTTGAAGCCAGCCCTGTACTCCTTGAGCCCATTATGCTAGTGGAAGTCGTTGTTCCGGAAGATTACCTTGGCGACGTCATGGGAGACATGAACAGCCGCCGCGGACGAATTCTTGGAATTGACAGCCATGGCCGTCTGCAGGTGGTTCGAGTTCAGGTTCCCCTCTCTGAAATGTTTAAATACGCCATAGTGCTTCGGTCTATGACCTCCGGAAGAGGTACTTTTACAATGGAATTCGACCATTATGAAGAAGTACCTGGAGATGTTTCAAAGAAAGTTATTGAAGAGCATAAGAAAGAAGAAGAAGAGGAATAAAATAGGACATTTTTCTTAAAAATGAATATAAAGAACCAGGGCCTCGACTTTTAAGTCGAGGCCCTGGTTCTTATTCGTTATGCTTTTTAGTTGAGTTATTCAGAAAAGTAGAGTTATCGGTTTTTCTGATCTTCGCAGAAGAATTTCCACATGGTTTCTTCTGCCAGATCGGGATTAAGCTTTCCTTCAGATAGCACATGTTTCCACGCTCGTTCTGTTAAAGACCCAATATACTTTTCAAAGTCCGAATTGTTACGCTGAGCTGCTATCTCCAATGTCCTTACGCGAAAATCTTCCCATTTTGAAGCCTTTTTCTCATCAATAGACATCTCAGCATCCCTCCTCAGCTTCTGTAAAAGAAGACTTTTCTCTTACTTGCCAGCAGCTTTTTTCTCTGTAATGTACTTGTCTATGGCTTCTGCAGCCTTCTTTCCTGCACCCATGGCAAGAATGACAGTAGCGGCACCTGTTACAATATCTCCGCCGGCGAAGACCCATTCAGGATCTGCCTGGCCCGTTTCGGGATCAGCGTCAATGTAACCTTTTTTGTTGAGCTTCAACTCTGGGAAGGCACTAAGCAGCACTTTGTTGGGGCCCTGACCAATAGCTTCGATAATGGTATCTGCTTCGATTGTAAACTCGCTGCCCTTGATTTCCTGAGGCCGTCTGCGGCCAGATGCGTCAGGTTCGCCAAGTTCCATGCGGATGCATTTCACTCCAACTATGTTTCCAGTTTCGCTTCCCACATACTCCACAGGATTGGTAAGCCAGTTGAAAACCACGCCTTCTTCCACTGCATGGTGATATTCTTCGATACGAGCGGGGAGCTCTTCAAGAGAACGGCGATAGACAACCTGAACGCTTTTTGCGCCAAGGCGAAGAGCAGATCTGGCAGCATCCATGGCTACGTTTCCGCCGCCCACAACGACCACCTTTTCAGATTCTTTGGTGGGGGTGTCATATTTGGGGAACTCGTATCCGTGCATAAGGTTTATTCGGGTGAGATACTCACTTGCGGAATAGACACCGTTCAAACTCGTTCCGGGAACCCCCATAAAGTGAGGAGTTCCAGCTCCTGTAGCGATGTAAACAGCATCGAAATGGCTCTGAAGCTCTTCGATGGTGACGCTTCGTCCTACGGCAACGTTAGTCTCGATCTTCACACCAAGGGCCTTGATGTTCTCTATTTCCCTGCGCACAATAGCTTTGGGAAGACGGAACTCGGGAATACCGTACATCAGCACTCCGCCAGCCGCGTGAAGTGCTTCGTAGACTGTAACCTTGTAGCCCATCTTGGCAAGGTCTCCGGCTACTGTAAGGCTTGAAGGCCCTGATCCCACAACGGCCACATTGCCCTTTGTCTGCTCAGGAACTTTAGGAGCGACCTTGCTGCCATGTTCTGCTTTCCAGTCGGCTATGAACCGCTCCATTTTGCCAATGGAAACAGGTTCGTATCCTTTGATTCTCCCTACAGTACAAACACCTTCACACTGTTTTTCCTGGGGGCAAACACGGCCGCAGACAGCAGGAAGGTTCGTATACTGACTGATAATGTCCCATGATTTCTCAAGGTCTTTTTCTTTAATGGCCTTCAGGAATCCGGGAATATCAATACTGACGGGGCAGCCTTTAATGCAGGGTGCATTCTTGCACTGAAGGCACCGAGCACTTTCGGCCACTGCCTCTTCAATGCTATAGCCAATAACAACGTCGTTAAAATTCTTAATTCGTTCCTCAGCGGACTGCTCAGGAACAGGAAGTCTTTTCGGGGCAATATCTAAAGCCATTACTCTTCACCCATTTCAGCCTTATATTTTTCCAAAGACATTTTCTCTTCGTCTTTGTACTGTCGCATGCGGTTCATAAACTCGTTCCAGTTCACGCCCCAGCCATCGAATTCTGGTCCGTCGACACAGGCGAATCTGATTTGGTCATGAATGGTTACCCGGCAACCGCCACACATGCCTGTCCCATCGATCATGATTGGGTTCAATGACACGAACATGGGAATATCGAGCTCTTTCGCTTTCAATGAGGCGAATTTCATCATGATGGAGGGGCCGATAGCCCATGACTGGTCAATTTTCACTCCACGTTCAGCAAGCTCCACCATAGCATCGGTAACGACACCCTTCTTACCGGCAGATCCGTCGTCTGTGGTGATGAGAAGCTCATCTGAGTATTTCTCACACTCTTCTTTCATAATGACGAGATCTTTAGTTCTTCCGCCAAGAATCGTGTAAACCTTGTTTCCGGCTTCCTTCAACGCTCTGATAATGGGAAAAAGGGCTGCAATGCCAACTCCGCCTCCGACCATAAGAACTGTACCGTATTTTTTGATCTCGCTGGGCATCCCCAGAGGGCCAAGAATATCGGTCAAACAGTCTCCCACGTTCATATCGGCGAACTCAGCTGTGGTCTTTCCAACGGTCTGAAAAATCATTCTAATCAGACCCTTCTCTCGGTCATAGTCTGCTACAGTGAGAGGGACACGCTCTCCCTGGGGGTTCGTGCGAATAATGACGAACTGCCCGGGCTTAACATGCCGCGCCACTCTTGGAGCCTCGACCCATACATCGAACTCCTTGGGAACGACAAGCTTTTTTGATATTATTTTGTACACTTTATTTCCTCCTTGTTTGCGAAGATATACTAGGGGTTATGTTATTAGGGGTTATGTTATCTGCTCTCAAGTTGATACATTATATGTTATATTTATTTTGTCAATACAAAATATGTTCCATTGTAACATCAAAAAAGCCCGTTTGTTTGTGGCTTTGTACAAAAATAAAAGACACGCTTTCTGGCTTGACGAATGAAGGACGGCCTTGTAATATACCTATTAGGGGTATATATAAAAACCGTTCAGACGGAGGGATGTAAATAATGATCAAGGTTTATTCAACACCCACGTGTCCCTGGTGCACAAAAGCCAAGGAGTATCTTACTTCAAAAGGCGTAGAATTTGAAGTCGTTGACGTAGCAAAAGATAGAGAAGCCGCTATGGATATGGTAAAAAGAACCAAGCAGATGGGAGTGCCCGTTGTTCAGTTTGGCGATGTATACATTGTAGGTTTTGACAGAACGGCTATTGACGCTGAACTCGCCAAGATAGGAAAGTAATATGGAAAGGACAACTTTTCTGTCTTAAAAATAAGAGGGAGGGTGTGGTATGAAGAGTTTGCTTAAACTTCATTATGGAGCGGCGTTAGGCGAACATCTGACATCAGGTGTAACGACCTTCCAGGAGCTCCTGAATCTTGCTCCTCTTATTAAAAAGGCAGATGCTTTATTGAAAAGCCGCTCCGAGCTGAAACTTGAAGGTTCGGGGTGGCTTCTTCTTCCCCACAAAAAAGATAAAAAAATCAATGATCTAGCTGCGCGGTTTTCTTCTATGACTGATGTGATTCAGATAGGTATTGGAGGGTCGGCTTTGGGAAACATGATGCTTCATAACGCCCTTTTGCCTCCCTATTGGAATGAGATGAGTCCAACTCTTCACCGTCCACGTTTCTACATGGCTGATAATGTTGATCCCCAAGAGAATAGAGCCATCTGGGATCGAGTAGACCCTCGCCATACGGCCCTGATCGTTGTCAGCAAGTCTGGCACTACGGCAGAAACTATGGCCAATTTCCTTTTCTTCTGGGAAGAAATGAAACAAACTGTAGGGGCAGAGCAGGCCGCTCGCCAGACAATCATTATCACAGACCCCGAAAAAGGGGTACTCAGTGAGTTTGCGAAAGAAAGAGGCTGCGCCGTTTTGCCTGTTCCTCCCAATGTAGGGGGGCGCTATTCAGTGCTTTCTCCAGTAGGGCTTCTTTCTGCGGCGGTTCTGGGAGCGGATACAGATAGCCTTCTTGAAGGAGCCCGGAAAATAGCAGACTTTCTTACAGCTGAACATGACATGGAAGAAAACCCTGCCTGGGTCTTTGCCGCCATTTCATGGCTTCATTTTATCCGAAAAAGAAACATGATCGTTTTTATGCCTTATATTGACAGCCTTTCTATGTTGAGCGAATGGTTTGCCCAGCTCTGGGGGGAAAGCCTCGGAAAGGAAGGAAAGGGGTCAACGCCAATAAAAGCCCTCGGAACTATCGATCAGCACTCACAATTGCAGCTTTATACAGAAGGCCCTGATGATAAATTATTTTTGCTGTTGCACGTAAGTTCTCTCAAGGAAGATATCGTTATTCCACATGCGGAAGAGAAAAGCCTCGCTTCTCTTTCCTATCTTTTTGGCCAGTCAATGAACATGTTGCGATATTCAGAACAGCTTTCCACGGCGTCATCCCTTGTAAAAGCAGGGCGGCCTGTTCTTTGGCTGGAGATTCCGGAGTTGAATGCGTTCTACCTTGGAGCTCTGATCTATCTGTTGGAGTATGCAACAGCCCTTACCGGGTTTATCATGGATATCAACCCATTCGATCAGCCGGGGGTAGAACTTGGCAAAGAGTATACTTTTGCCTTGATGGGAAGGTCTGGGTTCGAAGTACAGGCTCAAGAAGTTGCCCGTTTTTCAAAGAACCTTTCTTCCCGGACTATTACCGTTTCAATAGAGGAAAAGTGATACAATACTCCTGTGTTTTGAGAGGGTAAAATTTCTCGAAGTTCAGTTCATAAAAGAAGGGATTGGGGAAACGTGGATACATCTCTCCTCAAAGTTGATTCCATAACGGTGCGTAGAGATAACGCAACCATACTTAAAGATATAAGTTTGCGAGTGGAGACAGGGGAAGTAACAGGCGTCCTTGGCCGAAATGGGGCCGGAAAATCAAGTCTTGCCTATGCTCTAATGGGGTTGCCAGACTATATTCCTGTGAAGGGCTCTATATCTTTTCACGGAGAGGACATTACGAGCTGGTCTATAACTGATCGTGCCAAGGCTGGGCTGACATTGGCGTGGCAGATGCCGGCGCGGTACGAGGGTATTTCCATCCGGGATTATTTGCGTATAGGGCCTCAAAACAGCTCTGAACGGAACCTTGAAGAGGCCATGGATTTTGTACAGATGAGCCCTCTCTTTCTCGACAGAGCCATAGATAAAAGTTTATCAGGCGGGGAGCGCAAAAGAATAGAGCTGGCCTCCATTTACCTTATGAAACCGCGCCTTGCCATTCTTGATGAACCGGATTCAGGAGTAGACCTTCTTGCCTTGAGAGAAGTCTTGGGGCTTTTACGTCTTCTTGCGGACCAGGGGAGCGGCGTTGTGGTCATAACCCACCGCGAAGACGTAGCCGCCGGGTGTGACCGATCCTATCTCATGTGTGATGGGCGTATTATTCTCGAGGGAAGCGCTGCTGCCGTGAAGCGATATTTCATGTCTCAGTGTCGGCCCTGCGAAGGCTGCGAGGGAGAGCAGATAAGCCGAAAGGGAGTTCTTGATGAGGTGATGGGCCGTGCCAAAAATCAGTAAAGAATTTCAAGAAATATTAACCATAGCGGCCAGTGTCCCTGGGTACAATTATTTCAACCATCGGAAGGGAGCCTATGCTCTCATCGGCGCAAACAAGGTTGTTGATTATCATGAAGTAGAGGGCGTTCATATCGAAGCCTATGAAACGGAGGACGGGGTAAGGGCTGTTATAGAAGTAGAGGAAGGGACTCGCTTAACAGATCCTGTCCATCTTTGCTTCGGCGATGTCCGAAAAGAAGGTCGTCAAATTATAGACAGCCACATCACTGTCGGCCGTGGAGCACATGTTGAATTTTTAGCCCATTGCGTCTTTCCCCATGCGGAAAAGTTTCTTCACGCCATGAAGGGTGTGGTAGAAATAGGTGAGGGAGCTGACGTAACCTACAAAGAACTTCATTTTCATGGCCCAAAGAGCCAGATGGAGGTTCGTCCTGTCACAGAAGTGAAGGTCGAAAAAGGCGGACGTTATGTAAACGACTTCTCACTTATCGAGGGAAGGGTAGGCTCTCTCGATATTAAAATCGACATAGATGCCGCGGGAGAAGGAAGTCGAGTAGAATTGACGTCGAAGGTCTATGGCAAGGATGATGACACCATAAAGATTCAGGATGTGGTAAAGCTCTCTGGACGGAATAGTTCAGCCCTTATAAAAACCCGGACAGTTTTGAAGGGGCGCAGTGTGGGAAGTTTCCTCGGTATGATAGATGGTGCGGCCCCTGGAGCCAAAGGCCATGTGGATTGCACAGAAGTAGTTCAAGGAGAAGCCGTGGCCGATGCCTCCCCAGTGGTGAGGGCATCCCATCCTGAAGCGGAAGTAACCCACGAAGCGGCCATTGGACGTATCGCAGATGATAAAATAGCTGGTCTTATGGCGAAGGGTCTTTCTTCAGACCAGGCCATCGATATGATCGTCTCAGGACTTTTAAAATAAGCATTGAACTGCAAAATCGAACATAAGCAAAGAGCCGCCTCATTTTCAGAGATGGCTCTTTTTTCGTCTTATCCCTCGTTTTTCATCTGACTCTCCTGTTCTATTTTCCAGACATCTGAAAGTCGAACTGACGAAAGAGCGTGGATAATGTTCTTTTTAATACTTGGATTCTCTCTTGCAAGGTTTTCTATAAGCGTACGAGTTCTGCTTCGCTGAGTATGAAGGGAAAAGGGACATTTATCTTCTGTCACCGGCAAATGTAGCCGCTGGGCCTCCTTCATAATATCTTTTTCTCCAATATATATAAGGGGCCTGATAACCCACAGACCAGTTCGGCTCTGCCAGAACTTGGGCTTGAAGCTTTTAAACCGGCCAGTCTGAAAAAGGTTCATGAGCACTGTTTCGGCTACGTCATCAAGGTTATGCCCCAATGCGAGAACGTTATACCCACGTTCCACAGCTTCTGAACTTATAATGCCCCGTCGTATGTTGGCACAGAAGCTGCAAGGTGATTTCTCCTCTCTTTTTTTTATTACCTCTGAAATAGGATAAATGGTCACGAAATGTTCTACGTTAAGGCTGCGGCAGAATTCAGAAAGGGGTCGGGTTGCCATCTCCCCGCCTGAAATATCCACAGTACATGCCCCTAATTCGAAGCGGCGGGGAGACTTTTTTCGAAAGGCGGCCAGGGCAGCGAGGAGAAACAGGCTATCCTTGCCTCCAGAAAGCCCAACTAGTATTCTATCCCCCTCTTCGATCATGGAAAAATCGCCGAGGGCTTTCCCAAATCGTTTGCGCAGCATAGGCTGAAGTTGAAAAACCCGTTTCTCTTGTATGTTGTCTATCATGTTCTATCTCTCTTCTTCTATTATGGAATGTGGTAATATAATTGGGACTAAGGGCCTAGCCTAAAGATGCAATTTTTAAAAATTTTTTTCACCACTATATTTACACTATATCATAGGCGCGAATAGGCTCACAGAGTATTATGCGGAGGTGGAATCATGGATTCTATACGCCTTGTAATAGCGGATGACCATAGACTCTTTAGGGATGGGGTAAAGAAATTATTAGAGTACGAGTCCGATATTGAGGTCATAGGCGAAGCTGGCGATGGAGAAGAAGCTCTTAAGGTTGTACGAGAAAAAAAACCGGATATCCTTCTTTTTGATATAAATATGCCCAAAAAAGATGGAATACAATTAGTTAGAGAACTGAATAGCTTATCTCATGGCATTAAATTTGTTGCTGTTAGTGCTAAAGACGATGAAGACAGTCTTTCAGCTCTTTCTTCTGTAGGAGTTTTAGGCTTTGTCCTTAAGGCATCCGGAAGGGTAGAACTATTATCAGCCATTCGATCTGCCAATCGAAACCAGCCTTATGTAGATCCCCAGGTAGCAGGAAAGCTTCTAACGTCATTTTCAAGACGCAAGGAAGAAAATGACCAGCTCTATGAACTGACCCCCAGAGAAAAAGAGATTCTTTACTGGCTAGCTCAGGGCCTAAGCAATTCTGAAGTGGCAAGTAAAATGGTTCTCTCAGAAAAAACTGTAAAAAACCATGTGAGCCACGTCCTGAAAAAACTTGATTTGCGCGATAGGACCCAAGCCGCTATATTGGCGTGGCGCATAGGCTTTGCCCAGCTTCAGCCTGAATCTTTGCACCAAATAGTAAATGGGGGTGCCTTTATAGAAAGGTAACTTTATTTCACTACGTGGTAGAATAGCCCTCGAAGAAGAGCTGGAGGAGATTGGTTACATGATCGAAAAAGTGCAGAAGCAACTTCAGGAATCGATTAACGTCAAAATTGCGGCTTTATCTTTAGCAGAAAAAGTGGCATCAGCTTCCCAATTGATAATACAAGCGCTATCTCACGGAGGAACCGCTTTCTTTTTGGGGAATGGCGGTTCAGCGGCAGATGCGCAGCATTTAGCAGCAGAACTTGTTGGTCGCTTTGAAAAAAACAGAAAAGCGTTGCGAGCCGTGGCATTAACAACAAACCCCAGCACTATCACAGCCCTTGCTAACGATTACGGATATGAAAATATCTTTCTCAGACAGCTGCAAGCACTGGCCGCGCCAGGAGACATCGTTATTGGAATTTCTACAGGCGGCGCAAGTCCCAATGTAGTCAAAGCTCTGACGTGGGCGAAAGAGAAGGGTATTGAGACAATAGCCATGACTGGTGAAAATGGCGGAGATTTAGCAAGGATCGCTTCTCTTCTTCTTACAGCCCCATCGTCTCACACCCCCCGAATTCAGGAGCTTCACATTACGTGGGGACATATAATCTGCGGTTTAATAGAGGAGGCCCTTTGTTCCAATGGGTGATGAACTTGCTGTTATCCTTGCGGGTGGGCTGGGGACGCGTCTCAGACGTGTCGTATCAGATTGTCCCAAATCCCTTGCCCCAATAGACGGCAAACCTTTCTTGCATTGGCTCTTCCTCTTCCTTCGACAAAAAGGGATAGGTCAATGTGTCTTGCTTCTTGGATATAAATCAGAGCAAATCATTGAGTACTGCCAGAATGGCGAGAAATGGGGGCTCTCTATAGAGTATAGCCTTGAGCCAAAGCCACTTGATAAAGGAGGGGCCTTGCGGTACGCCCTTCCTCTCATTCAAAAAGAGCGTTTTTTATTCCTTAATGGGGATACATTGCTTGACGTAAACATAGAACAAATGTTCTACCAGAGTCGAAAACTTGACTCTGATGTACTCATTGCGTTGCGTAAATGGCCTTCCATAGAAAGAACCGATCCAGTAGAGGTAGACAAACAGAATCGGGTGTTGCGTTTTGGAAACCCTTCCATAAAGGCAGGGTGTGATGGCCATTGGCTTGTAAATGGCGGCATGTATATTGTAAAGCGCTCCATATTGGAACCTCTCCCGGAAGGGCGGCTTTCCTGGGAAAAAAACGTATTGCCCTCATTGCTTAACGACGGGAAGGATGTATATGCTTTTGAAGCGAAGGGATACTTTATCGATATTGGCGTTCCTGAAGATTATGAAAAAAGTCAGATGGAGATTCCTCAGTTCATAAATTCCCTTAGCTCATAAGAAGGTGTTTATAAAAATGGTGACAAGGGTTTTTATTACAGGTATTGGCGGGTTTATTGGCTGCCATCTCTCTGAATTTCTTGCAAAAAAAGGTTGTGAGGTATGGGGTTCTTACTTTCGCCCTACTAACGATATGAGCGTTCCAGCATCTTATGCGAAGGGACTCTTCAATATTGATGTCAGACAGCGCTCCCACCTTGAGGACGCTCTTCAGAAAGTGCGTCCCCATGTCGTATACCACCTTGCGGCTCAAAGTTATCCAATGGTTTCCTATAAAGAACCTGAATATACCGTTGAGTCGAATGTAATGGGCACGTTGAACCTCTTTGAAGCCATGCTTCATCTCGACCTTCGAGGAACACGGGTACTTCTGGCTTCTTCAACGGCTGCATACGGGTTTATAGACCCTTCAGAGGCTCCTGTCACAGAGAGCCAGCCCTTCCGCCCGGCTCATGTCTACGGTATGTCGAAAGCAGCCCAGGACTTGCTGGGGTCTACGTATTTTAATGCCCATGGCCTGGATATTATCCGATTGAGAATTGGAAATTGTGTTGGGCTTCGCCGCACTGGAGAGGTTGTTTCGGATTTTACCCGAAGGCGCGCGCAGATCGACCTTGGTATTATTGGCCCGGAATTTCATGTGGGCAATCTTCATACGAAGCGTGCTTTCCTCGACGTTCGCGATGCAGTAGAGGGGTTTTGGGCCCTTCAGGAAAAAGGGAAAGGCGGCGAAGCTTATAATATCTCCGGTGCAGATGCTGTATCTATGCAGCAACTTCTTGATGTCGTCCTTTCAGGATGTTCGAAATCGGTGCAAGTTGTGCGGGACTTATCTCTAGTCAGATCTGTAGACGAACTTATCTATTGGAATGACCTTTCAAAAATAGAGAGACACACAGGCTGGAAACCTCATCGGGCTTTGAGAGAAACCGTAGAGGACATGATCGAATGGTGGAAAACAGAACTCTCAAAAGCACCAGAAGGGGGGAATAAAGTTTGATTACATCCATTGATGACAAAAGGGTATCTTTACGTTCGAGCAAATCAAGAGATAGGGAAGACCTGCTCAGAGAGGTGAAAGAGATTCTTTCAAATGAAGGAAAAGTGCTTCGCTTCATTGAGGCTGATGGTGTGGCTATAGAAGAGGAAGCATTTAAAGCCCTTCGAGAAATTGTTATGGTCAATTTTATCAGCATATCTGTTCAGGAACTTGTTATGGAATCTCTGGAAAACTCTGAAAAATACCTTATAACAATAATTGACGCTATGGATAAGAGCGCTTGCGCTTTAGAAAAAAAACAGGCAGATGACGCTATGACGGCATTGATAGATGCAGTGGAAGGCATCTGTTGGCAGTTGGAAACCATATACCAATTGCAGATTCTTCTTTCGGTAGAAGAGAGAGAAAGAATGGATGAAGAGTTTGAAGCGCATCGAGAAACTTTGATAGATGGTCTGGAGCGAACTTCGGAATTTATGAAAGAACGGAAGCATGCGGAAGCAGCCGGCATAATACGTGAAAAAATAAACCCATCACTTGATGGCCTCCATTCCTATATAGAAAATCTTCGCTCCCTTGCCCATGGGAAAGCATGGTAGAAAAGATGGTACCGGCTGTCTTTATTGACAGAGACGGAACATTGATAGAGCATGTTCCTTATCTAGACGATCTGAAAAGGATAAAGCTTATCCCTAAAGCTGCTTTAGCTCTTAAAAAAATGAAAGAATTAGGATATCTGCTCGTTGTGGTAACCAACCAGAGCGGTGTAGCAAGAGGTTATTTCGAAGAGGACTTTGTGCAAAAAAGTCACCGGTTTATACAGCGTGAATTAGAGAAAGAAGGAGCTTCTATCGATGCTTTTTATTATTGCCCGCACCATCCGGAAGCAACGATAGGTCGTTACAGGCGGCAGTGTAGATGCCGAAAGCCTTTCCCTGACATGGTGCTTAATGCGGTTGAAGATTTCTCCATAGACTTGAAAAGAAGCTGGATCATAGGGGATAATGAGCCAGATTTTCTTTTAGCCGAGAACACCGGATGTCCCTTTATACTTGTGCGAACAGGTTATGGCGCTGAATTCGAGCAAGAGAGAAGGTGTTCGTCTGTAAAAGTTGTAAATGGGCTCTACGAAGCGGCATGTTATATTGAAAGAGTCCATGGGATTGAATGAGAGGTGTGTCTCCTGTGTCATTACGAAAAGGACTATTGATATTTTTAACATTGACATTTGGAGTCAGCGCCTTGGTTCTTGTATCTAGCGTGGATCAAGGTACTGTCAGAATGCTGTTATCAGCACGGAAGTCTGTTTTGCTTCTCGTCTTTGCTCTTGTGATATGCGCCTGGTGTTGTGATGCCATGCGTTTTTGTGCTATTGCCAAAGCAGCTTCAGAACATATAAGTTTTCGTCTTGGGCTGGTTTTGACCTGGCTCCATTACTTTGGCTGTGCGGTAACGCCCATGCAAAGCGGCGGGGGGCCCTTTCAGGTATTTGTGCTCTATAAAAGGGATATGCCTATAGGAAAGGGAGTGGCAATTACCCTCACCCGCACCCTTCTTACTCTTCTTCTGCTAGGCATAGTGGTGCCTCTAGCCATCCTTTTGGAACCTGAACTTTTGGGCACGGGTCTCTTTATAAAAAGCATCTTCACCTACGTGGCCGTTTTTGTAGGGGTTTCATGGATACTGGTCGTTCTTAGCCTTACGAGGCCAAAGCTTATGAAAAAATGGGGGCAAATACTGACCCTCTGGCTCAAACGTTTTGGTATAGTGAAACGTCTCAAGGTTCTTGCCGTTATCAGACGGATTAATCTTGAGATAGATAATTACAGTGAAAATTTCCGCCTCTTTTTTTCGTCTGGGTTCCCACATTTCATTTGGGCGGTCTTTCTCTCCGCTCTTCATCTTCTTTGTCTCTTCTCCGTCTTGCCCTGCCTGATCTGGGCTGTAGGGCTTCCTGTTCACTATTTGCAGGCCTTCATGGCCCAAGCAGTGTTCATGTTTGTACTCTACTTCGTTCCAACTCCAGGGGCGAGCGGAGTAGCAGAAGGCGGCGGCGCTGCTCTATTTGGACTACTTGTCCCTTGGCATATAGCAGGGGTAATGGCCATTCTCTGGCGTTTTTTTACGGAGTATCTGGCAATTGGCATGGGAGCGGCTGTGGCTATTCATTTTTTAGGATGGGGAGTAAGCGAACAGATCTTTATAGAAGAAAGAGGAAAGTTTGAAAATGACGCGTGATGCCCTTCGTGCCCTCATCTTCAAGTTGCGAGGAGGTTTATGGACGGCACTTTACCTCCTCATATTACTTTTGGCTAGCCCAGAGAAGAGTAGATTGGTCTCGTCACTGCTTCTTGTTGCGTTAGGTCAACTTATACGTTTTTGGGCTTCGGGCTGTATTGTGAAATACAGGGGAGAAAAAGTAGGGGCAGAACAACTTGTGACCTGGGGCCCTTACGCCTTTGTAAGAAACCCTCTCTATGTGGGAAATGGCCTCATTGGCCTTGGATGGGCTCTATTAGCAGGGCCGTTAGTTGTAGCTCTTTTCCTAACCTCATTCTTTCTTATCTATGGGGTATGGATAGTTCCCTACGAAGAATCTTTCCTCGAAAAAAAATTTGGAGAAGCCTACTCCGCGTATTGTCAATCTACAGGCCGTTTTATTCCTTCTTTTTGGCCAGGGGATCGTCTTCATGGACCCTATGACTGGTCCATCGTCTGGAGAAGTGAAAGACACTCTTTATGGATTACCCTTGCGGGGACGGCCCTTCTTCTTTCCCGCTTTAAGTGGTAAAAAAATTTCTTTCAAAAGCTACTTAAACAAACTCAAAATGCATTTAAAACAGCGAGCTCCCAGAGAATTTTCTCTGAGGGCTTTTTGCTTATTTGAGGCTATGTTTTAGTTAGTATGGGTAGTTGCTATCCTTTCTCAATACCGAAAAAAGAAAATAGATCTCTTTTCTTGAGACTAACTCCCTCCTTAAACCCCAGAACAAGATGGTTAATTCTAAATAAAAACAATAGTAAAATATCTTTTCTATTGTTTTTTATAATATTTAGTCTATAATGACTAAATTAGAAGTGTGTTTAAAAAATCACAAATGAAACATGCCTTTTTACCCCCGTTTAAATTAAAAAGGAGGAATACATTACGAGAGCATTCGCTATGTTAGGTATTGGAAAGACAGGTTGGATTGAAAAAGAAAAACCTGTTGCAGGTCCTTTTGATGCCATAGTTCGTCCCCTTGCGGTATCTCCTTGTACGTCTGATATCCACACTGTTTTTGAAGGGGCTATCGGAGACAGAAAAGATATGATCCTCGGTCACGAAGCAGTTGGGGTAGTGGAAGAAGTTGGGACAGAAGTTAAGGATTTCAAACCAGGAGACAGAGTTATTGTTCCTGCTATTACTCCCGATTGGCGTTCCATAGCTGTACAGCGCGGTTTCCCTCAACATTCAAATGGTCTTCTTGCGGGATGGAAATTTTCTAATTTTAAGGACGGCGTTTTCGCAGAGTTTTTCCATGTTAATGACGCCGATATGAACCTTGCGTTGTTGCCAGATGGGATTTCGCCCAAAGCTGCTGTAATGATAACAGACATGGTTACAACTGGATTTCACGGAGTAGAGTTGGCTGAGATCCAATTTGGCATGAGTGTTGTTGTTATTGGAATTGGCCCGGTAGGACTTATGGCTGTGGCTGGGGCGGCTCTTGCTGGCGCAGGTCGTATATTTGCCGTGGGAAGCAGACCAAAGTGTGTCGAAGTTGCCCAGGCCTATGGCGCTACGGATATCATCAACTATAGGAATGGAGAAATTGTAGATCAGATTATAGAACTGACCCATGGAGAGGGAGTAGACAGAGTAATTGTTGCCGCTCCCGGCATTGACATGATTAAAAAGGGAGTAAAAATGGCTAAACCCGGTTCTGTCATCTCTAACGTCAACTATTTTGGCGAAGGCGAAGATCTTCTCATTCCTCGCATCGAGTGGGGCTGCGGCATGGCGCATAAAACCATCCGCGGCGGGCTATGCCCAGGAGGAAGAGTTCGTATGGAAAACTTAGCAAACCTTGTTCAATATGGACGCCTGGATCCTTCTTTGTTGCTTACTCATGAATTTAATAGTTTTGATAAAATGGAAGAAGCGTTGCTACTGATGAAAGACAAACCAAAAGACTTAATTAAACCTGTAGTTGTGTTAGAGTAACTGCTTTTCCCACATAGTTAAAAAAAGAAGGGGGCCTTTTTAACGGGCCTCCTTCTGTCTTAAACTAAGCGCGAAGGGAATATCCTCCAAAAAGCCTTTGCCACGTATCATCGTAAATCTTCTTGGGCGGCACCGAACGTCTGGCGAGCCCCTCAGAAATGGCAGATTGCGCCACAGCTTCCGCTACACATGGGGCCGTTTCATCTGAGAAAAGGTCGGGCATAATGTGGTTCTCGTTCATTCGCCGTTTATCAACCACTCCTGAAACAGCCTTCGCGGCAGCCATGAGCACATTCTTATTGAGACCTGTGGCTCGAACGTCGAGAAGTCCCCGTACCAGCCCCGGATAAATATGAAGGTTTGGCATTGGATTTTTGCATGAGGTAAGCCCCATGGCTACTATCCGTGCTCCTGCTGATCGGGCTTCCTCTTCAGTTATTTCAGGGTAAGGCACCGAAAGAGGAAATACTATGGATGAAGAATTCATCCTTTTGATCTGGTCGCAGGAAAACTTTCCCCTGGAGGAAAGGCCAACATACACATCCGCGCCTTCAATTGCATCATCAAGGTTTCCCTTTAATCCCTCAGGATTGACCCGTTCTGACATACTCCGCTGAATAGAGTTCATAGAAGGATTTTGCGGACCGAGAATACCCTTGCTGTTCAGCAAGACAATGTTTTTGACCCCTACATAGAGAAGCATGTCAGTTACAGCAATACCAGCGGCGCCAGCCCCGTGTATGACAACTTTTATATCGCTTATTTTCTTGTCCACTACAGCTAAAGCATTTGTCAGAGCAGCTAAAACCACAGCGGAAGACCCTTGCTGATCGTCAGAAAAGACAGGTATTTCAATAGACTGCAGCGCTTTTACAACGTTAGATATATTTGGGCTTGATACGTCTTCTATATCAATAGCCCCGAAGGTAGGGGCCAGATGTTTTGCCGTTTCGATTATTTCCTCAGCGCTCTGAGCTTCAATACAAATAGGGATAGCACTTATATCTCCGAATTTTTTGAAAAGAAGACACTTCCCCTCAATAACAGGCAGCGCGGCGTGTGGGCCGATATTGCCCATTCCCAAAACAGATGTTCCGTCCGTAATCACCGCCAGGCGGTTGTTTCTCCCTGTGTATTCATAGGATCTGTCACGATCTTCCTGTATTTCTGCAGCAGCGTAAGCGCTTCCCTGAACGTAAGTTTCGGCAAGATCTTCTTCATTTCTGATGTTTACGGTGGGGTACATTTTTATTTTACCCCGTGCTCTTCGGTGCAATTCTAATGCTTTCTGCCGTTCCACAGTCATAAAAAGCCCCCCTTTGAACGTCTCTTGCTTTTTTATTTAAAAAGAGGCAGCAACGTTTTAAATTCTGGAGTGCCAGACCGTCCCATTAACTGGTAGAGCACGGTTTCTGTTGGAACGACTATTGCTCCCATTTGTGTCATAGTTCTCAGGACAAGGTCATGATTGTTCCTGTTGCGGCTTCCGCAGGCATCTGCGGCGACCCAGACGGTAAAACCTGCCTTGATCAGATCCATGACTGTTGCCAGAACACAAATGTGGATCTCTATACCCCATAGGACAATCTGTTTTTTATCATTTTTTTCTAAGATATCGATGAATCCCTCTTCGTCGCAACAGGAAAAGGTCAATTTCTGAAAAGCGGTTTTCCCCTCAATTTTTTCGAGAAGCTGACGATCTGTGCTTCCCAATCCTTTAGGATACTGCTCTGTGTAAGTGAAGGGAACTTCTAACACTTTTGCTCCTTCTACAAGGCGGAGAGCGTTGGTTTTTATTTCTTCAAATCCATGTATTGCGGGGAGAAGGCGCTCCTGAAGGTCGATCATAAGAAACTGAGTGTTCTTACGAGATAGTTTCAAATAAGTCATTTCGTTCCTCCTTGTGATAAAAATAATCTTTTATTTGTCAAAGTTTATTGTAATATAAATCGTGTAAACCTACACACTTTATGTTATGCTGTTCATCAACAATATGCAAAGGGTACTTTGGAGGTAGGGGAATGACCAAGCCTAACGGCGAAAACAAAAGGGAACAAGATCAGTGGACAGTAAGGGATGTACTTGTGGCCATGTCTGGAAAGGGATATCCCACCTATCTGCTGAAATTTATAACAGATGTCCAGTCTTGGATGGAAGACATACTGGCAGGAGAAGAATTAAGAGACAATGAAAGAGAAATATTGATGCCCTATCTTGAGGAGCCTTTTGAGGTGGATATGGATAACCTCTTCTCTCGCCTTGAGTGGGCCGAAGAATTTGCCGATGTCATCCCATCGATTCACAAACCTAAGGGGCATGACGATGCCATTGTGCTTGCCCTTGGTCCAGCGCAATTTGAGGATGGCATTCGCATGGCCATCGATTACGCATCTCTCTTTGGCCGGGACGTGTGCCAACGGGTATGGCTTGTCTGCGACAGCTATATGCTTTCCGACCTGCTGCGCTATTCTGCCCATATCAAGACCCTCTTCGGGCAGGGCGTGGTCTTCAGGTTTATTATGGTGACTCCGTGGGGCTGGACAGAGATTCCAGTGGGAGACAGCACAAATCCCGGCGGTCGCTTAAATTGGCGTAACTTACGCAAGGGCTCCCAGGAAACATCAAATGGCAACAGCTCTGGCGGAGAGGACGACAGAGCTCATTAGGGATTTGACGACCTCTTTGGGGCGTGATACAATCTCGCCGTTCGGGGCGTAGCGCAGCCTGGTAAGCGCGCCTGGTTCGGGACCAGGAGGTCGGAGGTTCGAATCCTCTCGCCCCGACCATATAGAAGAATGATCCTGGCTTTTTGGGCCAGGATTTTTTTATTATAACCACCAGTTAAGGGACAAAAAAATAAATTGACTAATACTGACTATTTTGCTAGAATCAGCCGTGGAGGGAAATAATTTGGCCATAGATAAAGTCGCAGTGAATAGAAAAGCCAGGCATGATTACTTTATACTTGACACCTTTGAGTGCGGCATTGTACTCACTGGTACAGAGATAAAGTCGGTGAGAGCCGGCAAGGTCAATTTAAAAGACAGCTTCGCTCTCATTCGAAATGGCGAAATGTGGCTTATTGGCGTACATATTTCCCCTTATGAGAAGGGAAGCTATTATAACCACGAACCAGAAAGGGATCGAAAGCTTCTTGTTCATAAAGCAGAGATAATACGACTGAACAGCAAAATTCGCGAAAAAGGCTTAACCCTCGTGCCCCTTTCCATCTATATAAAAAACGGGCAGCATGCAAAAATAGAGTTGGCACTGGTAAAGGGAAAGGCAGAACACGACAAACGGGACACCATAGCGGAGCGAGATGCAAAACGATCTATGGCGAGAGCCTTGCGGCGAGAAGATAGAGAATAGGGGGGCGACTGGTTTCGACGGCAAGATGGAGGGTCTGGAAGAGCGGGTCGAGGACTCCGCAACCTCGTTAAACGGCGGGACAACAATAAACGTCAACAATAATAATTACGCACTGGCTGCTTAGTTCAGCCACGTCTTCAGTAGATTAGTCACCGGTCTGCTGACAGGCGTCACAATTAGGTGAATGCCTCGCGGAGAGTGCCTCTGGCTCTGTGAGAAAGATAAAGGGGCTAGGGAGTGCGGCATCCTGTTCCTGGGGGGCTGCATCCGACACTAAAACAGGAACTACACTCGTAGAGCTTCCACGGCTGGCCCTTGTCGGACCGGGGTTCAAGTCCCCGCGCCTCCACCAATTATAAAAGACAAACCCGTCTCTCCAGAGTAATTCTCTGGGTAGGCGGGTTTTCTTTCTTCATAAATTTGGGCCCTAGCTTGTGGCCGCTTTTAACGATTGTCTTAGGCTATCGTACGGTGCCGCCGTCACCGGACGTTTTTTAAAACCGCCTGCTACAGAGAAGCTTTTACTCAAAACTGCGCCCTTGACCTTCCTCTTCATAGGTTACTCCGTCACGGATATGATAAATGCGCTTAAAGGTGGGGATTATTTTTTCATCGTGGGTAACGACAATAACAGCAGTCTCGAACCTTTGGGCCATATCGTTCAAGATTCTGATGACCGCCAGCGCACGCTCACTATCAAGGGGGGCAGTCGGTTCATCGGCCAATATTACCGGAGGGCGATTGACCAAACCGCGTGCAATGGCCACTCGTTGTTGTTCGCCACCAGAGAGTTGAGATGGCATAGCCTTGGCGCGGTGCTCCACATCAAGCGCTTTTAACAATTCTATTGCTTGTTGACGCGCTTCGGCGTTAGGTTTCCCCGCCAGCATAGGCAGCAGTGCGACGTTGTCGGTAACATCTAGGAAAGGGATCAGATACGGCGCTTGAAATACAAAGCCGATATGGTCACGACGTAGCGCGCGAAGATCTTTGACCTTCCAGCCATCGTGATAAATAACGTCATCTCCGAGCATCATTTGCCCAGCAGTCGGCTCTATCACAGCACCTAAGCATTTAAGCAACGTACTCTTGCCAGAACCTGAAGGTCCAATCAGCCCAACGACTTCCCCAGGCGCAACGTGCATGTTTACCATCTTCAAAGCGTCAACAGCAGTATCGCCGCTTCCATAGCGTTTTCTCAACCCTGAGATGCGAATGCCTTTACCAGTCATATTAACCTCCTATGGCTTCGGCCGGATCGACCTTAAGAGCGACACGAATGGCTATAATGCTCGACATGACGCAGATCATAATCACGGCGATAAAACCAAGAACTGAGTCGAGAGGCTCCAGCAGCACATATTTGGGAAAAATAGGTGCCATCAACAGAGTCGCCGAGATCTTCCCAACCACAAAACCGATCAAGCCCAAAGCAATAGACTGTTGTACAATCAAACCGACAATGGTGCGATTTTTTGTGCCGATCAGTTTTAACACGGCGATTTCCCTTATTTTGCCAAGTGTCAGCGTGTAGATGATGAAGGCGACAATAACCGAACTCACAATCGAAAGGATCACAAGAAACATCGCGATTTGCTTTGATGAGGTGGCGATCAGCTTGCCGACAAGAATTTCCTCCATCTGACTGCGAGTGTAGACCGTCAAGCGCTTCCAGCGGCGGATCGATTCAGCGACTTCTTCTGGGTCATGACCTGTTTCAACCCGCACCAAAATAGCGTTGACGTAAGGGTTGGTGCTTTGCGAGGCAATAACCGCATCAAGCAAAGCAGGCACTCCAGGCTGGTTGAAAGCCGGGTTTTCAGCTGTTCGTCGGCGCTGTTCTCGTATGGCATCGTTATCCTTTAGAAACTGGGCTTCCTGAGCATCTTTAAGTGGAATAAACACCATGGGATCACCATTGGAAGAAACCATCCTTCTAGTCAGGCCAACCACGGTGTATTGGTTACGTCGAATCTGGATGTGTTCACCAAGTTTAAATCCCGAGGCGATATCGGCAACGGCCTCGTAATGGCTCCGGGTGATCTGACGTCCTGCTACGAGATAAGGCGGCCAGCCTGGTGTTCCTGGTTCTCCGGGTGCGATGCCGGTAACCATGACGCGTACATCTCTTACTTCTTTGCGTACTTGCATGGTGAGGTAGGTGATGTTCGCTGTCTGATCCACGCCCTGCATGCCTCGTATCCCGCGCCAGGTGTCATCGTAGATGCTTGATGATTCAGCGTAAGGACCAAGCGTGTCCTTTTGTACCACCCAGAGATCAGCACCGCTGTTGTCGAGTAGTACCTTAGCGTCATCCACCATGCCGCGATAGATGCCAGCCATGGATAGAGTAACGCCGATCAGCAGGCCAAGCCCCATGGCGGTAAAGACGAACTTTCCCCAGGAGTGCATAATGTCGCGACCTGCCAAATTGATCATTGTGTCACCCCTGGAATATGGTCAACAATGTGAATTCGGCTGTGTTCATTCAATGGGTTTTCGCTGTAGATCACTACCTGGTCGCCAATTTTGAGTCCTTCTCGTACCTGTACGCGGCCCTCCAAATCAGCGATCCCTAGTGAAACTGGTGTAAAGCGAAGATCACCATCTATAACCTGCCACACGCCCAATCTGCCATCAATGTGATGGATAGCGGCATTAGAGATAACTGGCGCTGCCGCAAGCGTTGGCAGGGTAATCGTGACCTCGGCCAGTTCACCGATTGGTGGCATCGGATCAGGAATTTGATCGAATACAACTTTGGCCAATACTTCCTCAGTAACTACGTCTGCCAATGGTTCGACTCGCAGAACACGCCCTGTCTGCATTTCTCCCGCCTGGGAACGTAACCTGATCTGGGCTGATAAACCGGCGGCGAGACCACGCGCTCGAATTTGATCGAAGCGGACATTGACCCATAGTGAGTACGGGTCGATCAGTTCTACGACAGTCTGGCCAGCAACTACGGTGGTTCCAGGATCGGCATCACGTGATACGATCAATCCGTCAACTGGTGCAATCAGAGACAAATTGCTGCGCTGCGCCTCTAATGCCTCTCGCTCAGAACGTACACGAGATAGCTCCTCACGTGCTCCAGTCAGCGCTGCTTCCGCAACCAACAGTTCTTGTCGTTTAGCGTCTGCCACCTCTTCACTGGTGTAACCCGCTTTAAGTAACTGCTCGTAACGTAAAGCCTGTGTCTTCGCATAATTTTTACGCACCTGCGCCTCACTTATTTGAGCATTCGCTCGCTTCAGAGTGGCATCTTGAGCCTTGATACGTCCATCAAGATCTACCGGATCCATTTCGCCAAGCACTTGCCCCGCCTTCACATGCTCACCTACGTGTATATCCAAACTTTTGACCCGGCCCGCAAACGTTGGGCCAATCTTGTAAGTGTAACGAGCTTCAATAGTTCCGATGCCGAATAGTGCTGGTGAAAGGCTCTTATTCTCGACTGTGGTCAACACAATAGATACAGGAGCAAGTGGCCCCGAGCGAAAGGCAACATAGACAAAAAGCGCAAACAGAGGCACAAGTATAGATATCAGTGCCAGTGTACGTATTTTGATAGGCAATCTTTTCATAGTGCACTCCTTATGCCCCGCTGGTAGATGGCAAAAACTTTCGGAGCATTGCGGCGCATATGGCTCACATCTCCAGCTATCAACGATTGCATGACCAATCCTTGAATAGAGCCTATGAAGAGAGTAGCCGCAGCTTCGCTATCAAGCTTTTCGTCAAGCTCGCCACAGTTTTTCCCTTGTTCAAACAAATGATTGAGGCGCTCTTTATAACGCAGAGTGAGTGTTTGTGCCATCTGCTTAGGGGCAGTTTCTTCAGAACGTTGCAATTCACTAAATAACATACGTGGAATACCGGGATGCTCTGTTATAAAATCTACATGCGCCATAAACATGCTTTCAAGTGCGCCAAGAGGGGAGGATTTTGCGTCTACCGCCTTTTCGATGCGAGACATTAACCGTTCGGCTACCCATTCCATAACTGCTTGCAAGATAGCATCCTTGTTTGGAAAATGGCGAAAAAGAGCACCCTGAGTCAATCCCATGCGGTTGGCTATGGCAGCTGTGGTAATTTCGCTCGGATTCTGTTCCCCAGCCAACTCGACTACTGCTTCTACCGTCATCGCTCTTCGTTTCTCTTTAGAAAGATATTTGTTTGATGAACTCATATAAACCTCCACAAAGAAAGTAATCAATTACTATCTTTTATCATAAGAAGTAATTTGTCAACCGTTTTTTAAACTATTAATGCTAAAGGGTGGTCTTCTTTACAACCCGCTCTGCACTTTTAGTCTTCAGCTCGTCTTCATTTCTTTCAGTCAGCGGGATAGCATTTTGAGCACGGAGTATAGTCTTTCGCTTTTGCTTCCCCAAGCGAAACTTTCGGTTTGGGTGGGATTGTACCGTTTATTGTAGGAGCCTGGCTTCAAGAGTTGGTGTCGATATGTGGACTTTCAGTCGAGCTTTATGGCAATATTATTGGGTTTATTCTGGTGTTGTGTGGTTGTTTTTTGATTCAGCTTTCTCAAATCCCCTCGTCTCACCAGATAGAGTTCTGTCGTTGATCAAGGTCGTGCGATAATCTTTGCAATAGCAGTTTTTTGTTAGGTGACTTTTGCAAACGGTGAGTGGGGCAATATGGATTGTAAGGGCATGGAATACCCTGACGCAGATTACCTGCCAGCAGCGCAGAACCTATGCAAATAAGGAGGCTTTCATGATTATTCGGGAAATACAAGCCAAGAGCATTCTTTCAGCCTCAAAAATCTACCCCTATGTCATCAACCCCTATGTCGGTTGTCAGCATGCCTGCACCTACTGCTACGCCCGGTATATGAAAAAGTTCACTGGTCACAATGAACCTTGGGGTGCGTTTGTTGATGTGAAGGTTAATGCTGCAGAGTTGCTGCAGAAAGAGATATGTAAGAAAAAGAAGGCGACAGTCTGGATTAGTGGCGTCTGTGACCCATATCAGCCCTTAGAGAGAAGATACAAGCTCACGAGGCAATGTTTGCAGATATTGGTTCGCGAAGACTGGCCTGTAGTGATTCAGACCCGCTCTCCATTGGTCCTTAGGGATATGGACATCCTCAGAGGAGCAAAAAATATAGAAGTAGGGTTCTCCATAACGACCGCAGATGACGGCATAAGAAGATTGTTTGAACCAGCTGCGCCGTCTATACCTGAGCGAATAAACGCTCTTGTAGAATTACATCGACAGGGAATCCGGACCTATGCGATGATTGCTCCACTTCTTCCGGGTGCGGAAAAACTGATTAACCTGCTGGCTGGGACTATTGATTACATTTTGGTAGATCGTATGAACTACCACTATGCAGACTTTGTCTATAAAAAATATGGTTTGGAAGAGTATATGACAGAGGAATATTTCACCCGGGTAAGCCAGCAGATCAGGTCTGATTGCTTTCGTTTGGGTATTGAGTGCTCGGTAGTGTTCTAAAAGCTGTGCAACGGGCAAGATACGTTTACAGTGTGTGGTTTCAGATCTATGACTGCGATATTACAAATGAACATGGGTGACCATCTTCAAATTATTTAAATTTGCTATCTAAAATTTTCGGTCTTCAGTTCTTTCATATCTGTCCGCGCCGATAAGTTCTTTTGCCTTTTCTTCGAGGGCTGCATTTTGTCGAGGAACAGGTTGGTCAGACGTTACTGCTCACATCATTCAAACAACTTCGATAGATCAACCTTTCCCCAATTGGAATATCCGTAGCTTCGGAAGTACACGACCATGTCTTCGGGAACTGTGATTACCTGGATGACCGTACCGAAAGGCGGCATATAGAGTGCCGCTCCTCCGTCTTCAATCTTTTTGTTCATCATATCTTTGACCATGTCGAGGGTAACACCCGATTGCCATTGGGGGGAAGCGAACAAGCGGTCCAGATTCAATTGTCGATCGTCGTACTGTCCATCGGGAATCTCCACAACCCACCCTTTCCATTCGAGGGGAGTTGGGCGGGCAAAGTTGTTCAGTGCGTAGAGGGCACCATTTTGCTGTTCAAGCACGCGGAATCCAAAAGTGGGAATCTCTACAGATACGGCCCTTTGTTTATCGGCCACCTGAATGATGGAAGACTGGTCAAGTTTAGCCTCTTGCAACCCCCGGACCATTGCTTCCAGCGTACCGTTCTCATGAATCAGGTCGAAAAGTTTCGTAACAACAAAGGTACCATCAGGATTTATGCCTGGATCAGATGCCCCGCCATTGTTCATTTCTACAAATACTCCTGACTCGTTAAATGCTGTTTCAACGTACACCTGCCCGATTGGTCGGATATTGGCAAAACTCTGGCCCTCCTCAGGATTGAACACCACACAGGCAAGGTGTTTGAGATATGGTCGCATGGCATCGGGGGTCATGTCCCAGTTACGGGCGAAGTACAGTTTGCCGTCTGCGGTTCTGGGTGATGAAACTCCCTATTCTCGTTTTGGCCTGGGAGGTTCATGAATTCGAATTCCGGCAACGTATAAAAAGATCCATCAAGCAGTATATGTTCTTCCAAAGTAAGCCCTGATGTTTCAGCCATGCCCGCTAAGAGCTCCTTCATGGGCAGTGAGTATCCTGAATATATTTCGTAAATGCCAGAGATCTGTTTCTTGCAGAGGCCTCTTTTCTCCATGTCGGCTACGATGGAATGGTGAAATTCCTGCAAATTCTTGAAAACCAGAGCGCCGTACTGGCGCCCCATCTGATGCCACGACCCGTTCAGTTGGAGAACGGAATAGCGACCGGTTTTAGTCACGTATGCCCGCCCCCCCTCAAACTCATCGATGAAAATAAGCGCTTCTTTATTTTGAGAGGTTTCCCCCCCATAGGCTGGGGGTAAAAAAGTGTGCAGTGGTGTGAAGGCGTCCATCAATACAAAAGAAAAAAGCAGGATACAGAATATTACGCGCCGTATCATGGAAATGCGAGTGTTCATAAATAATGCCTCCCTTTCAAGTAGTAAGTAATCTTAATTGACCATCTCGCTGAACTACCGCTGTCAGGCATAAATTCATAATAATTTTCTTTTGGCAACGGCACCTTGATACACAAAAAGCATCTAGCTTTGATAGTAACGCATAAAAAGTGCGCTTCTTCTTTTGAAGATATTGTTCCTTTTGTAAAAATAGTGTGGTTAAATTTAGTTGCATAAATTTTATTTGTTGTTTGTACTAACACTAATATTGTGCTTTTTTGTGTTAGTATTCCAGATGTGATGCGGCTAATCTGCTAAAAATAGAAATAGAAATTGTATAGGCTATGGGAAAAACGTTGCGTCTGCACTGAGAGAAGAAGAGTTACATTATGAAAAAGTATTTAGCGCATGGATTTTGGGTTGTGGTCTTTCCGAACAAGAACGCCCCATAAGTAATTTATAACGAGAGACTTGAAGTGCCTTTTTGTGCCAAGCTTAATAGGGCAAACTTGTTCAGTAAGGCTGTGCTTTTTCTCTGTCGTATGAATTGTTGGTTGCTGTTATTGTTTATTTTGGCTCATTTGCCTATTTGGCATCCGCAAAAATCTGGTAATTTTCTAGAAAGCTCCAAGAAAACTTTTCTGAGGGTAATTTTGCTCAGAAACTAGTATTCATAGGCTTTTCGTACCTTGGTAGCAGATTAGTTCTGTGCCAGGAGCCAGGTAATCTGCAAAATTTCATTATCATAATGTAGAGGAGTGGTAAATATGAAACGGCTTTTTGTATTAGCACTTAGTATCGTTATGTTGACATGTGGAATGGCTTTTGCGGCAACGGAAATTAAAATGGCCTATACAGGTCCCGCAGATGAGGAGAACAACGGTCTGCACCTTTACGCTGTCAATTTTAAGAAATTTGTCGAAGAAGGAACAAAGGGAGAAATTACTCTAAAACTCTTCCCTGATAGCCAGCTTGGAAACGAAGAAGAACGAATTGAACTTATGTCCAAACAGGGGATGAATCAGCCACTGTTCAACCTTGCGTCCTTTGCTGGTGTTGCCCCCGTTTTCCCTGAGATTTATGCATCGGCTGTTCCCTTTATGTTCGATAGCTATAAGGCCGCTCATTACTTCTTTGACGAGGGCGAATATTGGGCAAAGGCCAAGGAAGAATTCCAGAAGAGAAGCAGTATTGTTTTACTTGAAGCCGTTGAAGAAGGCGGATTCCTTGCTTTCACAAACAATAAGAAAGAAATCAAAAGCCCTAAAGATTTTAAAAACCTTAAATTCCGTGGCATGGATGAAGGACAGGTTGCTCTTTTTGAGGCTTTTGGTGCCAGCGGCACTCCGATTCCATGGACAGAAATCTACATGGCACTCAAAACTGGTGTTGTTGATGGACAGATGAATCCAGCAGTCTACGTTAAGATGGGAAGCCTTTATGAAGTGCAGGATTACCTCACACTCGCAAACATCCAGTATTCTGACCAGTTCCTCGTTGCAAACGGCGATATGTGGAACAGTTTCTCCCCAGAAACAAGAGAAATTATTACAGAAGCGGCCAAAAAAGCTAATGCTCTGAACAGGGTAGCCATGGAAGAGCAGGATGCAGCTTATGTCCAGTTCCTTGTAGATAAAGGGATGAAAGCTTATGCTCCTAACCCTGAAGAAATGGATTCTTTCCGTAACATAGGCCAGCCCGCTTTTGCGAAGTGGCTAAGTGATAAGATGAGCAAGGAGTGGATAGACCTCGCCCTTGAGAGTGCGAAGGTTGCCAACGAAAAAGCAAAGGAGTAATAAATTTCATGACGGATTTTACCCAGAAACCAGGGGTATCCGTTTGGATCACAAGACTGGAACGCCTCAGCGCCTGGGGCGCTGTGGCGTTCCTCACTCTTACGATCGCGGATATTCTGTTTGGTATCTTTCAACGATATTTTACTGGAAGTTCTATGATATGGACCGAGGAAGTTGCTCGTTTTGCGCTTTTATGGCTGGTTATGCTAGGTGCATGCGGCGCCTTTTTGCACGGGGACCATATGACTATCGATTTTGTTATTAAAAAGTTGCCTTTGGCGTTACAGAAACTTGCGTCACAACTGCTTTTTGTCATAACGGCAGGGATATTGTGTCTTATGATATACCTGAGCTACCAAAATGCCATGGGTATGTCGCACATGAAAACCATGGCCCTCAATATTCCCAAAACCTACCCACTTCTATCGATTCCCGTAGGTTTTTTCTTATTGCTTATAGCTGTTGTATTTAAGCATCTTTCCTATGCTTCATCGCACATGTGCGAGGACGCGGAGAAGGAGGTCTCCCCATAATATGAGTTTGATAATGCTGGGTTCTTTCTTCATATTAATGTTTTCAGGGATGCCATTGTATCTATCCCTGGTTACTACAGCACTTACCGGCATAATAGCCTTAGGAGACTGGTCTCTGATCCGAGTGCTTGCACAACAATTCTATGGAGGCATGGACTCCTTTGCTTTAATGGCTATACCATTCTTTGTCCTTACAGGCATTCTGATGAATAAATCAGGATTAACGGATCGTCTGCTGGAATTTAGCCGCCTGCTCGTGGGGTCTGTTCGTGGAGGGTTAGGGTACGTGAATGTTGTAGCAGGAATAGTTCTGGCAGGCGTTAACGGTTCAGCAGCAGCTGATGCCTCCGCGCTAGGAACGCTTCTTATTCCGGCTATGGTCAAGGATGGTTTCTCACCTCCATATGCTGCGGGGTTGACAGCTGGCAGCTCGCTCATAGGTCCGATTATCCCGCCGAGCGTTTTCATGATTATCTACGCCTCAATGACGAATACTTCCATTGGCGGGCTTTTTGCGGCAGGTGTTCTCCCTGGGCTTCTTTTGGGTGGTGCCTTTATGGTTATGAACTATTTCTACTCTCGCAAGAACAATATGCCAATACTAGACTCTAAGGCTATTCGCGCAGAGGCAGGGAAAACTCTCAAAAGATCCTTTAGCGCCATTTTAGCCCCTGTGATTATTATCGGTGGAATAGTGACCGGCATAGTGACGCCCACCGAGTCTGGTGCACTGGCTGTCGCATATTGTCTTATTGTAGGTGTCTTCCTTACACGGGGATTAACCTTAAAGGGCATTTGGGAATCGCTTTATGAAACAGCCCGATTAACCAGCTCCATCTTTCTCATTATGGGCGCCGCTACTATTATAGGATGGCTCCTCAAATGGGATCAGGTGCCCCAGCGCTTTGCCATGTTCCTTACCCAGAGCGGGCTTGTTCAGAGTCCTTTTCTGCTAATGATCGTGTTCTCAGCCATAATCTTCCCCATCGGCATGTTCATGGAGGAAGTTTCCACATTGTCGCTGCTGACACCAATCTTCGCTCCGCTGGCGATAAAGGCTGGAATAGATCCCCTTCATTTTGGAGTGGTGATGACACTCAATGTAACGATAGCATTGATAACGCCTCCCATGGGAGCGTGCAATTATATTGTTGCCGCTATTGGTCGCGTTAAACTCTCGGATGTGTTTATTCACATCTGGCCCTTCATCGGCGTTTCCATGCTTGTGTTGTTAATAATCATCGCATTTCCGCCGATTACGACCTTCATACCGCGGCTGCTTGGTCTTTAGGAGGGACAAGTTATGTATGACAAACCTATTTCACGGTTCGATTTTTCCTTTAGCAAGGCATATACTTTACCCATAGTGGAAAGCGGAGAGCCAGTTGTTCCTGTAGGTCTCTGTCCTGACCGTGTTGTTGTGTTGCAACAATATTATCTCGAGGGCATCAAAGGGGCACTCCCCGAGGCCTACCTTCGAGAAGAAGTTTTTCGAAGGCTAGTATCGGCAGCTAGGAATCTACCAAAGGGTTATCGATTTGTGCTTTTCGATGGATGGAGGCCTGTTAAGCTCCAGAAAGGGCTATTTTCCGCCTATGTGGAAAGACTTCGCTCTGAGTATCCAGATGCCTCAGAGAAAACCCTGCAGGAAATGGCTTCAAAATATGTGGCACTTCCGTCAAAGGATCCAGCACGCCCTTCCCCCCACCTTACAGGTGGAGCAGTGGATTGTACTATCGCTGATGAAGATGGCGTGATGCTTGATATGGGAGCTGACTTTGACGAAACATCTAATCGCTCAAAATCCCGCTGGTTGGAAGATCGCCTCGAAGCTGGTGAAACTCTTTCAGAAAGAGAACTGTTTGTATTGCGCAATCGTCGAATGCTACATGCCGTTATGGAAAAGGCTGGCTTTACAAACTATCCGGAGGAGTGGTGGCACTTCGACTATGGCAATCAGAATTGGGCGTTGATTACTGGAGCAAAAAACGCAATCTACGGGCCAGCTTCTCCGAGATTCGCGTGGAGAACCCCATAATTTTTTAGAATAAGTACATATCGGCATCAGTTCTGGATAAAATTTTTACTATAAAGGCTTAATAGCCCTATATGTTTTTCCTCCTTCAGTTGCGTTTGCAAAACTGAAGGAGGATTTTTTGTGTAATGCTGTTACATACTTTTTTCCCTCGTCTCTGCGATGCAAAAACTAGCCCTTTTTGAAGTGGCAATGTCTTTAAATTCCGGTTGTATCAATTTTTAACAACCAAGTGCAACATCACAGTTCAGGAAACAAGTTAATGAATCAGAATATTTAATCTCTATTATCTGTTAGAATGAAATGGATCTTGTTTTCCAGAATTTGATGTAAACATATTTCCCTGGGATTGGAAGATAAAATGACACAAATGCTGAAATATGCAATTCTTTCACTGTCTCTCCTTACCATCATTTCCACCTCGGCCGTTTCGCCTGCCCTTGCAGAGATGGCAGACTATTTCTCTTCTGCAGAAATTTTTCTCGTTCAACTCGTGGTTGTTCTTCATGCTTTTGCCATTGTTCCCTCTCTTCTTGCGGCCATATGGCTTGCGGAAAGATTTTCAAGAAAAAAAGTACTTCTTGCCGGGTTGCTTACTTTTACCGTATCAGGAATTTTAGGCGGGGCGGTCAGCAACATATATGTTCTTTTAGCACTTCGTTTGATATTAGGTGTTAGCCTTGGAATGGTTGTTCCATTTTCGACTTCTCTGATAGCAGATTTTTTTGATGAGGGAGAAAGGCAGAAAATGCTTGGACTGTCCACATCCCTAAATATGATTGGAGGGATGTTTGCCCTTATTCTTTCCGGT
Source organism: Aminobacterium sp. EBM-42 (assembly GCF_001896635.1). Lineage (NCBI taxonomy): Bacteria > Thermotogati > Synergistota > Synergistia > Synergistales > Aminobacteriaceae > Aminobacterium > Aminobacterium sp. EBM-42. Next base: position 62,015 of record NZ_MPPC01000024.1, read on the forward strand.
TACCTAACCCTCGTATCATGGAGACTCCCTTTTCTGATCTATCTATGTGGATTGCCGGTCTTCTTCTTAATACTTCGAGCCCTTCCAGATGATCACGGGAAATCACAGAAGGCAACATCGGCATCTGGGAAATTCCCTACCCATGTTTACAAGGTAGCTTTCATAATGCTTCTCTTCAGTATTCTGTTTTTTGTTATAACACCTACCATGGCCCTGTTTCTTAAAAACAATGGATTGGGTGATTCTAGAATGGCTGGCTTTGCCATAGCATTTACAACCCTTTTTGGCGCCATGTCGGGCTTTGTTTTGCCAAGAACCCTTAAAATTACGGGAAGATTCTTTATGCCAGTCATGCTGTTCATAATAAGCGCCGGATTTTTATTCCTTTACTTTTCCACATTCATAGGCATGGTTTTTATCGGGGCATCACTTATAGGATTTTCTAACCGTTCCATATATCCCATATTCTTTTACAAGGCCACTCAGGGAGTGCCTTCGGAATATTCCATCAGAGCTACTGCCATCGTATCGGCCACCATCTATTTGGGGCAATTTTTGGCTCCCATTTTCCAGAAATGTGTAGGAACTCTCTTCCAGAATCCCTCCACTCGATTCCTTTATCTCTTTGTTGCCATTACAACAATTGTCAGTGCGATCTTTGTTCTCCTTAAAATCCTCTTCCAAAAGAAGGCTCTTTAGTCCGTTAGGAAAGCCAGCGGGTACTTAACAAGTAACCTTCTTACGAGTGGCCTGCTTTTTGGCGTTAATGTTTATTTTGAGTTTTTGTGCAGGCTAGGGTGTTGTAGTGTTCTTAGACGTAGAGTAACTGTCAATACAAGAAAAGACAGCAAGAAAAGCAGATACACTTCCGGGATTCATAACACTAAAAATGTAAAAATGGTACAATACAATTAATTTTAATAGTGTTATGTAATTTTCAAAGGTAATTATTGACTGTTCAAGTATGGCAATAAAATGTCGCATGATTATGAAAAATCAATAAGCGTGTCCTATAGAGTCTTGAAATGGGTTTCCATCGCATTGTAAAACTTTAAAAATAATTGCTATAGCAAAGAAAGTTAACGTCATAAAGATCAAGTTTATGAATAATAAGGTTTTGGCCCAAATATTGTTCATTCGAATTATAAAGGTGGTTTTGAATTAGCGTAATTTAATCAAAGAGGCGTGGGTTTAATAAAGGAGAGTAAAAATGAGCACTGACCTTTCTTTTATCACCAACGAAGAAAATCAAAATCTCAAAGAACGGTTCAAGATACTGATCAAGAGCACAGACTTTTTCGATTGTCTGGTGGGCTACTTTTATTCCAGTGGGTTCCATGCTATTTACCCATCCCTCGAGGACACGCAGAAAATAAGAATTCTCATTGGCATTAGCACAAACAGAGAGACATTTAACGTGATGGAAGAAGCGAATAAAGCAACACAGCAATTATTCGACTTTTCCCATGCGGAAACAAAGCAAGAAGTTGAAAATCTTGTGCTGGCAGAAATGGAAGAATCTGAGGATAACAGAAATGTAGAAGAAGGGGTACATAAATTCATAGAATGGATTAAGACAGGTAAGCTTGAGATAAGAGCTTATCCATCAAAGAAGATCCACGCCAAACTTTATATAATGACATTTAGTGAAGACGATAGAGACAGGGGACGGGTTATCACAGGTTCGAGTAATTTTACCCAGGCAGGGCTAGTCGATAATTTAGAGTTCAACGTGGAACTGAAAAACAGAAGCGACTATGAATTCGCGAAAAATAAATTTGATAAATTATGGGCTGACGCTGTCGATGTAAGCGAAAAATATGTACAAACAATCCAGGATAAAACCTGGCTGACTCAAAATGTCACTCCATATGAGTTGTACCTTAAATTTCTTTACGAATATTTCAAAGATGAGCTAAGTCAGACCGATGAGGTTTTTGTAAGGTACCTTCCTCAGGAGTTTAAAAGACTTGAGTACCAGGAACAAGCAGTCTTAAACGCCAAAAAGATTGTGCTGGAATATGGCGGAGTTTTTATCTCGGATGTAGTGGGCCTTGGTAAAACATACATTTCAGCCATGTTGGCAGGGCAGCTTGATGGCAGAACCCTCGTTATTGCCCCTCCAGTGCTTTTAGAAAAGACTAATCCAGGGTCATGGCCCAATGTGTTTTCAGACTTTAGAGTTCCTGCAGACTATGAATCCATTGGTAGACTAGACAATCTTATTGAGAGGGGAACTGAAAAATACACAAACATTATTATTGATGAAGCTCACCGTTTTCGTACAGAAACAACAATAACTTATGAAAAACTAGCAGAAATATGTCGGGGGAAAAGGGTCATTCTTGTTACGGCAACTCCTTATAACAACTCTCCCAAAGACATACTTAGCCTTTTGAAATTATTTCAAAAAGGCCAAAAAAGCACCATTCCTAACTTGCCCAACCTTGAATCTTTTTTTAACAGCCTCGATAAAAAACTTAAACAATTAGATCGCAAAAAAGATTACGATAAATATATTGAAACCGTAAAAGAGAATGCTCGTGAGATACGGAATAAGGTTTTGAAGTATCTCATGGTTCGCCGCACCAGAGCAGAAATTGAAGAATATTTTTCTCGTGATATCAAAGAGCAGGGTTTGAAATTCCCGAAGGTAGCAAAACCAGTCCCTCTATTTTATGAACTTAATGAAAAAGAAGATTTTATTTTTAATAGAACAATTGAACATATCGCCAACCAATTTAAATATGCCCGTTATATGCCCATGCTTTATTACAAAAATGAGCTTAATCAACTTGAAAGACAATCTCAGCGCAACATGGGGCGCTTTATGAAAATACTGCTTGTTAAGCGTCTTGAAAGTAGTTTTTTTGCATTTAGAAATACCGGGCAGAGGTTTCTTAATTCCTACAACATGTTCTTGAAAGAACTGGATGATGGTTTTATCTACGTCAGCAAGAAATATAGCAATAAAATATTTGAACTGCTGGAAAGCGATGACGACGAAGCGTTGCAGAAATTGATAGATGAAGGCAAGGCTGAACGGTATAGCAGTGAAGATTTCAAAGACGAACTAAGAACTGACCTGGAGCATGACCGCGCCATTCTTATGGAAATAAAAAGGTTATGGGAACAGATAGATAGAGACCCAAAACTTCTTAAATTTAAAAAAGAATTATCGACAAATGCCACCTTACAAAAAAATCATCTCATAATTTTTACTGAATCTAAAGAAACCGCCAATTATCTGTTTGAAGAAATCAATAAGGAATATCCTAAAAAGGTCCTTTTATTTACAGGCGATTCGAAAGAAGCCGTTCGAGACAAAGTGATCGCCAATTTTGACGCTCGTGCGCGCTCCAAAAAAGGCGATTATCGCATATTGATATCAACTGAAGTTCTATCGGAAGGTGTAAACTTGCACCGGTCCAATGTGGTAGTTAATTACGACATCCCATGGAACCCAACGCGAATGATGCAGAGAGTGGGCCGAATCAACAGAGTAGATACTCCCTTCGATGTCATTCACACCTTTAATTTCTTTCCCACTACGCAATCCAATGACCAAATTAAGCTTAAAGAAGCAGCGGAAGGCAAAATCAATGCCTTTTTGACTCTTCTTGGTGGTGACGCGGAACTTTTAACAGAAGGCGAACCCATAGGGTCTCATGAACTGTTTGATCGGCTGACATCTGCAAAAACACTGGAAGGCAACGATGAGAGTGAAGAAAGCGAACTCAAATATTTACGGGTCATTCAGGATATTCGAGAAAAGAATGCCGAACTTTTTGAAAGGATAAAACGCTTGCCTAAAAAGGCTCGCACTTCAAAACAGAAGTTTGAATCTGCCGGGTCACTTATAACCTATTTCCGACTGGGAAAGTTGCAAAAGTTCTTTATGTCGAAAGACAAAGATGAAGCGCAAGAACTTGATTTTATGACCGCTGCAAAATTGCTTGAAAGCAATCCAGAGGAAAAAAGAAAGCACATCCCAGGAGAAATATACGACTTGTTAGACAAGAACAAAAATGCCTTTATCGTCGCCACAACAGAAGAAGTAACAAAGCCGCAACGAGGAAAAGGAAAAGATAGTGCCGCCAACATCCTTAAGATTTTAAAGGCAACGATGAGTAATACCCAGAAGTTTACCGAAGACCAGGAGGACTACCTGAGAAAAGTATTCACCCAGCTTGAAGAAGGCGGTCTGCCTAAACAAACCACAAAGAATACGCTCCAAGCGTTGCAATCCCTGCGAAAAGAATTGGTAAATCCTTTAAAGGTTTTGGCCGTGCTTCAGGCAAATATTCCTGCGGGGCTGCTCGAAAGCCATTATGCAGAGCAAAATCCAGCAGCTTCAGGTAAGCGAGAAGTGATTTTGTCATTATATTTGGCAGGTGAGAAAGAATGAACAAAGAACAGGCGCGGGATATTATCAAAACAACATTTGAGAGTGCTTTTGATAGAAACAAGTTTATATATTTCATCAAAAACCTTTTGAATAGAATAGAGGAGGATCCTTTTAACCTTCATGGTCAGTACATCCGTGATGCCTACAAGCAGCACATCAGAAAATATGAACGGGTAGGAACGTACAGCGATGGCAAAAATCGGATTGATATTCTTATCGTCACTTTACAGAAAGAGAAATCTATTGAGCGTGCCAGGACTGCGCAACGAAATTTTATCGCTGGATACCTCCAGGGAAAATATGGCAGAAAAAGCATAAAAGATGCGGCCCTTGTTGCTTATGTTTCTCCAGAAGAAGAGGACTGGCGCTTTTCTCTGGTCAGAATGGACTATACGTTTAAACAACTACCTTCCGGAAGTGTAAGTGTAAGTGAAGAATTTACTCCAGCCAGGAGATGGTCATTTCTCGTTGGGGTCAATGAAAAAAGCCATACCGCCCAGAGCCGGTTGGTAACCATACTGGCAAATGACGAACATGCCCCCAGCCTTGAAGAGCTGGAAAATGCTTTTGACATAGAAACAGTTACCAAAGAGTTTTTCCTTAAATACCGTGACCTTTTCATCCGCACTAAAGAAGAACTAGACCGCATTGTAAAAAAAGACCTGAAAATCAAAGAAAATTTTGAAGCCAATGGTGTAGATACGGTAAACTTCGCAAAGAAATTGCTTGGCCAAATCGTATTTCTTTACTTTCTTCAGAAAAAAGGCTGGTTCGGTGTTGGGCGCGATGAAGATTGGGGAACTGGTTCCAAGCATTTTCTTCGTGAATTATTTGAGAAAAAACGTTGCCAGTATAACAATTTTTTTAATGATGTTCTGGAGCCTCTCTTCTATGAAGCTTTACGTATTGATCGCAGTTCCTCCGATGATTATTACAGCCGATTTGACTGCAAGATTCCCTTTCTAAATGGTGGTTTATTCGATCCTATCGGCAATTACGATTGGGTACACACTGATATAAACCTCCCTAATACCTTGTTTTCAAATACCAGGAAAACCAGAGAGGGAGATATCGGCGACGGAATTTTAGATATCTTCGATCGCTATAACTTTACCGTGAAGGAAGATGAGCCTCTGGAAAAAGAAGTAGCCATTGATCCGGAACTGCTGGGCAAGACATATGAAAAATTCAATGCAATCCGCCCTGATAATTTCGATGAGTTTAAAAAAGCATTGAAGAGCGGCAAAAGTGGCGAGGAAACCAAGTTTAATAAAAAATTCGGAGTTTATTACACCCCCCGTGAAATTGTTCATTATATGTGCCAGCAAAGTCTCGTTAATTATCTCTATACCGAGCTGAATAAAGAAGCTCCTTACCACGGAAAAGACGGAACTCAAATTTTCGCTTTTGGAAATGAGCAGTTAAATCTGACTGTTGAAGATAGAACCATACCTAAAATAGGCAGGAAAGATATTGAAACTCTTATTTATAGCGGCGAACAGGTTAGACAAAACGAAGCCCGCGTTATAAATGAAGGAAGAGAAACACGTACGTACTCGCACAAAATGCCCGAAGCTATCCGCAATAACGCAGCCCTGATCGATCAGAAGTTAGCAGAGATCACCGTATGCGACCCAGCAGTAGGCTCAGGTGCTTTTCCAGTTGGGATGATGAACGAAATAGTGAGAATACGAAAAGTACTTTCAACGTTCATTCAAGAAGGCCCTCGTACAAAATACAACTTCAAGCGCCACTGTATTGAACACACTCTCTATGGTGTAGATATTGATCCAGGCGCTGTTGAGATTGCTAAATTGCGTCTGTGGCTCTCCCTCATTGTGGATGAAGATGATATGGATGACATTAAACCTCTTCCTAACCTTGATTATAAGATTGTTTGCGGTGATTCTTTATTAGGTTATCCCTATACACCAAGAGGGCTTGACAAAGTGGAAGAGTTCAAGAGGCAGTTTTTTGATGAAGTTGACCCAAATAAAAAACGGAACTTGCGCAATAGGATAGACGAGGCTATCTTCGGCCTTTTCAAAAACACTGAAGGAAACCTTGGTTATAAAATCACCATAGATTATAAGATCAATTTTTCTGAAGTTTTCAGTCAAAATGGCGGTTTTGATGTTGTAATTGCCAACCCACCATATATTCAACTCCAAAAATTACGAGGTAATCCGCTGCAAAATGCCTATAAGAGTCAAAACTTTGAAGTTCATAATGCCAATGGCGACATATACTGCCTTTTTTATGAAAAAGGCATGGATATACTCAAAAAATGCGGACACCTCGTTTTTATCACTTCCAACAAATGGATGCGTGCTGCCTATGGGGAAAAACTCCGGCGCTTTTTTTTGGAATACAATCCTTTGCAATTAATAGATCTGGGGCCGGGTATTTTTGATTCTGCAACAGTAGATACCAATATATTGATTATCCAAAAAAATAAGAATAAAAATAGTTTGCAAGCAGCAACTCTTTCTCGTGAAGATGATTCTAACCTTAATATCTTGTCAGCTTTACAGACAAACGGTGTGACGTTAAAGGATCTTAGCCAGGATACCTGGTTTATAGGCAGTAATGCAGAGCTAAAGCTAAGAGAGAAAATAGAAAGAATGGGCAAGCCCTTGAGGGAATGGGATGTAAAAATCAATTATGGTATAAAAACAGGTCTTAACGAAGCTTTTATTATTGACACGGCAACCCGTGACCGGCTTGTTGCGGAAGACCCCAAAAGTGCAGAAATTCTAAAGCCAATATTAAGGGGACGGGATATCAAACGGTATAGCTATGAGTGGGCGGGATTGTGGTTGATAGCAACATTTCCATCTTTACATTTAGATATCGAAGAATACCCTGCTGTTAAGAATTATCTGCTCAATAATTTTGATATTCGACAACTAGAGCAATCCGGTAAAAAATACCCCAAACTGAACATCAACGCTCGTAAATTAACGAATAACAAGTGGTTTGAAACACAAGATACTATTGCATATTACTCTGAATTTGAGAAAGAGAAGGTTGTTTGGATTGAGCTTGTTGATGAAGGGCGTTTTTCTTGTGTTGAAAGTGGAATCTATACAGAAGCAACAACATTTTTGATGACACATTCGAGATCCAAATATTTGGCGGGATGTTTGAACTCATCTCTTATAAACTGGTATTTTGATACGATTTGCGCCTCTTCAGGAACAGGAACTAACAGATGGAAAAAAATATACGTGGAGCTTCTACCAGTCCTTCCGATTATTCCTCAAAACAGTTCTGTTATAGATAAGATAGAAGAGTTAACGGACGAAATATTAACCGCTAAAAAACAAATCATAAGTGTTGATACACAGGAGCTGGAAAAACAAATCGATCAGCTCGTCTATAAACTCTACGACCTTACCCCTGAAGAAATAGCCATTGTGGAAGGAAGCGGCTCTTTATAACTAATTACGAAGATCTGAAAAGATCAGTTATGAGGCATACCTAATGTCGCAAGAAAAAATAGAGGAGGGGCATTGATGATTAATAGCGACAGTTTGGTTGCTGTTATTGTTGCCTGTAAACAATACTTTCCTGAGCACTGGACAGATGAAAAGTATGATGGGCGGGAATCAAATCAGTGTAAAAACACTCGATTTAAACACTGATTTTAAGAATATTAAACTGCGGCTGGATAAGATTATCGAGGCACACTTAGAAGTGTCTAAAGAGGTAATATAGTAACCAATATGTTTGTTGAGTCGCTCCATATCCATATATTCCTTGAGCCCCATTTCGTCGATGCCATGCGGCAAAATATTGCCGCATCAGCGCTAGGGCCAAATTCCCATTTGGGAAGTTTCAACGCCCCCTCTTGTTTTGTTTTCTCAGAGATCGTTTTATTATTCCAATGGCGTGAATCTATAGCCAAGTTTTGAAATAGTCTTTTACATGTCTGTGCTTTTTTTATGATAAAATATATAAGAAAATATTACCAAATAGGTAATAAAAGTTGGTTGGAAAATGATAAAAGTGGTGGAGATTTTGGAGGTGAGTCCTCATTATGAGTAAAACTAAAATTATCGATGCGAGCAGAATAGAATATGGTGATATTTTAGCTTTTCATCCGGGTTGCTACTTGAAAGAACTAATTGATGATATGGAAATAACACAGGATGAATTTGCAAAAAGGGTGGGGACATCTCCAAAACATTTGAGTAATGTCTTGGCCGGGTCAGCTTCTTTATCTGAAAACCTGGCGATGAAGTTATCCATAATGCTTGGTACGAGTGCAGGTCTATGGTTAAATTTGCAAGCTAAATACGAAGAGAAATGTATCGAAATCGAAGAAGAAAAGAAATTAGAAGAAGAAAAAGAATATGCCAAAATGATTCAATATAAGTATTTTGCGGCATTAGGTGTAGTGCCAGAAGAGAGAAGAGTTACAGAGAAGATAAAGAATCTTTGTAAGTACTTTAAGATATCCTCTCTTTCTCTATTGAGCCAAGAGCATTTCCTAGTCGATTTTAGAAACAACATTGAGAATCCAAATATAAAAAATAGGGTTAATTCCAATGCATGGCTCCAGACGGCTATAAATATTGGAAAAGAAATCGATGTGGCCCCATATGATAAAAAGAAACTGGAATCTAAAATTCCAGAAATAAGAACGATGACTATAAAAGACCCTCAAGTATTTTATCCAAGGCTAAATGGAATTTTCAAATCTTGTGGCGTTGCGTTTGTAACCTTGCCTCATCTGCCATCTTCTGGAATACATGGAGCAGTGAAGTGGTACAACGATCAAAAAGTGTTGTTAGCAATAAGCGATAGGTTGAAATCATCTGATATTTTCTGGTTTTCTTTATTTCATGAGATAAAACATGTTTTACAACGAAGAAAAACGATGACTATAGTGACAGAAGATAGTATGTCTCAGACGGGGAATTTGATTCGGAAATTAGAAGCTGAAGCAGATGAATTCGCAAGGGAGACTCTCATCCCTAGGGGAAAATATCTTGAGTACGTACAATCTCGGATTTTTACTGAGCAGAGCATAAAACGATTTGCCGAAATGATTGATGTACACCCGGGTATTGTGCTTGGAAGACTGCAAAAAGATGAGTATGTGCATTATAGCAAATTTAATTATTTAAAAACAAAATATACGATAATTTTCACCTAGCTCAAGGAGTACGCCATTGGACAAGGTTTTTCTTTTATTTCATGCTCATCCGCTCCACATACTCTTTCAACACAGTTGCGTTGTTTTGTTCATTGTTTTTTGAGCTGTAGAGCAGGGTTACTTTTTCAGATTTTGCGCGAATTACAAGGGCACGAAGGGTGTCATGCTGGTTTTCTAGCTCTTCTATGTATTGCTTTTCAAAATCCTCCCAGCTAAGGTCTCCGCTGTGGAAAGCCTTGCGAAGGCTGTTAGATGGGGCGACTTCCTTCATCCATTCATCCACTTTTGCCTTTTCTTTTGATAGGCCTCTGGGCCACAGGCGATCCACAAGAATGCGGTATCCATCATTGACATCTGGCTCTTCATAGATTCTTTTCAGCGATATAACCATGTTCTTCCTCCTGGTGTTGAAGTGCTTGCTTTAAAAAGGAGGCCGCACCACTGGCTCATGCGGCCTCTATCTACGCGCTGTTTTGCAAGCAGGTTTTGTCTATAGCTGTGAGTGTTTCTCCTTTATTTTGTCGGCAAGGGCATCTAATGCTTTCAGGTCTTCTTTCCGTGGGAAGCCTTTGCACATGATGGTGTCGAGCACTTCTACCTTCAGATTCGGAATTAATCCGGCGATCTGTTCCACCGCTTTGGTTCCCCAGCCGTAGGAACCGATAATAGCCGCATATTTAACCTTTGGTTTTAATGCGTTGGCGAGCTGGGTTACAGAGAAGACTACAGGATGAGGCCCGTAGTGCACTGTCGGCGTTCCGATTACGATGGTGGCAGCGTCCACCAGGGCCATGGCAAGCTTGCCAATATCCGTTGAGGACAACTCGAATTTCTCAACTTTGATACCCCGCTCCGCTAGAGAGCTTACAAGGTAATCCACCATTCTCTCTGTGCTTCCATGCATAGAGATGTAGGGGATTACCACTTTGTTAGAGACCTTGTCAGAAATCCAGTCGCGATAATGGTCGAGGATGCATTGGGGCTTATCGTAGATTGGGCCGTGGCTGGGGGCGATAAGCTCAAAGTCGAGATTCTCGATCTTTTCCATGTTTTTTCTGATTATTGTGCGGAAGGGCATCATAATCTCCGCATAGTAGCGTTTTGCAGCCTCGCACACATAGGGGTCGTCCCCTGCGTAGAGGTCTGATGTCGCAAGATGGGATCCGAAGAAGTCGCAGGTAAAAAGAATCTTTTCCTCCTTCAGGTATGTAACCATGGTTTCGGGCCAATGGACCCAGGGGGTGTAAATAAAGGTCAGGTTGCGGTCTCCCAGTGATAGGGTTTCGCCATCTTCAACGATTTTGATTCTTTCTTCGGCAACGCATAGGTGATCGATGAGCAACTCTTTGGCTTTCTGTGAACAGACCAGTTTTGCCTCAGGGTATTTTTCAAGAATCACAGGAATGGATCCAGAATGGTCCTGCTCGGTATGATGGGATATAAGATAGTCAATATGGGGAATATCCTTCAGCTGTTCAAGCAGAATATCTACTTTGGCAGGGTCTACTGTGTCGATTAGGGCTGTCTTTTCAGACCCCTGAACAAAGTAGACGTTATAACTGGTTCCGTCGGGTAGGGGGATTAGAGAATCGAAAAGTCTTCTGTTCCAGTCAATTGCTCCCATCCATTGAACTCTGTCGCTTATGTTCCTCGGCTTCATAGGCACTGCCTCCCTTTCTCTTTTCTCAGTTTTCTATTTCCACAGGAACCCAGGCGAGCCCAAAGACCTTGATGTTAATATTGGTGCTTTGGGGACGGACAAGATGTTCCTGGGTTGCCTCCCTGTATTTCTCCATGCTTTCTGTAAGTTTCTCTATTTCTTCATTCAAACTTGCTTCAAGAGCGGCTAATTGTTCTTGTATGAATTGGGTTTTTTCTTCGGCTCTTGCTATGTCCATCTTTTCTTTTTTGAGCTTGCCCGCTTTTGAAAGGGCGGAGCCCATTCTATAAGTGGAAGTGGCAGTAAGGCTTTTTCTGCCGAGCAGAGCGCTTGCAATGGCTGAGCCAAAGGATATGACAGTATCGATGTTTCTGTTCTTGGCCTGTTCGCTTTCTCTTGCAATGGCTTGTTCTGCCGCCATGAGCTGTTTTTGGAGGGTCGCCATTTTACTGTCATATTTTTTTCTTAGTTTTTCAATTTCCATATCCCTTTTTTCTCTCAGGGCTTCCTCAACCCGTATTTCAAAATCCCCTCTGCCTTCTCCGGGTGAACTGGCTAGTTTCAAAGACTGATTTTTGAAGATTACAAGAGGTTTATTCTGACGTATCCATCGTTGAAAGGCTTTTTCCCACTTTTTATAATTGCTGGGATTAGCCATAGCTGCCGGAAGCTCAAGAAACTTCAATTGCTCGTTGCCCTCTCTGCAAAGATCCCCCTCATCAAGTTCAAGGGCGTTCTCCCAGTTTGGTTCAAGGGTATTGTGTGGGGCTTCTGCCCCCAATAGGCAGGCGATTCTTTCTTCAATGCCCAGTTTTGGGTTCGAATAGTAAATGTCACCGCTACCTACGATAAAGGGTTTATATGCCCAGGAATCGGATGTGACAGGAAGATCAACAAAGAATTCATTGACATCAGGTGAGATGGCCGGCTTAACAGGGGAGGTGTATCCTTTTACGCCTCTGGTTCTTTCCATGGCCGGTTTAGCCCCTTCAACATGGGGTTCTTCTTTTCTTTCTTCCATAATAGAAGATATCTGCTCCCGGGTGAGCGGCCCTCTGAGATATGACATGGCCCATCGTGAAGTAAAAATAGAAGGGCTGTTTTCGTGAACATTGTTGAGGAGGAACTCTCTTTTCTTCAAACCCGTTATGGCCTTGTCGAGAAATTGGCGGTCATACCCTGACGCATTTTCGAGCCGCTCCAACCCTTCGAGTACGCGGTCTTTATCTCGCTGGGTCTGAAGGCGCCCTATAAACCAGGTTCCTATGTTTGAAAGTCCTTTGTAATCCAGATCCACGGGGTTCTGGGTAGCTAAAACAACTCCGATACCGAAGGCCCTAGCTTGCTTGAGCAGGGTGATGAGAGGTTTTTTTGAAGGTGGTTCTTTTACGGGAGGCATATACCCAAATACCTCATCAATGTAAAGAATGGCTCGAAGGCTTGGGGTTCCGGTCTGAGTTCGCATCCACCCGACTATTTCGTTGAGGACCATGGAAATAAAGAACATTCTTTCGTTGTCAGAGAGGTGTGAAACTGTAAATATCGAGGCCCGGGGCTTCCCTTCGGGAGAGTGAAGGAAGCTGCCTATTTCAAGGGGAACTCCGGTCATCCATTGGTTAAAGGCTGGGGACGCCAATATCTGGTTCAGAGCAAGTGCCAGTTTGAACCGCTCGCTTGGGGGGTAAAAGGTGTCTGTGGGCATAACTCCAATTTGGGCAAAAGGAGGGGTCTGAATTCCATTTATGATCATTGGCAAATCTACATCTTTGCCGTTTCTCCAGCTTTGCTCAAATATCTTTGATATGAGAAGGTGTTCCCTTCCGGAGAGGGGGTCAGATTCAATGTTTAGAAGAGAGAGGAGTGTGGATGTAGTGTTTTGAACCTTTTCTAAAAAAAGGTCATGATCGTTGATGATTTTTTCAGAGGGGCATCTGAAAGACCCGAGCACGTTTACTTTTATGCCAGAATTGCTTCCCGGAGTATAGATACTGAAGCTGACAGATTCCCTCATCTTTTTTATTCTGTCACCGTCTATTCCCCACCCGGCAAGGCCCTTTTTCCATTTTTCTGCCTCCCTGGCAGCATATTCAGAAGGGGGAAAACCTTCTGCAGTCGCATTTTCTATGTTGATCCATGGCAGAAAATCTTCTGACCGCTGTTCTGGAAATGATAGAAGAAGGTTGGTAATGTCCCCTTTGGGGTCGATGGCTATTACGGGAATGTTATCCATGAGGGCTTCTTCCAGAAGGGCTATGCCAAGGCCGGTCTTTCCGCTGCCTGTCATCCCTATGATCATTCCATGGGTTGTCAGGTCCTTTGAATCATAAAGCACTAAATTATCGCTCACTTTACCACTTTGGGGTTCTATTTCTTTCCCCAGATAGAATTTGCCCATGAGTTCGAAGTTTTCCATCATCATCCCTCCTGTTACTCCAATGTCTATGCACTACTATAATCTATTTCTCTAATATTTATTATAAAGTACCATATTTATATCAGTTAACAAAGTTTGCACAAGATGGTTTCAGAGTGATATTCTTACATAAACAATTCTCTGTGCTATGTCTTGTACGTTGAACGGCACAACTCTTCATATCCGCCTCGTGTATATTCTTTAAAGATCTTGCCTGCAAATTAAATAGGAGGGTCTTGTGTGCATGAAATCCTTAAAGAAGCTTTTTTCAGATAGAAAAGATAAGCGAAAATATATGAGAACAACGCTTGTTTTTGTGCTTCTTTTTGTTTCGCCTCTTCACTTTGCCTCCGTTAACGCTTTTGAACATCAAGGGCAGGTCTCCCTCTGGGGAGTTTATAATGACAACATAGACGGGCAAATGGGGTTCAGATATATTCCTGAGGTGACCTGGAGCGGGAGTATTAGCGATGCGCTTACGATTGATGCCCTTCTTTCCCTGGATATTCATACGCACACCACCTTCGATTCATTTAAAGAGGTGGGGGATAATTTTGACGTAGATTTGTACCGAGCTTGGGGGCGATTATCCGGCGATCGATACGAGGTGCGCCTTGGTCTTCAGAGGATAAATTTCGGACCGGCCCGCATACTCCGTTCTCTCAAATGGTTTGATCAGCTTGATCCGCGAGATCCATTGAATATTACAGATGGTGTATATGCCCTTCTTGGCCGATACTACTTTCTCAACAACTCGAACATCTGGATATGGGGGCTATACGGCAATGATGATCTAAAAGGGCTGGAAACCTTTAAAACAGATGGGGATAGGGTGGAGTATGGCTTCAGGTATGAGTTTCCTGTTCCAAAGGGGGAAATGGCTTTTACGTACCACAACAGACGGGTTGATAAACACTGGTGGAGTAGAATTCAGCCAGACATACTTATGGGCGGAGTGGAGAACCGTTATGCTATAGACGGCAGCTTTGATATTGGCATAGGCTTATGGTTCGAAGCTGCTTTCAGTGAGTTAAAAAAGGATTCCAGTCATTCCCTTTGGACGAGGCATCTCACTATTGGGGCCGACTATACCTTCGATATTGGCCCGGGCGTTCACATTCTCGGGGAACATTATTTGCGATCCACTGGCAGCGGTATAAGGGAACTGGAAACCGACTCTCGAATATCGGCAATCTCAGTGGATTTCAGCACGAGTGTTCTCGATACCATTACACTCATTGCATATTATGACTGGCAAAAAGACGAGCTGTACCCCAACCTGAGCTGGCAGCGCACCTACGACGACTGGCTTATAAACGTGACTGCCTTTCACAATAGCTGTGATACTGAGAGCGTTTACTCCGGAACAGGCATAATGTGCACTATATTGTATAATTATTAACGTACGTGGCATAAAGGGGGTCTGTTGATGCCGATAGTGAATATAAAAGGGCTGACAAAGAGGTATCCTATGGGGGATCATACGTTTACGGCTCTCAGCAGCGTCGATCTCGAATTTAAAAAGGGTGAATTCTGCGGATTGATTGGGCCCAGCGGCTCTGGCAAGACTACGCTGTTAAACATTATTGGCGCTCTTGATGCTCCCTCAGAGGGCAGCGTTGTTGTAATAGACAGGAATGTAGAAAACTTGTCCCATAAGGAATCCGCTCAATTGCGGAACCACCATATCGGTTTTATTTTTCAGACGTACAACCTTTTTCCTGTCTATAACGTTTACGAAAATATAGAATTTCCCCTATTGCTTCTTAAAATGCCTCAAAAGGAAAGGAAGGAAAAGATATTTGATGCCCTGGAGTGGCTTGGCTTGACAGACAAGATCGATTCGAGGCCTTCGCAGCTTTCTGGAGGGGAGTGTCAGCGGGTGGCGGTGGCCAGGGCCGTAGTGAAACGACCAGAATTGATCTTAGCTGATGAACCTACCGCTAATCTCGACAGTGAAAACTCTTACAATATTTTGGAAATGATGGTGAGGCTCAACAAAGAACTTGAAACCACCTTTATTTTTGCCACCCATGATGAAAAGGTGATGAAATATCTCAGGAGGAAGATCCATTTGTTCGATGGACGGGTCGCGCAGGATGAAATAATTTCTGAAGGAGCCCACTAGGATGCTTGGCGCGAAACTGGCGTTCAGAAACATTAAAGAGGCTGGCCTCAGAACGTGGCTCAATGTGGCTGTTCTTGCCCTGACATTTATTGTTATCGTGGGCTTTCAGGGCCTCTACACAGGCATTCTTGCCCAAAGTTCCAGAGTTATGATCGAAGATGAGGTGGCTGGAGGGCAATACTGGCACCAGAATTATGATCCATACGATGTGCTGTCCATTGATGATGGCCACGGCATTATCCCAAATGGTCTGGTGCAAATGATAGAAAATAAAAAAGCTGTGCCCATCCTTATCCGTCAGGCGACGATCTATCTTTTGGGGCGAGCCCAGGCTGCGGAGCTTAGAGGCATCGAGCCTTCACAGACAATTTTAAACATTCCTTCCCACACCCTTTATGGTAAAGAGGGCGAATTGCCCATCCTTATAGGTAAAAGAATGGCGAAGAACAAAAACCTTTCCATTGGCGACTATGTGACAATACGCTGGAGGGATGTTCACGGAACCTTTGATGCCATGGAAGGGAGAGTAGTGCACATTATGGACACTCAGGTTCCCACTATTGATAGCGGAATCTTGTGGGTGCCCCTTGAAGAGCTGCGTCAAATGACGGCTTTGGAGAATGAAGCCTCTATAGTCGTCGTTAGCCAGAATATCGACCAGATAGAAACGTTCCCCCCATGGCATTTTAATACGCAGGCCTTTTTAATAAGAGACCTTACCGAAATGATAAAGACGAAACGAATTTCCGCTTCAATTATTTACATAATTTTGTTATTCCTGGGCATGCTCGCAATTTTTGATACACAGGTGCTCTCTATCTTCAGGCGAAAAAAGGAGATTGGAACATTAATAGCCTTAGGCATGACAAGAATGCAGGTAGTTATGCTTTTTACTATGGAAGGCGTGATTCAGGGAGTGCTGGCGATTTGCGTTTCATTGATTTTCGGAATGCCTCTTTTATCTTTCCTCTCTGAAAAGGGGCTGTCTATACCCCAGATAGTAGAGGGATATGGTTTCGCCCTTTCAGATAAACTTTACCCCATATACTCAGCAGAGCTTGTTTTAGGAACAATGGTCTTTCTTATGGTGATCGTAACGATTATCAGCTTTTTGCCCTCGAGCAAAATCGCAAAGCTCCAGCCCACAGAAGCGTTAAAGGGGAAAATATCATGATTATTTTTATTCTGAAGGGATTAATGAGAGACCGCTCACGCAGCCTGTTCCCCGTTCTTATGGTCACCGCCGGGGTTTTCTTAACTGTATTCCTCTACTGTTTCATGGAAGGAGCCATGGGGGATTTGATAAGCTCCACGGCGAAGTTTGATACGGGCCATGTAAAGGTTATGACAAAAGCATACAAAGAACTCTCAGACCAGATCCCCAATGATTTGGCCATCATGGGAGTAGAAGACCTGCTCTCTTGGCTGAAAAACAATGAAGAGAACATGTTATGGACTGCGAGAATTCGTTTTGGAGGGCTTCTTGATATCCCAGACGAAAGGGGAGAAACGAAGGCTCAGGGTCCCGCCTTTGGCCTGGGAATAGATCTTTTTGGCGAAAACACTCCCGAAAAGGAACTTTTCAATATAGAGAAATCCATTGTGCGAGGCCATTACCCCAGCCAGCCAAACGAAATATTGATAAGCGATGAATTTGCAAAAAAACTTGGTGTGGATATAGGCGGCACCGTGACCCTTATTGGATCAACCATGTATGGATCTATGGCATTTTATAACTTTAAAGTTGCCGGGACGGTGTTTTTCGGCATGATTCCCATGGATAGAGGCACTGTAATCGCTGATATCAGAGATGTGCAAAATGCTCTTGACATGGCGGATAGCGCAAGTGAAATCGTGGGGTATACGCAGGATATGCTTTACTCAAATGATCGTATGAAAAAGGTGGCTCAGCGGTTTAATAAGGAATTTGCAAGGGAAGATAATGATTTTTCTCCTCTAATGACATCCCTTGGTCAGCAGGATAATTTTGAGGAATACTTGCGATATGCCGGAGCCGTAGCAAGTATTATTGTTGGTATTTTTGTTTTGGCCATGTCTATTGTTCTTTGGAACTCTGGTTTGATGAATGGCCTGCGTCGATACGGAGAAATTGGGGTTCGCCTTGCCATGGGTGAATCGAAGGGGCATTTATACCGCGGGATGATAGTTGAATCATTGATCATTGGGCTCATAGGGTCAATTTTAGGAACCGCTTTAGGACTCGCCATTTCGTATTACATGCAATACACGGGAATAGACTTTGGTGAAATGATGCCTAAATCCAGCATGTTCATATCAAATGTCATACGAGCCCAGGTGACGCCAGCCAGTTACATTATAGGATTCTTGCCGGGAGTTTTTGCCTCTGTTCTGGGGGCCATGTTTGCTGGCATAGGCATCTATAAGAGAGAAACGGCCCAACTTATTAAGGAGCTGGAAATATGAAGAAATTGATCCTTTTGTTATTACTGATAACCCACTGTGCCATTGCCTACGGAGAAGAGCTTTCCGGCATTGGCATTCTTGAGAAAGTGGATGCTAACTATATTGCCGATAACCGAAAGGTTATAAGCACCATGATCGTAAAGGGAAGTAGAGGCACGCGAACCATGCAGGCCCAATCCTGGGTGCAGGGTATGGATAAGGCGTTCAGCGAATTCCTTTCCCCTCCCAGGGACGAGGGGACAAAAATGCTCAAGCTTGGCGATGAACTATGGATATATACGCCAACCACAGACCGTACAATTAAAATAGCAGGCCATATGCTCAGGCGTTCTTTGATGGGATCCGATATATCTTATGAAGATTATATGGAGGATCCCAAATTGAGTAATTTGTACGACGTTGAGCTCGTTGGTGAAGAGAGTTTCAGCAATCGAGACTGTTATGTTCTTGAACTCATTGCCAAAGAAGAAGGGTTGTCGTACCATTCTCGGAAATTGTGGGTAGATAAAGAAAACTATCTTCCTCTGAGAGAGGATCGTTTTGCCAAAAGCGGCAAACTATTAAAAACCTTTTTGATTGACGAGGTTTTCAAAGTTCAAGATCGGTGGTATCCCAAGAAGGCTACGGTTAAAGATGCCCTGGCCTCAGGAGAGGGTACGGAATTTATCATAGAGGCTATTGAATTTAACGTTGAAATACCTGACTACATCTTCTCTAAGGCATCATTGCGAAAATAGCCAGAACGTGGTTAGTGGCAATCTATCCCAAAGGAGAGAAAATAAGGGATGACATTGACAAGGGCCAGGTGATGATGAATCCACGAAGAAAGCTTTTGAAAAACTTGTTGGTTTACCTGATCGCCCAGAAATTCTGGCCTAGGGGCAAGGATATTCTACGAACGTTGAAACCAAAGGGGCGAATTCCCTTCCAGAGGAGGCATAAATGATGAAGTTGAAAAAAGTTGATGCTCAGACGTTGCTTGAATTTACCACTGAAGTTCTTAAATCTTTTGGCTACCCGCAGGCCCAGGCTGATATAACCGCAAAGGTTTTGGTTGAAGCTGACGCGAGGGGCATCCCTTCTCATGGGGTTGCGCGCCTTGCGATGTATAAGAGAAATGTAGCGGGAGGATCCGCCAGGCCAGCAGCAGAACCTGAAGTTATTCATGAAACCCCCGTTTCTCTTTCTGTAGACGGGAAACATGGAATAGGACCCTATATATCAAAGTTTACTATGGAGAAGTGCCTGAAAAAGGGGCTTGAATCAGGAGTCTGTTTTGGTTCTGTAAAAGATTCCAACCATTTTGGGATAGCTGGTTATTGGGCTGATATGGCGACATCCCGCAACATGATAGGCATGGCCTTCACGAACACTCTTAAATGCGGCATTGTAACAGGGGGAAGAGAAAGGCTTCTTGGAACAAACCCTATAGCGGTAGCTATACCGAGAGATAATAAAGAATCATTCCTTCTCGATATGGCCACCACAACAGTTGCTCACGGAAAGATTGAAGTGTATGGCAGACGGAAGAAGGAGATGCCTATTGGCTGGGCCGTGGATGAGTATGGTAAAAACTCATCTGATGCCCGTCATATTGAAGATCTTATTCTCTCTAAAGAGCCTTTTGGAGGGCAATTATACCTTGGCGGAGAGGGCGAGATGTTAGGCGGTCACAAAGGATATGGCCTTGCTCTTCTTGTAGAGCTGTTGTGTTCAGGTCTTTCTCTTGGGACCTGGAGCAGGTACACTTTCCAAGGTGGGGAAGGGTCAGGAACCGCCCATTTCTTTGCAGTTTTCAGACTTGATTTGTTTGGAGATGCGGAAAAAATTAAAAAGCATGTTGATTCTATTCTTACTGAAATTCAGAACAGTGAAAGAGCACCGGGCTATGACAGAATCTACGTTCACGGAGAAAAAGAATGGGGGAACAGGGCTGTTTCTATAAAGGATGGAGTTCCTCTTGATGCAGCTACGTGCACTCTTCTTGAGGGCTTTGCCAAGGACTACAACATACCCAGCCTCTTTAATTAAAACCTGCATATACGAAAATAGAAAGCAAGTTAAAGAGCCCAGCCGATTAACAGCGGCTGGGCTCTTTTGCACGTATCTATACAGTGAAAGTCCGGAATGGGGCTAGCCGCCCCATCCTGTTCGTTTTTACCAAGTGTTCTGGATTACATCGTATCTATAATTGACGGCAACTATCGCTTTCTTTCCCGACACTGCTTGCCGAAAGATGACTCATTATTTTAAGGCCATAAGCCTTCATATTCCTTGCAGCAGAAATTACTTTTAGAAGATCAACGTTAGTATGGACACCAATTTTCTCTAAGAAATTGACCAAGTCTTCTGTGGCAACATTTCCAGCAGCGCCAGGAGCAAAGGGACATCCACCCAGTCCTCCTGCAGCAGAATCAAAACAGTTGAATCCCAGATGCAAGGCTGCTAGAGTGTTCACCAATGCCATTCCATGGGTGTCATGAAGGTGAAGGAAGAATGGATAGTTTCCGTATTTTCCTCTGATTTTTGAAAGTGTCGTAGTCACTTCGAATGGATTAGCAGTTCCGATAGTGTCAGCAAGTGTAATTCCATGCACTCCTATTTCGAATATGGCATCGAGAACCCTGATCACGTTATCTGGATCAACGGCGCCTTCAAAGGGGCATTCAAATGCGGTAGCAACAGAAACGCATAGTTTGGTTTCTCCTTTTATTGCTGCTACCCTTTTGAGCTCTTCTAGAGATTCGGCTACGGTTCTCTTGGTGTTTGCTTTGTTGTGAGATTCACTGGCAGACAGTACAAAGTTGATCCAGTCAGGGTTAACTTTAAGAGCGTTTTCGGCGCCTCTAAGGTTAGGAATAAGCACTACAGAATCTACTTTGTCCTTCCATCTCTTGTTGAACTCTTCCATTACATCCGCTGCGTCTGCCATTTGAGGGATGGCTTTAGGGCTTACAAAGGATGTAACCTCCATTATTGAAATTCCAGTTTCAACCAAGGTGTTTATGAATTTTACCTTATCTTCTGTAGGTATGAAGTCCCTAACACTTTGAAAACCGTCTCTCGGACATACTTCACGAATGGTTGCCGAATGGGGGATCTGCTTGTCCATCATTAAAGAACACCTTTCCCTTCTAATTCTTTGACCTTTTCAATATCAAGGCCAAGAAGTTCTTCTAGTATCTCGGCATTATGCTGCCCAAGGAGAGGAGAGTGAGTTCTTATCGAGGTGGGGGTATCCGAAAGCTTAATATGGCTTCCAGTTATCGTCAGCTCTCCCGCTATCGGATGGTTAGTTTTAACAAACATTTCCCGGTCTCCCGCTATGTGGGGGTCATTTACGATTTTATCTATAGTCATTATGGGAGCGCAAGGAATTCCAGCCTTATTTATTAAGTCAAATGCTTCTTGGACAGTATGTTTCATGGTCCATTCTTCGACAATAACCTTGAGTTCTTCGTGTTTCCCCACACGGTCTTTGACTTCAAGGTATTCTGGGGCTTCTGCCAACTCAGGTTTTCCTATTACCTGACAAAGACTTTGCCATAGTTTATTGTTAGCAGCTCCGATTACAAGACTACCGTCGGAAGCCTTGAAGGAATCGTAAGGATAAGTAGACTCGTAACGATTGCCAATTCTTTGTGGAACCCTTCCTTCAACAAGATAAATCATGTTAATGATCTCGAGGCTCGCTACTGCAGAGTCTACAAGGGCGATATCGACTTTCTGGCCTATCCCAGTTATATTTCTTGAATTGACTGCAGCAAGAATGCCAATAGCACAGGAAAGGCCTGCCAAAACATCTCCCATTGCAGTTCCTGTACGGGTCGGTTCTCCTCCAGGCCATCCAGTAGTGCTCATAAGACCGCTCATAGCTTGGGCTATGATGTCATATCCAGGGCGCATTTTGTATGGCCCTGTATGCCCAAATCCAGAAATAGCGGCATAAATGATGCGTGGGTTGACTTCTTTCAGAGTTTCATAACCGATACCTAGTTTTTCCATTGTGCCGGGACGAAAATTTTCTGTCACAATGTCTGCTTTCTTGACCATTTTAAGAAAGAGTTCTTTCCCCACAGGATCTTTAAGATTAAGAGTCATTCCCCTTTTATTTCTGTTAAGGTTTATATAATAGGCACTTTCACCCTTTTGAAAGGGGCCCATAAAACGAGTATCATCACCTCGACCTGCTTGCTCGATCTTTATAACATCTGCCCCCATGTCGGCAAGCATCATTGTGCAGAAAGGCCCAGCCAATACCCTCGTGAGATCTAGTACCTTCAGATTTGTTAGTGCACCTTTTACCCCCATTAAATTTCCACACCCTTTCAGTAATATTTACAGTACAAGTTTCATTTTAAAAACATAGAAAAGCATTCATTCTCCTCGGAAATTGAACTAGTGAAATTTAAGGTAATATTCTTTCCTCACAATCTAAATGTTTCATAAAAAACGCATCCGATTTTAATGCTCGAAAGGTAAACTCTCACGGGAAACTAGTTTTTATTGAGGTTGTTGGCAATCATATTTTCATGAAGGAAGTAATCGCATTGCTTTGCGATGGCTAGTATAAAGTTTTTGCTTGTTTTAAGGTGATCTGCAATCTCGCGGGCAATGGTTTAATCTTCCAGGAAAGAAATTTTTGCTAATAAAAACCTCAGGTAGATCCAGTCACCGCTTTTGTTGATAGTCGACAAAATTATATATCTATATTCTTTTTTGTCAATTAAGTCGAACAAGGAATATTATGCATTTCACCTATCTATCATGAAAATAAAGCTAGCTGATGATAATGAGGATACGCTCTATGATTGAGATGCACGAGCTCTTTTAACTCAGATGTCTTCTAGTTTCTTTGTTTTTTACTACATCGCGTATATTTATATTTTGTAATGATAATCTGCTAATTAGATTCTCTAAACGATGCGTGCTAAATGACAATAATAATAGGAAAAATAAAAACCAGGGTTTTCTTTTTTAGTCGTCAAATTTTATTTTAAGAAGTTATTTAGAGTATATGTCGACACTATAGGCAAAAAACGGTAATTTTTGTTTCTTATCCTGCTGTTTTAGCGGTGTTTTGAAGTTATAAAAGCGCTTTTTAGCCCTAGTTGCAAAGGATCCCTTATTGCTGTATATTAAACATAATAGTAGTTAACTGTCGACTAATTGTAATTATATCGAGGCTTGTAAGGAGTAGAAATTATATGGTCAATAAAAAATGCGGTTCTGATGAAACGATTACATCTCAAGTGGTGAATTACATAAGAAATCAAATTCTTGTCTCAAAGAAGTATAAAAAGGGGGACAAGATAGTTGAGTCCAAAATCGCAGAAAAATTTAATATTAGCCGAGCTCCGGTAAGGGAGGCTCTTCGTCGTCTCGAGAGTCATGGTCTGGTAACCACCATTCCTCGAAGAGGAGCCTTTGTCAGTGCTTTTTCCGTGGAAGAAATGGAAGAGATTTATGGCTTGCGTTACCTTTTGGAAGGGAGCATATATGAGGCTTTGGTTAAAAAAGAACTTCTGAAAGAATCGGATTTCAGTTATCTCTCATGGCTCATTGACCAAATGGTGAAAATAGCACGATCTGAGATGACACCTGATGAAAAGGTTTTGGCCTTTTTTAAAAAAGATATAGAGTTCCATTACTTCACATGGCTCAAAGCAGAACGCCCTCGGACAATGAATATTCTGTCTGACTTGTATCATCAGCTGGAATTGGGAATGCTTGACGATCTTAGCAATGAAAAAAACCTTGAGGAAGCTGCTCGTAATCATTATAAAATCTTGGAATTCTTAAAAAGTGGGGAGCTCGAAAAACTTAATGAGAGCAGATCCTGGAGTCTTTTTGCAAGAAGGATAGAAAACATTAAATCCAAAGGTTAATTTTGTTTGCGAACGTCGAAAGATATTGGCAGTTAACAAGAGTTCATATGTTATAGGAGAGTATCGCTATTTTGAACAAGGAATAAAATAATGGAGGTGTAAGGAAAATGAAACTTGGGAGATTTTTTTCAACAGCTATTGTAGTAGCACTAATTATGACTTTTTGTGCTTTTCCAGCAATGGCGGCGGCATGGAGACTTTCCAACCAGCTTCCACCATCACACTTCATCTCCGAGGGTATGGATTGCTTTGCCCAGAAAGTTGCAGAGTACTCCAATGGAAAAATGAAAGTCGAGGTTTTTCACTCAGCACAGCTTTTTAAGGATACTGAGATCGTAGAAGCTGTTCAAGAAGGACTTGTTGAGCTGGCCTTGGTACCAGTCAACAAGTGGTCAGGGATGGTTCTCGCAGCTGATGTTTTTGAGATGCCCTTCATTTTCAAAGATCTTGACTCCCCCAAAAAGTTCATAGAGAGCGGTGCAGGAGATATTCTTGACAATGAATTTATGGGCAAGGGAGCAAAGGTTGTTTTTTGGGTAGATTACGGTCTTGTCCAATTCTATAACAGCAAGCGTCCACTAGCGAAACCTGCTGATTTTGCTGGTCTTAAAATAAGAACCTTTAGCAAGGGGACAGCTGATACAGTAAAGGCTCTGGGCGGTATCCCCGCAGTGATGAGCTCTTCTGAAATGTATATGGCTCTTCAGAGAGGCACCGTTGATGGTGCCACCACAGGAATGCCTGCTGCTGTTTCAAGAAAAATATTTGAAGTTCAGAAGTATATGACCCTTGCGAACTATACTACTGCCCAGTTTTTCGTCCAGGCGAACTTGGAATGGTGGGATTCACTTAAGGATGAAGAAAAGGAAGTTCTCCTTAAAGCCGGGGAAGATGCGGCCACATTTATCCGTGGATCAATAACTGCAGCTGAAGAGAAAGCCTATAACGTTATTAAAGATGGTGGAGTTCAGATTTACGAGCTCAATGATGAGGAAAGAGCAGTTTTCATGAAAGCGACAGAGCCTGTAAGGGATGCCTTTGTTAAGGAAACTGGCGAAGTCGGTAAAAAACTCATGGAAATCGTAGCATCCCTTGACTAACAGCAACGAAAATAAATTTTTAAAGTAAAAACTTTAGCATCATTTTAGTGAAGGGAGAAGGGTGCACAACCTTCTCCCTTCACTAAAACATAATGTTCTACCTTTTATTTGTAAAAATGAGGGGAACTTGAATTTAATAGAGTATTAAGATCAAGTTTGTTAGGTTGAGAAATTCTTGACATCCAAAGGTTCAATGGTGTTTTTGTTTTTCAGAAAATTATTTTCAGTAAGACGGGGGGAGTAGTCTTGTTCTCATCTTTAAAAAAACTTGCAGAAAGGTTAAATCTCCTGATTGGATACAGCAGCGGTTTAGGTATTCTGCTAATGGGGATCATCCTTTTTTATGAAGTTGTAGCAAGGTACGTCTTCAACTCACCAACTATTTGGGCACAAGAAATATCAGTTTTTATCTTCATGTGGACTATGTTAGCAGGTGCTGCCTATACGCTGCAAGTAGGCAAACATGTACGGATAGATCTCTTAGTCATTAGATTTTCAGAAAAGACTCAAAATTACCTTGAATTCTTTACTAGTATCATGGGAATGCTCTTTTCTGCTTATGTAACATTACAGGGTTTTGAAATGTTGAAGGTTACGCTTAAATATAATAAGTTGTCAGCGACGCCGCTGAGAGTTCCACTGTGGATTCCTCAACTTGCCCTTCCTGTGGGATTCGGCCTTCTCACTCTTCAGTTCATAATAATCTTAGGCGCTAAATTTCCTACCTTTAGCGGACATGAAAAAAAGGAGGGGGAAAATCAATGCTAAATTTCCTCTTGGTTATAGGCCTTCTTCTTATAATTCTTTTTATGGGACTTCCTGTTGCTTTCTCTCTGGGCTCTACTTCTGTTTTGCTTATATTTCTTTATAGTCTTCCTACCAAGATTGTTGGAACTACAATGTTTTCAGGCATGGAAAGCTTTACCCTTTTGTCCATACCTTTGTTTATTCTGATGAGCCAAATTCTTTTGGATGGAAGGGTCGGAGATGACCTTTTTGAAGTAATGAATGCCTGGGTCAGACATCTTCCTGGGGGACTTGCCGTTGCCACTATCCTTGCCTGTGCTTTCTTTTCAGCCATAACAGGGTCAGGTGCAGCAACAGCTGCTACCATTGGAATGGTGGCATATCCAGCAATGATAGAGAGAGGGTACGATAAAAAATTTACTTTGGGACTTCTTGCTGCCGGGGGAACACTGGGTATTCTGATCCCCCCAAGTATTCCTATGATTCTCTATGGTGCAATTACTGAGGAATCTGTGGGAAAGCTTTTCATTGCAGGAGTGATACCTGGGCTCGTGCTGACCGCCATTTTTGTTATTTATGCTGTAATAAAAAGCATGAGGGGAGGCTTTACTCCCATGGAGAGAACCAGCTGGCCTGAAAGATTAGCGGTAACTCGAAAGAATATCTGGGGAATTTTTCTTCCGATACTTATCATCGGTGGTATCTATAGTGGGATTTTTACCCCCACCGAAGCTGCATCAGTAGGTTTAATCTACAGCCTTATCATTACCGTAGTGATTTACAAAACTATAAAATTGAAGGAACTACCCGAAATCTGTCTGAAATCGGTGGGTACTTCCTGTATGATTGCAGTCATAATTGCTGCAGCAGTCCTCTTTGGTAAGGTCATGACAATGCTTATGATACCGCAAAAATTGACTCAGTTAATTATAGAGAACAATTTGTCGCCTCTTATGTTCATTCTCGCTATGAACCTGTTTATGATAGTACTAGGGATGATACTTGAAACAGTTTCTATCATTTTACTTACCATGCCTTTGGTCACTCCCATTCTCTTTGCTTTGAATATTGACCCAATCTGGTATGCTGTTATCCTCACCATAAACATGACCATGGCATTGATAACACCTCCCGTAGGGATGAATCTTTACGTTATAAATGGTCTGCGCGATGACATCTGCATGTCAGACATCATCCAGGGAGTATGGCCCTTCATCATACTCATGGCATTCATGTTGCTACTTTCTATAGCATTCCCGCAAATGAGTCTCTGGTTGCCATCAATAATGCATTAAGTCAGGAAGTGGACAGGTGATGTAGTTTTGAAAAAGGAAAATAGCAGAATCAGATTGAGGAAACTTCTTTCCAGAAAAGAAATATTAGTAGTTCCTGGTGTACATGATGGACTAACTGCCAGGATAGTTGAAATAGAGGGTTTTAATGCTCTCTATATGACGGGTTACGGAACTTCTGCGAGCATGTTGGGCAAACCTGATGTGGGATTACTTACCTTAACCGAGATGGCGGCAAGGGCATCTCGACTTGTAGATGCTGTGGATATCCCAGTCATAGCAGATGCGGATACAGGTTATGGCAATGCCGTGAATGTGACCAGAACTGTAAGGGAATATGAAAAAGCTGGTGTTGCATGCCTGCAGTTGGAAGACCAGGTAGCACCCAAGAAGTGTGGTCATATGCTGGGTAGGGAGATAATATCAATTGAAGAGATGACAGGAAAGATAAAAGCAGCCTGTGACGCCAGACAGGATGATGAGCTTTTGATTATGGCTCGAACTGATGCCAGAACCAGTTTTGGCATCAAAGAAGCGATAGAAAGAGGCAAAGCCTACGAAGAAGCTGGCGCAGATATTATTTTTATTGAATCTCCTGAAACAGAAGAGGAAATGAAACAAATTACTTCCAGTTTTTCTGTTCCTGTTCTCGCTAATATGGTGGAACATGGCCGTACCCCATTTCTTCCAGTATCTGCGCTCGAAGAAATAGGTTATGATCTGGTAATTTTCCCTGTGACCTCTACCTATGTCATAGCAAAGGCAGTGTCAGAAGTAATGAAAGTCCTTAAAGAAACGGGGTCTACGGGAAATATAGTAGATAAGATGATAGCCTTTGAAGAGTTCAACAAACTTATCGGATTACCTGCTATTTGTGAAATAGAGAAACGATACTCCACCGAAGGGAAATAGCAGCGGACAATTAATCTTCTGGGTGATTGCTCAACTTTTGAGGATTAGCTACGAAAAAATCAACTGGATGGAGGAGTAGCCATGAAAAAATCAACATTACTCAGAAAGAGGCTTAAGGAATCTCGGGCTATTTTAGCACCAGGGGTCTATGATTCGCTAAGTGCCAGAATATGTGAAATGGTTGGATTTGAAGCTCTTCAGCATTCGGGATACGGTACAGCTGCTGCGACATTGGGACAGCCTGACATTGGACTTCTCACTCTTTCCGAAATGACTTCTCAGGTCAGAGCCATAGCAAGAGCTGTCAATATTCCTGTGGTTGGTGATTCTGATAATGGTTTTGGAAATGCCATCAATGCCTATCGTACGGTACAGGAGTATATAGCAGCAGGGGCGGCAGGGCTTTTTATGGAGGATCAGGTTGCCCCAAAAAGATGTGGACACATGGAAGGCAAACAAGTGATCTCGTATGAAGAAATGGAGGGCAAGCTCCGGGCTGCCATGGATGCAAAAAAGGATCTTGATCCCGATTTTGTGATTATATACCGGACAGATGCCATTGCAGTTAATGGGTACCAAGATGCACTTACCAGAGCTAAGAGAGCCGCTGATTTTGGAGTGGATATGGTGTTTGTTGAAGCCCTGGAAACACGCGACCAGATCGAGAAAACGGCCGTAGAGCTTAGGGGCATTCCTCTAATGCTTAACCTCATAGAAGGAGGCAAAACACCCCTCATCCCAATAGAGGAAGCAGAGGAGATGGGGTATAAATGGGTTGTACCTGCTCTTTCTACCCTTTATTCAGCAGCAAAGGGTATGTTTGATGTGATGAGTGAAATCAAAGAAAAAGGAGTATCCGATCGATACCTTGATAAACTTATATCGTTTAGGGAATTTGCAGAAGTGGTTAACCTTGAGTATATCAGAAAAATGGAAGAAGAGTATCTTCCTAAAAGTGTAATTGAGGAAAAATACCACGGCAAAGAGAAGATAGTAGGATAAGAGGCCCTTGTTTAAAGGAATCAATTGAGCTAAGCCAAAGGCTTGAGCAGCCCAGGGAGCAAGTTAAAGAGCCCAACCGATTAACAGCGGCTGGGCTCTTACGTTAAATCAGATTGCTTCTTTTTTGTATGGAAATATTAGCTAATCCTGAGGTTCCCAGGTTTCTTTGCAGCGGTCGAGGATGTACTCCCAGTCCTTCTCTATATCGGCTTGGGCCTGTTCTAGAAGGGCTTTGGTCTTCTCACCTTTAAAGAGGTGGGAATATCGTCCCTGAGGTTTCAGGAATTCCTCTACAGGTACCCGTTTTTTAGGCTTGTATGAGAGTTTCCATTCTCCGTCAATAACCTCATAAATGGGCCAGAAACGAGTATCAGCGGCTTTTTTGCAGATATCTCCCTGAAGGGCGGGATCGATTCTCCAGAAAAGAACACATGGAACAAGAATATTTACAAAAGCTGGTCCTGGAGTTTCAATAGCCCTCTTAACCTTGGCGGCTACATCCATGTGATTGAACAACGTTGTCTGAGCCACGTAAGGGACATGGTGGGCCGCTGCGATGCTTGTAAGATCTTTGGGCTTTTGCAGTTTGCCGGGAATGACGCTGCCTGCTGGAGAAGTGGTGGCATTGGCTCCTCGAGGCGTGGCGCTGCTTCGCTGGGCTCCAGTGTTCATATACCCCTGGTTGTTGTAGCAAATGTAGGTAAAGTCATGACCTCTTTCGAGGGCACCTGAAAGGGACTGAAGTCCAATATCGTAGGTTCCGCCATCGCCGCCAAAAGCGACGAACTTGATCTCTTTGTCTATTTTCCCTCTCTTCTTCAGAGCCTGATAGGCTGCTTCTACGCCAGAAACTCCAGCTCCGGCATTTTCAAAAGCCGTGTGAATCCATGGCACGCGCCAGGCGCTAAAGGGGTACACAGTTGTAGAAACCTCAAGGCATCCAGTAGCGTTAACCACTACGAGGGGGAAATCTACTCCCATGAGTCCCTGGTGTACAGCCGTAGGGGCTCCGCAACCAGGGCACATGCGGTGTCCCTGTGTCATAGGGCTTTTTTTATGAACAACATCTTTTATTCTTATACTCATCTTCGTTATCCCCCTATTCTAGAAGGCCGATGTAGTGCTCTTCGGGCGAAATGTTGCCATTTATGAGGTCCATAAAGATATTCTCAGCATACTGTGGGAAGAAATCCCTTCCGCCAAGGCCATATATGCAGCTGTTGGTGGGGATTAATTCTCCGGCAGCGTAGAGGGCGCTTCTGACCTCTGCCGCAAGTGGCGCGGTTCCGCCTAAGCTCAGGCTTCTGTCAAGAACAGCAACCGCTTTTTTACCCTTAAGGGCAGCAGCTATTGCTTCAGTGGGGAAGGGGCGGAACATGCGAATACGAAGGCACCCTACCTTGTGTCCCTTTTCCCTCATTTCATCTACCACATCTTTCACTGCTCCTGATGCAGAGGACATGACAACAATTACGTAATCGGCATCATCGGTTTTGTAGCAGTCGATCATGGGGTAGTAGCGGCCAGATATGGCTTCATATTCCTTTGCAATTCCGTCATAAAGCTCAAGGGCTTTTTTGTTTGCTTCGATCTGCTGACGCTTGATCTCAAAATAATACTCGGACATGGCAAAGGATCCGTATGTTACTGGATTTTCAATATCAAGCAATGGGTTTATGGGGGTCCGTTCTCCAATGAATTTCTTTACAGTTTCATCGTCCAGGTACTCCACAGGTTCGAAACCATGGCTGGTAATAAAGCCGTCCTGGCAGACAAATACGGGAGTAAGAACATCATTGTTCTCACTGAGCCGTATGGCCATAAAGGCTGAATCGTATACTTCCTGAGCATCTTCGCAGTATAGGTGTATCCACCCATAATCCCGTTGGGCCATGCTATCGCTGTGGTCGCAGTGGATATTTATGGGGGCTCCTACGCTTCTGTTCACTAGCCCAAAGACTATGGGGGTTCTGAAGCAACCCGCAATAGGGAATATTTCGTGCATGAGCGCTACGCCATTTGCGCTTGAAGCTGTCATGACACGAGCTCCCGCAGCTGAGGCCGTTACACAGGCAGTGATGGCAGAGTGCTCACTTTCTACTGTAACAAAGTTTGTGTCGACCTCGCCGTTGGCTACAAATTCTGCGAATTTCATGATGATATCTGTTGAAGGCGTGATGGGATATGCCGCAACGACGTCCGGATTTATCTGGCGCATTGCTTCAGCAAAAGCCCAGTTTCCTGATGTAATTTCTTTACGAGGCATCTTCTTCTGCTCCCTTCTACGCAAACTCGGCCTCAGGCCGCATCTCTATGGCCTTTTTGGGGCACACCTGGGCGCAAATTCCGCAGCCCTTACAGTAGAAGTAGTCGACACCCGTTACTTTTCCATTTTCATCGGTTGTAATGGAACGGTCCGGGCACTGAACCCAGCAAAGCATGCATGATATACACTCATCTTCATTCCATACGGGACGAATGCTTCTCCATTGGCCAGTTTCAACGTTTTCGGCCGAAGCTCCGTAAGCAATTCCTCCCATGGGAACATCCTGCCATTTTTTGGGTTTGCCTACATCCTTCATCTCTTTCCAATTCTTGCAGCCGCTCATCCGATCTGTACCTCCTCATAGCCCCTCCGGATGGCTCGGAGATTGGCGGATAGTACCTTTTCAGGCAATTTAGCCATTTTGTGCGCGAAGTGTTCAACGAATGCTTGAATGGGAACCTCTGTAAAGATATGAGCAAAGGTTCCAAGCATAGGAGCGTTGGGGCGGTTTTGACCAAACTCCTCCAGGGTGATCTTGGTTGCATCGATAGTGATAACCTTGACTGCATCTGGAAGGCCGAGTTTCTTCTTAATATCAGCTGGAGACATGGGGGTGTTGATAAGGTAGATTGTGTTATTATCACATCCTTCGGTTGGGCGGGCAGCATCGAGCAATGTTGGGTCTATGACTGCTACCACGTTAGGATTCTGTACACCGCAGCGTTTGCGGATAGGCTGGTCAGACACCCGGTTATAAGCTTTCATGGGTGCTCCCTGGCGTTCCGCCCCGTACTCGGGAAAGGACTGCACAAATTTCCCGGCCCCGAACAACACCTCGGAGAGTATGGCTGAGCCAGACTTGGCTCCCTGGCCTCCTCGTCCATGCCACCTGATCTCAATGGCCTGAGGCATTACTGCATCACTCCTTTCAAGTATTCATAAAATAGAGTTTAGTATGGCAATTTGATTGCGTCAACTCAAGTAATAAAAAAGTATTATCAGATAATGATAATTTCGTGCTGTGTTTCTCTTAAAAACAAATGTCGGTCTGTGTATAGGCAAGTGGTTCCGGGCGGTAGTTAATATAAAAAGAAATTTGACAGAACAATTTAGATTTAAGACAAATAAACATGTCTTTTTTAGAAATTACCATTGATTTTGGCGCTGTTGATGTTAAACTGATAGTGGCTTTTATTTGGGCCTGTGCCCTGCCTACCGCTTATTCCAGAAGGCCAAATCTATTTAAATGAAAAGGAAGATTGATGTGTATACGCCGAAGCTCTTGAGTGAATTGAAGCAATACTCTCGCGAGAAGGCTGTTGCCGATCTTTTTGCGGGAATTACTGTTGGCATTGTGGCCCTTCCGCTGGCTATGGCTTTTGCAATTGCTAGCGGGTTGCCTCCTGAGAGAGGCTTGTTTACAGCTATTGTAGCAGGTTTTCTGATTTCTGCTCTTGGGGGGAGCAGTGTGCAGATAGGTGGTCCAACCGGTGCTTTTGTAGTGCTTGTATCTGCCGTCGCCACTGAATATGGTTATTCCGGGCTGGCACTTTGCACTCTTATAGCGGGAGTTTTCCTCATATTGTTTGGTGTGTTTCGCATGGGCGGTTTTATTAAATTTATTCCTTTCCCCGTAACTACCGGTTTTACAACGGGCATTGCAGTAGTCATTTTTTCCACTCAGATTTGCGATCTTTTAGGTCTCAATGTTGAAAATGTCCCAGCGGAGTTTTTACTGAAGTGGCAAGTTTATCTGAAGAACCTGGGTTCTTTTGATCCTCAAACTGTGGCAATAGGGTTTGGAACCATTCTTGTAATTGTGATGGTGCGGCGTTTTTGGCCCAAGCTGCCTGCCATGCTCATAGGCATGATTGCAGCAACAGCTCTTGCTTCCGCTCTCCATTTGGATGTGGCGACAATAGGAAGCCGCTTCGGAGATTTGCCCCGCATGTTGCCTGCTCCTTCATTACCAAAGTTCGAACTTGCCCAAATCGGACTTTTAGTGAAACCAGCCTTTACTATTGCCTTGCTGGCGGCAATTGAGTCTCTTTTATCTGCCACAGTAGCTGATGGAATGATAGGCGGGCGCCATAAGCCCAATGCAGAACTTATAGCTCAGGGTGTTGCTAATATTGGCAGCGTTTTATTTGGAGGCATTCCAGCCACTGGCGCCATTGCCAGAACGGCTACAAACGTAAAAAGCGGTGCTAAGACTCCTGTGGCCGGAATCATACATTCCATTGTCCTTGCCCTCCTGCTTTTGCTGTGCGCTCCCATCGCCAAGCTTATTCCTCTTTCGGCTTTAGCGGGCATTCTTGTCGTGGTCAGCTACAACATGAGCGAACTTCATCACTTTGTTTCAATTTTTAAAGGTCCGAAAAGTGATGCTTTTGTCTTGGTTCTGACCTTTGCCCTTACAGTTCTTGTTGACCTGACAGTGGCTGTTCAGGTTGGGGTAGTTATGGCTTCTCTTCTTTTTATCTGGAGAATGTCGGAGATTACCGATGTGAGCATGATTACCAAAGAAGTACGAGGAGAAGAGGATTTTGGAGATGATCCCAATGCCATAGCTTTAAGAAAAGTGCCGGTTGGAGTAGAGGTCTTTGAAGTGAACGGCCCCTTCTTCTTTGGCATGGTTAATGAATTCAAAAATGCCCTGCGCAATCTGGAAAAACCGGTTCCTGTACTTATTATTCGAACAAGAAAGGTTTCAGCAATAGATGCGACAGCTATTCATGTTTTACGAGAGCTTTATCATAGATGCCAGAAAGAAAAAACGCAGCTTATTTTTTCAGGAGTTCAGCCGCAGCCTAGAAGGGCCTTCAGACGATCAGGCTTTATAGAAGAGGTAGGGGCAGAAAATTTTTGCGAGGATATTGATGAGGCCTTAATGCGGGCCCGAGCAGTGCTGGGTCTCGCAAAGGGGTATTAGGTCTAGGAGCAAATTAATTGGTATTTCTCAAATAAATAAGGACAGGTTCGGTAAAAATCAACCGAGCCTGTCCTTATTTAGATCTCCGTTAACAGTATTATTTTTTAAAACTGTATGAGCAAAATTCGCTCGTGCACGGGTTGCTATCACTGATCCATAAGGTTCTCTCCATGAGATTCATTATGATAGAGTATACCGATGCCAGCTGTTTACCCTCTGGATCTCTAGGATCTTCGTGCCTGCATATGGCATCAGGCGCATTTTTGTGGTCTGATAAAAATCTTTGGCACAACTTTTGGTCTACAGAATCAACTTTTTCATTAAGTAGCACATTGATCCTGCCAAGCCTGTGAAAGGTGTCTGGCAATATGACTTTGCCATGGTCTTTTTCTTTACATATGATGTTAGGAGAAAGAAAGTGATTAGTGTGGGCCAGGTATCCCTTTTCTGCGTAGAGCACCCCGAAATCTGAAGGGGCGGATTCAATGTTTATAATTTCCCCCTCAGCAGTCCCTACTAAAAAATTCCCGGAGCTAGCCCGTTCTGCTCTGGCTACAGCTTCGACAGCATCACCTAAAGTGGGGGAACTCATAATCTCTCTCAGCAAAATATGAATAGGGACTCCAGGTTTCCCTTTGCCTGTTGAAAGGGCGTTGAAGCAAACGCCGATACCAGCGGAGTTTAACCCCTTGCCGCTTATAATGCCAGCTTCAGCAATCAATAAAAGTTGTGGCAGAGGTTCTTCCTGTTTAATTTGCAGAATGACTAGTGTATCTCCCTGTCTTCGAATCCAATCCCAGTTTTGACACACGTAAGCAACACCATCTTTTGAAATGGAGGAAGAAACTCCGAAGGCTGTGCACCCATCGAGTGTATTGTCGAGAACAATTTCGCTTCTGGAGTTTAAGGTGACAATGTCGTCAAAATGCAAAATTGCCCCTTCAGCGATGCCTTTCATTTCTTCTATAAGCTGTGGGCTGTATTCTGCTATAAATGGTATGTAGCTTCTGGCTCTTTCTTTCGCCTCCTCCCAGCTCATTCCGGAAAAGGTTTTAAACATAAAAGAGTAATTCGAAATGCTTTTTCGAATAAGATTGGAACATTCTTTTCCGTATATCCTTCCTCTCTCAAAAGGATTTCCCTCGAGCTGTATAAACGGATATCCAGTTTTGGTCATAGGCTGTAACCCCCCCATATAAATAGTGTTTTTATTCCCCCATTTGACAATAATTAATTTGTGGCGTAAATTTATACAAGTTCGTGGTCTGACCTCTTACCACTAACGAAATTTATAAATATAATAGCATTTTTAAAAAAATATTGAAGTTCAAATGTTTTAAAAAGTCATTCACGTATTTGTAGGAGTGGTAGAGATGGGAATTTCTTTTACAAAAATTAATCGACAATCTGTTACAGAAAGTATAGTAGAGGCTTTTAAACAAAAGATACTTAACGGAGAGATTTCTTCTGGAGACAAACTACCCTCCGAAAGAGATTTGGCAGAGAGCTTTGGGGTTAGCAGAGCATCTGTACGAGAGGCGATGAGAGCTCTCAGGTATATGGGCGTGTTAGAAGTCCACAGCGGAGAGGGGACTTTTCTGACCGAAAACATCTCACTTCTCTCTGATCATTTTAAAATTTCTCTTCTTCTTAAGCAGTGCTCTGTAAGGGAACTTGTAGAAGCGAGAAAAATAATAGAGTGTGAAACAGTATCTCTTGCAACGATAAGATCTTCTAAGGAAGAGAAAGAGGCCTTGAAAAAGCTGCATAAGTACGCGATGACGCTTGTAGACGATGAACAGCCTTTTTTGAAAGCGGATTTTGCTTTTCATGAAAAAATAGCAGAGATGAGCCAGAACATGGTGCTTGTTGAAATGTTGAATGCTACCCGAGATTTAACTCTTTCAGAAAATATGTATGTCATTGAGCGTGAAGGACAAATTAAGCGAGCATTGGATTTTCACTCCTCAATACTCTATTACATTCTTTCTTTTGATGCAGATAACGCACAGAAAGCCATGCTCGCTCATTTGGAAGATATAGAACGTTCTATAAGGGACCTTGTTAGCAGACATTGATCTCAGTTGTTAATGGAGGTGGGACAGGGAAACTTGTATTAGTCGTAGGGTAAAAGAAAAAATGCTGTGATGAAGGAGGGACAATGCTTTTGGCTAATTTCAAGGTTTTCATGACAGATACTATTTTCCCCGACTCAGTCATTGAAGAAGAGGAGTTGGCTAAAATAGGCGCGCAACTTCAAATTTCCTCTGACAAAACATCGTCGGCTTTCATAACTGAAGGGCATGATTGCGATGCAATGCTGGTGGTATACGCACCGGTGGGCGAAGAGGTGATTCGCAAGCTCGATAAGTGCAGGATCATTGTACGAACGGGAATAGGGGTCAACAATATAGATGTGGATGCAGCTACCGAAAAAAAGATTATGGTATGTAATGTCCCTGACTATTGTATAGAAGAGGTCGCAGATCATACCATAGCCTTATTCCTTTCAGGGATAAGAAAGGTTTCCTATCTCAACCAGAAAGTCAAAGGCGGCCAATGGGATGTAACACTCGCGAAGCCGGTTCCCCGTTTGAGAGGGAAAAAATATGGAGTTCTTGGCTGCGGTGCCATAGGCAGAGAAGTAGCCACGAGAGCTCAGGCTTTTGGAATG
Source organism: Aminobacterium sp. EBM-42 (assembly GCF_001896635.1). NCBI lineage: Bacteria > Thermotogati > Synergistota > Synergistia > Synergistales > Aminobacteriaceae > Aminobacterium > Aminobacterium sp. EBM-42. The sequence continues at coordinate 99,046 of NZ_MPPC01000024.1, forward strand.
GATATATACGGGTACGATCCGTACCTCTCTGATGAGAGATTGAGCTCCCTGGGCATTACGCGCGTTGCAAGCATCGAAGAAATTTTTTCAACTGTTGATTTTTTCTCGCTTCATATGCCTCTTACAGAAGAAACACATCATCTTATCAATGAATCAACCCTTTCTCTTATGAAACCTTCTACTTTTTTTGTTAATACTTCGAGAGGGCCTCTTGTAAATCAAAAAGATCTTTATCAGGCTTTAGTTGAAAAGCGTATAGCGGGAGCTGCCCTTGATGTGCTGGAAACAGAGCCTCCTGAGGCACCTTTTGCTCTTGCCGGGCTGGACAACATCATTCTTACCCCTCACGCAGCTTTCTATTCAAATGAGTCTGAAATAGAGTTAAGACGAAAGGCAGCCAAGGAAATAGTAAGAGCATTGACAGGCAATAATCCCAAAAACTGGGTAAATAAATTTTAATCATACTTTTTATGAGGAGGAGCTAAGACTATGACAGTAAAATTCAACAATTCTCCCACTCCTTGGAAGACAGATCTATGGTACACGAGCCCCTGGAACTTTTCAGAAGAGGCAAGGAAGGGGTTCGACTTTTCTAAGAAAATTCAGTTTCATGATGTTTCCCTTCGTGACGGTGAACAGCAATCAGGGCTCATCTTCACTAAAGATCAAAAAGTTGCTTTAGCTGAAAAGCTGGCAGAAGTAGGTATTCACAGAATAGAAGCTGGTATGCCCGCAGTTTCAGATCAAGATGAAGGGGCAATCAAAGAGATAGTTAGGCGCAACCTTGGTCCAGAAATCTTTGCTTTCGCCCGCTGTATGAAAGATGATGTGAAAAGAGCTCTTGATTGTGGTGTTAAGAGCATTGTCATGGAAGTTCCGACAAGTGATCATCTGTTGAAATATGCCTATAGGTGGGAAGTTCAGAAGGCTATAGACGTATCCATAGAGTCCACCCTCTATGCTCGTGATAATGGGATGTACGTTTCTTTCTTCACTATAGATGGAACAAGAACAGGCATCGATGAGTACCTCGATTTGATAGAGCTCATTGCAGAAAATGGCCATATGGACGAACTCACAGTAGTAGATACTATGGGTGGGCTTATGCCCCAGGCCGTCCCCTTCCTTATAAAGAAAGTAAAAGAGCGAATTTCAGATAAACCCATAGGCATCCATTTTCATGATGATTTTGGCCTTGGTGCAGCGAATACCCTTGCCGGCCTTGCAGCTGGAGCAGATATTGCCCATACAACTATCTCCGGCATCGGAGAGCGGGCGGGGAACGCTCCTTACGAAGATGTGGCTCTCTCCCTTCTGACCATGTACGGAGTGGATACAGGTTTGAAGTACAATAAATTCTATCCACTTTCTCAATATCTCCAGAGTATTTCTGGTCTTAAAGTTCGTCAGAACAGGGGAATCGTAGGCGAAAATGTGTCTGACATTGAATCAGGAATTGTGGCGGGATGGTTTAAAAATGCCAATGATGAGGCTCCCCTTGAGCTTTCTCCTTATCTCTACAGTTTGACAGGACATCCAGACGCAAAGGTTACTATTGGAAAGATGAGCGGCATTCCAACTGTTGACATCTATCTTGATAAATTGGGACTCGATGTAAAAGACGCTGATGTGAAGCTGGAAATAGTTAATGCCATAAAAGCAAAAGCTTTCGAAAAGAGCGCTCTTTTGACTGAGCAGGAGTTTGAGGAAATAGCACGGAACATTATTGATAAGGCGTAATAGCACGGTAATAGCACGGTACAAAGGACTACGTTTTTACTATTTCTTGGAGGTGGAGGAAGTAATGTTTAAAAAAGGGATTAGTATGTTGTCAGTCTTAGTACTTGTTATTTGCGTATGTGTTTTTGCAGTGGGTACAGCTGCAGAGGCAGCTAAAACAATCACTATCAAATTTGCCCACAACGGTAATACTATTCCGGAAGATCCCCAGAATATCGCTTGTGCAAAGTTTAAGGAAATGGTAGAGGAAAAGTCAGGCGGAACCCTTAAGGTAGAGCTTTACCCTGCAGGCCAGCTTGGCGACGCCAGAACCATAGTTGAAGGCGTGCAAATGGGAACCATTGAGATCGGTGACATTGAGAATGGCCCTATGGGGCGTTTTGTTCCAGAAGCAATGCTTTGGGATTTACCCTTTATATTCCGTGATATAGACCATGCCCATAAGGTGCTCGATGGCGAACTTGGCCAGATGGTACAGGAGAAATATGTAGGCGTAGGCATTAGACACCTTGCCTACAATGACGGCGGTTTCAGATATTTTACAAACAATGCAAGACCTATTAACACCATGGCTGACATTAAAGGACTCAAGATTCGTGTTATGGAAAGCAAGGTCATGATAGATACTCTTGCTGCTTTTGGCGCATCTCCCGTGCCCATGGCTTTTGGAGAACTCTATACGGCTCTTCAGCAAGGTGTTGTTGATGGACAGGAAAACCCTCTTAACCTTATTTTCAGCCAGAGATTCTATGAAGTACAGAAATATCTTTCTCTGAGCGGCCACTTCTATTACCCAAGGCAGTATATTGCTTCCGAAAATTGGTGGAAAACTCTGAGCGACGAACATAAGAAAATTATTGCCGAGAGTGCAAAGATCGCATGTGACATTCAGAGAGAAGAGCTGGCAAAGTATGAAGTAGCCATGAGAACGGTATTGAAAGAAAAAGGCATGGAGATCAATGAAGTTGATAAAACCGATTTCATCGAGACAGCCCAGACGAAACTGTACCCCTCCTATTACAGTGTTGTAGGGGGCGGGGATGAAGCTTACGGCAAAGAGCTTATAGAAAAGATCAACAACACGAAGTAAAACATTTCACTTATAGGGGGCTGTCGTTACTGTGTCAGTCCCCTGATTTCTAATTAACCGCGCTTTTATTTACTGTATCTAAAATGGTTGTCAAAACAATGTTCCTGAATATTACGAGGTGGTTTCCCATGTCTCATAGAGAACAAAGGCTCCCTTTTAGCATGAGTTACCTAGTGAAATGGTTTCTCGCCATTCTTATGATTGGCATCACCTTTTTGACCTTTTACCAAGTTGTTATGCGTTATGTTTTTAATAATGCTCCATCATGGGCAGAAGAATTAGTCCGGTTTTTGTTTATATGGTGTACTTTCATAGCAGCAGCTATTGGTATAGAAGAAAAAATTCATATAGGAATAGATGTAGTAGTTAACCTTCTTCCCTCTAAAATACAGAAAAGTGTAGAGATTCTTGTATATGCGGCCCTTATAGTCTTTTCCGGCTACCTCATTTACTACGGCTGGAAAATATCTCTAACAACGAAGAATCAGCCATCCCCTGCTCTGGGACTGCCTATGTTCTGGGTGTATCTTTCCATTCCTGTTGCAGGTTGTTTAAATATTTATTACTGTCTAAAACAAATGCGCAAAAACTTCAGTCAAATTGTCGAGTAGAGGGAGGGGAAAACCTTGTTATCTGCTTTAATTATTTCGCTTGTTGTTTGTTTCATTGCCAATGTCCCAATAGGTTTTTCTTTGGGGATAGCATCCTTGGCGAGTCTCATAGCTTCTGGAAGTATGCCCATAGTGCTTATTCCCCAGAGAATGGTAGCCGGAGCGAATTCCTTCCCCTTGTTAGCCATCCCTTTCTTTATGTTAGCTGGCGCCATAATGGAGCGAGGTGGCGTGTCAAAGCGCATAGTATCTCTCGCTAGCACTTTGGTTGGACACATTACGGGAGGATTGGCAGCCGTTTCCATCGTGGCCTGTACTTTTTTTGCTGCTATTTCCGGGTCTACGCCAGCTACCGCCGCTGCTGTGGGTAGCTTGACGATTCCGGAAATGGAGAAGCGGGGATATGATAAATCTTACGCTTCAGCGGTAGTGGCGGCAGCTGCTTGTCTTGGAGTTATTATTCCTCCAAGTATCACTATGGTCGTTTTTGGCACAGTGGCGAATGTTTCAGTAGGACAGCTTTTAATAGGAGGAATTATTCCAGGAATCTTTCTTTCCCTTCTTTTATTAGGTATGAACAGAATTCAGTCAAAAAGGCTAGGGTACCCTACGGAAGAAAAGAAATCATGGACCGAAAGAAAAATCTCTTTTGTAGAAGCCATCTGGGGGCTTTTAATGCCTGTTATTATTCTTGGCGGCATTATGACGGGTATCTTTACTCCAACTGAATCCGCAGCTATAGCAGTTGTTTATGGCCTATTTGTCAGTTGCTTCATATACAAAGAGCTGACATGGAAAGATATTATGCCTATTTTTTATAAAGCCGCTCTCAATTCTGCAATGATCATGATTCTGATTGCCGCAGCCAACCCTTTTGGGTGGCTAATGACGATTAAACAAGTTCCACAGCTTTTTTCATCGGCTATTCTTGGTTTCTCTACTAACCCCATAGTAATTTATGCGTTAATGCTCATAATCTATCTTATCCTCGGAACATTTATGGAAACGGCAGCAATTATACTCCTTGTGGTTCCTATATTTGCACCTATTGCTTCTCAGCTGGGTTTCGATATGGTTCAATTCGGTGTCGTTACAGTTATTTCGCTGGCTATTGGAATGGCAACTCCGCCTGTTGGCATCTCTCTTTTTGCCACTTGTGCGATTAGTGATATTTCTATAGGTCAGATTACAGTAAAAGTCATTCCATTTTTACTTGTTTTAGTTTTAGGGCTTTTTATTTTGGCCTATGTTCCGGCGATTACTACCTTTTTACCGAGCCTTCTTTTTTAAAGGGTGTTAGAAAAGAAATCTGGAAAATATAAAGAAGGGGGGACGAAAGACTTGTTATTAAAATATGGAAAGGGTTCTCTGTGTTTAAACATGGAGGAACTTGTTCAAGCTAACATCATTACCGCCAATGAACGGCCAGGCGTAAAATCTCCAATTCAATTAGTGCGTGAGAGACTTAAGGCTCCTTTGGGAACCCTGCCTCTTTCCCATATTGTGCGAAACAAAAAGCCTGAAAAGGTTGTTATTGTGGTAAATGATCTTACCCGGCCCACTCCAAATGACATACTTCTTCCCCCTATTCTTGAAACACTCCACAGAGAAGGTGTGAAAGAAGACCAGGTCACTTTTTTGGTAGCTACGGGGATACACGAACCGCACACCGTTGAGCAGAACAAACAAATATTCGGAGAAAACCTTGTTGAAAGGTACCGTTTTATTTCTCATGATTGTGACAGCGAAAATGTAAAAAACCTTGGAGCGACGTCTTACGGCACTCCTATTTTCATCAATAGCGAGGTTTTTGAAGCAGATCTTCTTATTTCAGTTGGCGTAATTCTTCCCCATTATTTTGCAGGTTTTTCAGGAGGGAGAAAATCCATTCTGCCAGGAGTGGCTTCAAGGGAAACGATAGAATTAAATCATTCTAGAATGGTGGAACTGCTCGATTCCATGCCGCCGTTGGAAACAAACCCCCTTAGCATTGAAATGGTGGAAGGGGCTCGTTTGGCAGGTCTGGATTTTATTGTTAATGTAGTTCCAAACAGCCAAAAAGAAATAGTTGAAGTAGTTGCGGGAGACTTTGAAAAAGCATGGCTTGAAGGCGTAAAAATTTCTGCGGAAATGTACGAGATTCCATTGCCAGAGGAAGTAGATGTGACATTTGTTTCTTGCGGGGGTTTCCCCAGGGACATAAACATGTACCAGGCACAAAAGGCTCTGGACCATGCAGACCGCATCACAAAAAAGGGCGGAACGATCGTTTTGTTAGCGGAATGTCCCATGGGGTTCGGAGAAGAAACCTTTGAAAATTTTCTGAGGATGTCTCGTACGCCAATGGAAGTAATAGAGAAAATACGTCAAAAATTTGTTTTAGGCGGTCACAAGGCGTTTGGTATTGCCCGCGTTGCTTTGAATAAGGAGATTTTGCTGATTTCCAATTTTGATCAGCAGCAAACAGCCATGTTATTTGCTCAAAAAGTCAATGACCTCGACGAAGCTCTTTCATTCGTAAAAAACAAACATGGATTTTCTTTTAGCAGTGTGGTTATGCCTGTGGGGAGTCTTACTGTCCCTATGATTGGAGTGTTGTAGCTTTATTACTATCACTCCGCACTGGTTTACGCCATTATTAAAGAGCTGGAGTAGCCTTCTATGATTTTCGTTTCACCAGAAGACTCCATCCTTTTTTGCTGAGGAGCTATAAACTCTTTAAAGTTTTTTTCCAAGATGGTTTATGTTGTTCCCGCGTTCCAGAAACCCTCAGGGAGAATACTCTCCCGGTTGCAAACCTGAATACATCCTTGCCGATAATGAGACGGCATATCTGGAAAACTGTTTGATGTCAAAGCAGCCGCCAACTCCTAAACGTCAATGCTTCCGCATGCGCAATCCCAATAAAATTCCTGAGTAAATTAGTAGTGTAATCCCTCTTATATACGCTTCTTGGCTCTGCAAGACTTCATCAACTTGACAACGAGATCGTACATAATGTACAATATTCCACGTTGAACGCAGCACTGTGAGAAATTTATAACAAAGGAATCTAAAAATATCCCCAAAAAACGATTTTATTTAAAAAACTATTTAATTAAGGAGGAGTTCATATGTGGAAAAATATCGCTTTTGTGACGCCTGACATTGCTTTTGGCATAGATTCCGTCAACAGTGTCGCAGAAAAAGTGAAAAGTCTTAATGGTAAAAGGGTTCTCGTTGTAACGGGGCCATCAGTAAAATCAGCAGGGATTCTTGATAAGGTGCTTGCCCCAATTAAAAGTGAAAAAATCGATTATGATGTGAACGTGCTCCAACGTTCCACAACAGAGCCAACTACAGATTTGGCAGAGGCTGTTGCAAAGATAGTTTCAGACGGCGGCTTCGATGTGGTTATCGGCGTAGGCGGCGGTAGTATTCTTGATGTAGCTAAAATGTCCTCAGCCCTTACGACGAACCCAGGAAAAACAAGAGAGTATTTTGGACGGAACAAAGTAAAGCACAAAGGGCGCCCCACTATTATGATTCCAACAACCGCAGGAACAGGGTCTGAAATCACGAAGCACGCTATATTTTTAGACCAGGAGAACAATGTAAAAAAAGCAGTAGCTTCCGATGCTCTTCTTCCTAACGTAGCAATTGTTGACCCGATGCTTACAGTATCTAGCCCCCGTAATGTCACTAGTGCCTCCGGATTTGATGCCTGGCTTCATGCTGCAGAACCCTTTGTTTCCAAGAGAACCAATCCTATTACAGATGCACTGGCTCTTGAAGCGGTGCGTATTATCACAAAATCCCTTGGCGTTGCTTGGTCAGATCCTAATGATATAGATGCGCGCTACCAGATGTCTCTCGGTTCCCTTATGGCGGGCATGGTATTAAATAATGCCGGGACAAGCCTGGTACACGCTCTGGCCTATCCCATCGGCGGAGAGTACCACGTGGTTCATGGTGTTTCATTAAGCGTTTTGCTTACCTCCTGCTTTAATGCCATTTCTGCCTCTAAGGGAAGGCGTCTTATGCTTCTCGCAGAAGCTATGGGCGAAAATATGGAAGGGTTTTCTGTTCGAGAGGGAGTAGAAGTTGCCCTGGATGCAATGGCTGCCTTTATGAAGAGTGTGGAAATGCCCATTAGCTTAACGGAGGTGGGTATTACAGATCGCACCGCAGTAGGAAGATGGGCAGAGGCAGGCTGGCAGGAGCGTCGTCTTTTGGGTCGATGTGCACGCGATTTGACTGTTGAGGATATTGCCAAGATATACACAGAGGCCTTTGACGCTCGTATTTAAGTAAAAAACTTAAATGATAAGGAGTAATAAAATGGGGACACAGCAGATTCCTGAGATTTTGCAAATTGCACGCCGCATTACAGATGTTACTCGAGAGAAGATCCTTGATGGCGAAATAGAGGAGGGCCAGCGCCTTACAGAATCGTTTTTGGCAGATATGTTTGGGGTAAGCAGGTCACCAATCAGAGAAGCGTTGAGAATGTTGGCCCATGAGGGGTTTGTTGAACTTTTACCCTATCGTGGCGCAAGGGTTTCTGTAATACGCCTTAAAAATGTTCAGGAACATTATCAGCTCAAAGCCATGCTGGATGGCTACGGTTGTTATGCAGCAGCTCAGAAGCTCACTGAAGAGGATTTTGCGACTCTAGCCAATAACATCGAAGAATCCCGTTGTTACATCGAAGAAGGTGACTTTGAGGGGATGGTTTCTGCCAATACGGCCTTCCATAGCCTGATTATAGAGTCAATAGATAACAGCCTTTTATCTCAATACTACAACAGCATTTCACAAAATCTCAGGAGATATGCGGAACTTTCCCTTGGCAACATTGATCGATGGGGAGATGTAATAGATGGCCATAAGGCTATTTATGATGCATTGCTCAATAAGGATGCAGTCGGAGCGTTTGAAGCGGCAAACAAGCATGCCTTTGAAGCCATGGATCGCGTTACACATCAGATCGGCAAGAAAAATAAATAAATTGTTGTTTTAGTGCTCTTTTGCGCACAACGATGTGTGCAAACGTTTTTGGAAAAACATAAGAAGAGGAGAACGATATGACGCGTATTACCTTGATACCAGGGGATGGAATAGGCCCAGAAGTAGTTAATGCAGCCCGCCAAGTCGTTGATGCCCTCAAGCTGGGGATAGAGTGGGAAGAAGTTGCAGCCGGACAGGTAGCAGTGCCGGAATACGGCGAACCGGTTCCCGAAAAAGCCCTGGAGTCTATTCGTCGCAACAAGGTTGCACTTAAGGGTCCCCTTACAAACATTGTGGGGGAGGGATTTAGAAGCCCCAACGTAACGTTAAGAGTCAAGTTGGATCTTTACGCCAACATCCGCCACGCCAAGTACTACGAAGGCGTACGTTCCAACTTTAAAGATCTCGACCTTATCGTTGTACGTGAAAGCACGGAAGACACCTATGCCGGGCAAGAACAGATGCTTAGTGACGACGTAGCTGTAGCCCTGAAATTCATAACAAAAAAAGGCTCGGAGCGGGTAGTTCGTAAGGCTTTTGAGTATGCCATCGCCAATGGGCGAAAAAAAGTAACGGCTTCAGTAAAACCCAATATCTTAAAACTTACTGATGGTCTTTTTCTGAAGACAGCCAGAGAAGTTGCGAAAGATTATCCTCAAATCGAATTCGACGAGGTAATCATTGATGCTCTGTGTATGAGATTGGTACTAATGCCGGAAGCATTTGATGTCATGGTTATGCCCAATGTCTACGGCGACATGGTTTCCGACCTTACAGCAGGTCTTGTGGGTGGCCTTGGTGTGGGGCCAGGAGTGAACTACGGAGATGATATCGCTGTCTTTGAGTCTGTGCATGGGAGTGTTCCCAAATATGCCGGTCAAGACAGAATCAATCCAACCGCTATGATTCTTTCTGCTTGTCTCATGCTTCGCCATCTTGGTTATAGCGAAGGAGCAGACCGAGTGGAGAATGCAGTGGCCACCGTAATAAGGGAAGGCAAGGTTGTAACCCGAGATCTTGGTGGAACTGCGAAAACATCAGAGATGACACAGGCCATAATCCACGCATTGTAATCTGTGATCTAGCCGACATTTAAGATACCGATTAGGAGGTTTGAGCATGCGTTTAGTAACTTTCCAGAAATGTAATACCAACAGACTAGGTGCGCTTGTGGGAGACAAAGTTATCGATCTTAATCTTGCCTACGCCAAACAGCTGTGCAAAGAAGGAGATCCCACTCCCCAGGTAGTAGCGGACGCCCTTTTGCCGTCAGATATGAAGCGTTTTCTCACGAGAGAAGAGAGGGGTATGGATCTTGCCCGTAAAGTGCTTGAGGGCACCATAGATGATAAGGCGGTTTTTGAGCGTTCTGAAGTAAAGCTTATGGCACCTATCACTGATCCAGGAAAAATAATTTGCCTTTCCCACAACTATGTAGATTTTATCGAAGAGACAGGTGTTCCCACACCTGCAGCGCCAAGAATTTTCTCAAAGTATCAGAACAGTGTGTGTGGTCCAGAAGATTGCATTATTAAACCAGATGCCACAGATGAGCTTGGCTATGAAGTTGAAGTGGCCTTTGTGGTCGGCAAACCTGCTCGTTATGTATCTGAGGAAGATGCTTATGACTATATTGCAGGATACACCATCTTCAATGACGTTTCGGCCAGTGATATTACCACCCTCGACAAACAGGTCTTAAGAGGAAAAACCTTTGATACTTTCGCCCCCATGGGGCCTACCCTTGTCACACCAGATGAAGTAGCTGATCCTATGGATCTGAACTTTAAACTCTGGGTAAATGACAAGCAGCTGCAGAGTTCCAATACTAAGAATTTGCTCTATGGAATTCCCAAACTCGTAGCTTTCCTTTCTGAGGTTTTCACCCTTGAACCAGGCGATGTGGTCGCAACTGGAACCCCTGGCGGAATTGCTAAGTTCAGCAAGAATCCCACCCACATGTTCCCCGGCGATGTTTGCCGTATAGAATGCGATGTCCTTGGCGTTCTTGAAAACAAGATTGTTGCGGAGAAAAGATAGGATTAACCGAATAAGATCATTTAGCTTGTTCCCCTGGCTACTATGAAAGCTTTTAGGCTTCTAAATAACTAAGGAGGGAATAAAGAATGGTAAAGAAAAGAGCATTTGTCGCTGTATTGGTTATGTTTGTTTTTTCCCTGATGTTCGCTGTTTGCGTTGAGCCTGCCATGGCAGCTGGAAAGTCAAATTATCCCAGTAAGCCGATAAAGTGGATAGTAATGTGGCAAGCAGGGGGCGGTGGAGACACTGCTAGCAGAATCTATACGAAGTATCTGGAGCAGATTCTTGGACAGAAGATTGTTGTGGAAAACATCACTGGTGGTGGCGGAAGTATAGGATACGCCGCAGCCAAAAATGCCAGACCTGATGGATATACCCTCGTTGTCGTCCAGGGAGATTTACCCAAGTATAAGCCAATGAACCTCGCTCCCCTTGATATCAGTGATTTCGATGTTATAGGAAGTTTCTGCTATCAGTCTCCTGTTCTAGTGGCACAGAGCAAATCACACTGGAACACAGCAATGGACTTCGCTGAAGAAGCAAAGAAGAATCCTGACAAGATGACCATGGGTGTTTCTGATATAGGCGGAAGCCACCATCAGCCGCTGTTGTTGTGGATGGATCAGGCTGGATTCAGCGCCAAAGCCATAGCGCATGACGGCTCTCCAGCAATGAACGCTGCAATACTGGGTGGACATGTGGATGTAGTCAGCTCTTACATTAGACCCGCCATTCCCTACGTTAATGATGGTGTACTGAAGTTTATCGGTTATTTTGGCAGCGAAAGACACCCTGACTTCCCTGACGTTCCGACATTTAAAGAGCTTGGTTATGACATCGTATGGGAAATTCCTTACGGCATCGGCGGTCCCAAGGGACTTCCTGAGGACGTAAAGAAAATTCTTGAAGAAGCCAACAAGAAGGTATGGGAAATTCCTGAGTTCAGAGCAGAACTTGAAAAGCTGGGACAGTCTGTTTACAAAAAGGATAGTGTGGCATACACAGAGCATCTCTACAAGATGCAGGAAAACATAACCAAGGCTTTAAGTTTGATGCAGAGCAAGTAGCCTTTGACAATAAGCAGTTACAAAAGGGGATTCGATGATTAAAAATGATCTCTTTTAGTACGTAAACCTATATAGGCCTGCCTGCCCTTGGCAGAGGTATAGGCAGGCCTACTTGGTAAGAATGAGGTGTTACCATGACTATTATCGCGGAGTGGGCTGTAGCTCTTTTAACATTCTTTGTAAGTTTGATATTTTTTGTGCAGACATTTAGTTTTCCTGTTATTAACGCAGATCCGGGCGGTCTCGCTCTTTTTCCGAGAGTTTTTTCCATTTTTACAGGATCTGGGGCACTCCTTCTTATGATATCACTTTTCAAAAATAATGGCGGATTCTCTTTTGTTTTAGATAGCTTAAGCAAGCTAAACGTGGTCTGGAAAAAAGATGCTTTAGATGAAGAATCGATTCTAATTCGTAATACAGCCTACGCTTTTTTACTTTGCTTAATATATCCGGCTCTTATTATCACCATAGGTTTTTTGCCTTCAACGATCATTTTCATATTCCTCATAATGAGAGTGCTTGGCAGCAAGATGTTAAATAGTACTTTATTTAGCGTCGCTTTAGGTGGCGGCTTGTATTACATCTTCGCCATTGTCGTAGGGGTTTACCTTCCAACAGGCAAGCTTTGGGAATATTTTTTGAATTGATCTAAGAAGAGAGGTTTTTAAAAATGGATGGCATGATCACACAGGCTTTAGGAATAATATTTCAACCAACCCAAATTTTACTTCTTGTTGGATCGGTGTTTTCCGGCATAATGGTCGGTGCTGCTCCAGGTCTTACTTCGACCATAGCTATCGGATTGTTGATTCCATTAACATTTACGATGTCAAAATATTCGGCTTTCATTATGATGTGCGGCATCTATTGCGGCAGCATATATGGAGGATCCATAACGGCTATTCTAATGAACATTCCAGGAACACCGACAGCGGCCGTGACAGCGATGGAAGGGTGGCCTATGACCCAAAAAGGCGAGGGTGGCACCGCATTAGGGTTAGCTACATATAGTTCATCTTTTGGTGGAATTTTCAGTTGTATTATCCTCATTTTTCTTTCGTTAAAGTTGGCACGGATTGCGACTCTTTTTGCAGGACCGGAGTATTTTTCTCTTTGTCTTCTCGCCATAATAGTAGTATTTACCATGTCATGTAAATCGGTTCTCAAAGGTTTTATTGCAGCGTCCTTCGGTTTGCTGCTTTCTACAGTTGGGCTAGACTTAATCTGTCCTTTCCCAAGATTTACCTTCGGCATTCAAGAACTCACTATAGGTATTCCTGAGGTTCCGGCAACTATAGGGTTATTATGTGTTGCAGAAGCATTCAGAATGGTGGGGCGCCCCGCTGCTTCTAATATTGTAAGGTATAAAGTGACAGGAGTTTTCTCTGCGTACAAATACTTGCCTAAAATGTGGTTTAATATTTTGAGATCCAGTATTATTGGAACAGTAATTGGCATACTGCCGGGGCTGGGAGCAACCATGGCTTCTTTTATGGCTTATGGTGAGGCTAAAAGGGCTTCTAAAAATCCCGAGGAGTTTTGCAAAGGCTCTAAGGAAGGTGTTGTGGCAAGCGAAAGCGCAAATAATTCTGTAACAGGTGGTGCCTTGGTCCCCATGCTAACACTGGGAATTCCAGGTGATTCCAATACCCTGATGATGATGGGTGCTATGCTGATCCACGGATTGGTCCCAGGACCAAGCCTGTTTCGTGACCAGCTGGATTTGGTTTACGTTATCTTTTTAGCGATGATGATCTCTAATGTGTTGCTTTTGTTGATGGGGTTGTTTTTAGCTAATTTTATAGGCAAGCTAGCCACGATGGTGGATAACAAATATATGATCCCCTTTGTTTTAGTCCTCTCAATAGTAGGTCCCTCTATAAGCTACGGTCACGTTTACTATTTCTGGCTCTCCATTGTTTTCGGACTCATTGGTTACTTTTTTGAAAAAGGCGGTTTCCCTGTTCTATCAGTGGCAATGGCCCTGGTTTTAGGTCCAATTATGGAAAAAAGCCTACGAGCATCTTTGATGTTGCCAGATGCTGGTATAAAGATATTTTTTACCAGACCTTATTCTCTGGCCTTTATAGTAACGGCTATCCTATTCTTAGTATTTAGTGTGAGACGAGAAATAAAAAGTAGGAGATGTGAAGCAGCTTGATGGGTTCTTTCCATTATTACTGACATCTGAAAATTGCCACATAGCAAGAGAAAGGAGAATTTATATGGATGACACAAAGAAGAAAACATTGGAATTTTTGTCCCCTGTCGAAATTGCTAAAGGAAAAATACAGTATGCCCAGGCAATAAAAGCCGGTAACTGGATTTTTGCGACGGGGCATATGGCTACTGATTTTAAACAGGGACTTTCTCCGGAGGTACACAACCCTCGTCTTCCGAGGTCAGGCAAACCTAAAAATGAAAAGGAAACGGATTTCATTTTCAACAGACTCAAATCCTTGCTTTCTAGTGCGGGAAGCGGCATGTCTAACGTAGTACGAGTAGATCAGTACTATACTACCTGGAAAGCAGTAGACCCATATCATGTTGGGAGGAAAGCGGCCTTTGGTGATTATATTCCTCCAAGCACTTCTATTTTGCAAAAGGGCCTTCTTATTGATAATGCAGATATAGAGGTAGAGATGATCGCGGTTGTTCCCAGCGAGGATTTCTCTGTTGAAGCTATTAAACCACCTGAGATAGATGCGCCGGCCTCTTCCGGATATGCTCCGGCAGTGCGTGCAGGTGACTTTATTTTTGTAGCGGGAATGATGGCGACAAGTGGTAAAGGAAGAAATGAGTGCATACCGCCGGAAGCACGTCCTGTACCTGGTTATCTCTGGCGGGGCAAGCAGATAAAACTAGAGACTGAGTATATTATTAAGCACAGACTAGAGCCAGCATTGCGAGCAAGCGGTTCATCCCTTGGCAATATCGTTAAGGCTCAGGTATATATGCGAGACATAGAAGATTTCCCCGCCTTTAGAGAAGTTTGGAATAAGTATTTCCCTGAAAACCCGCCGGTAACAACACTTATTCCTACAGCTACTCCAGGCTTCGCAATTTCTGAAGCGGCAATAGAAATTACAGTTTTGGCTCTTGCTGATGGCGGAAAAACCAAAAAAGAGATCATCAAGCACGATGTCTTTACAGGATATGAAGATCAGACAGTAGCGATCAGAGCAGGGGATCTTCTCTTTATTACTGGTCTTATGGCCGCTGATGAGAATGGTCTTGCTCCAGGATGCGAGATTGATCCCAGACAGCCCTATTTTGGTTCTTCTGCTCAGTGTCAGATGGAGCATATTCTGAACAACGCAGAAAAGATTTGCCAGGCAGCAGGAACTTCTTTGAAAAATGTGGTCCGCATCCAACAGTTCCACACTGATCTTAACGAATTCTACCCTGCTTACCAGAGTTGGCAAAATTGTTTACCAGGGCAGGCCCTGCCTTTTTCAGCAGTTGAAGTTCCCGCTCCGTTGCCAATTCCCGGGTGCACAATTTTGACTGATCTCTGGGTTTACGCACCGTAATTTTCTGGGGTTTGACAGAACATTTAGATCAAAGTTCTTTTTTATGTTTCCGGGGAGACTTTTCTTCCCGGAAACATTTTTATCGGTAACCATAGAAAAATTTTATGGTGCGGACACGTATTTATATGTACAATCTGACAGAATTTTAGGTTTAAGGGGGGATTGCCTTGAATCTTTTACGGCAAATGTTCATTGTATGCGTCATTTTCTTTATTGGTCAAAGTATTCAGGTCTTATCAGGTATTCCCATTCCTGGAAGTGTTATAGGGATGATACTTTTATTTGTCCTTATGTACTGTAACGTTATTTCTGTTGAATCGTTAAAGGACCTGGCGGACTTTTGCCTGGGAAATCTCGCGTTTTTCTTTGTGCCTGTTGTTGTCGGTGTGGTAGCGGCCAAAGAAAAAATACTTGATGTTGTTCCACAGCTAATTTTCATAATTGTTCTTTCTACGTCTCTTGTTATGGTAGCAACGGGCATAACAGCACAGTACCTTCTTCGAAGAAAAGAGGAAAAGTCCAGTGGCAGTCTTTAAAGAAATATTTCTAACCCCTCTTTTTGCCATAGTTCTTACCATTGGCACTTATCTTTTGGGGTGCTGGATTCGTGACAAAGCAAGATTTGTCCTCTTGCCTCCAGTAGTATTTTCATCTCTAGTGATCGGTATCACTCTGACATTTACTGACTACAGCTATGAAGAATATAGGCGCGGTGGAGATATTATCGCTATGTTGCTTGGTCCGATTACTGTTCTCTTAGCTGTGCCCATATACCGTGAATTGTCACGATTAAAAGCTATTCTGAAACCGATAATGCTTTCTATAGTTGCAGGGGTTCTCACTTCTTTTGTCTGTATTTGGTTTTTATGCTGTTTTTTAAATCTTAACAATGATTTTTTTCTGTCTCTGGTTCCTAAATCTGTGACAGCCCCTATAGGAATCGAAATAGCCCGCATTATTGAGGGTATAGTTCCTGTTACAGTGTTTTCTATTATTATTACGGGAGTAACTGGTGCTATTCTGGCGCCCATCCTTTGTAAAATAGCTGGGATTCATCATCCGATTGCTCGAGGTCTGGCCATTGGGTCTAGTTCTCATGCTATAGGGACGAGCCGGGCTTTCGAGATGGGAGAGACAGAGGGTGCCTTCAGCAGCCTTGCTACAGGCCTTTGTGGCGTTGTTACTGTAATTGTGGTGCCTCTTCTCTTGTGGGTTATTCCATTTTTTAAAATGTTATGAGAAGCGTGATTCTGAAGTGGGAACACCCTTTTGTGGGAAAAGCTCTCTTTTTTCTCCTAGTTTTTTGTAGATTTGGTCAGAGCGTATCAGTTTTAATGGAGAGTTCGGCATAAAGAGTGCGAGTGCAAGGATGAATGTAGCGAGCTCCGCTAATGGAACAGCCATATATATCCCCTTGTTGCCAAGGAAAAGAGGAAGTATATATAGCAGCGTTGCTGGTGCCACGAGACTTCTCGATATGGCGATAAATGCTGAGTGTACCGGCTTTTGCATAGCAGTAAAATATGAAGAAAAGACGATATTGATTCCAATAAGCAAAAAAGCTGGCCAGAAGTGAGCTATAAAATCACGGGCAATGCATATTGTTATTTCTGCTTCTGAGTTTGTAAAAAGCTTAATCATTGAGTTTGGCATCAGAAGTAGAATGCTCACAATAAGGATACCTAAAAAAGTAACTGTTCCGCCTGCTATCCATAAGAACCCCTTGATTCGCTTAGCTTTTCCAGCACCAAAATTTTTACTGATAATTGGCTGTATGGCATCGCCGATACCATAACATGCCATAGAGCCAAGGTAGAGAATGTAGTTGACAATTGTATAAGCTGCAACACCGGCTACCCCTAAACGCCTGATCATGATTCTGTTAAAGAGGAACGTAAGAAATCCAGCTGAAATTTCGTTGGCAAATTCAGAGAACCCGTTATAGGCAGCTCGAATAATTTCTTTCCATGAGCCTCCTCGCATATTAAAGCGCAATTTCCCCTTTTTTTGTAGAAAATGGGAGAACAGCATGCAGAGAAGGGTAATTTGGGAGAATCCTGTCGCGAAAGCAGCTCCCTGTATACCCCAATGTAGTTTTACGACAAAAAGCCAATCAAGGGAAATATTTACTATGGCACCTACTGTCATAGCAACAGCAGCAAGAAGCGGTCTGCCGTCAACTCTTACGAAATATGAAAGACAAATTCCTGTAACTGAAAAAGGGATAAATAGGGTTAAAATTGATGTATAAGTGCGCACAGATGGAGCAATGGCAGGGCTTGCGCCCAGGAGTACAACTAATAGGTCAACTCCTATTGTTGCTGTGAAACAGACCCCCACCGCGAAAAGGAGGGTCGCTAGAAGAGTTTTTGTAAAAATGGCCGATGCCGTCTGAACATCGCCGGCTCCGAGATATTTGCCGCAGGAAACTGATCCTCCAATACCCATCATAAACGCCACTCCTCCCACAAAAATGACAAAGGGGAGTGTCAGCGTTACTGTAGCCAAGGCAACCTCGCCATCCATGTTTCCTAGAAAAGCGGCATCGATGGCGCTGGCCGAGGAAACCGCCAGCATTCCTATGACCGTCAGCGAGGAATAGTACAGGAATACCGAGAAAATACTCCCTCGCAGCGGATCGAATGTGTATTTCAATATTTTCTACATCCTTTCTGGGAAATACAAAGAAAAGAAATCTGTTTAGTGGATACAACGCAATTGAATGTAAATATCTATTTCATTATATACAAAAAACTATTATACGTGAAATGTAGAAAAATTCAACCGAAGGCCTTCTACAGGAGGTTAATCGTAGGGTACGCCTAAAAACTTGATAATGCTTTCTACCCTTGCCGCAGGAAATGGAGTTAGAGGGAGTTTTACAAATACAAAAATAGGGGAAAAAATAAAAAGGCAAGAGTGGCAATACATAAGTTGTGCTACTATTATTGCTCATATTAAAGCATAATTTTTATTTATTAAAGGAGGTGGTGCCATGAAAAAGGTTTGTCAAAGTTGTGGAATGCCTCTTGAAGACCCCCTCTCTTCTAGGTTCGGAAAGAAACGGAAGCC
Organism: Aminobacterium sp. EBM-42; assembly: GCF_001896635.1. NCBI lineage: Bacteria > Thermotogati > Synergistota > Synergistia > Synergistales > Aminobacteriaceae > Aminobacterium > Aminobacterium sp. EBM-42. The sequence continues at coordinate 117,188 of NZ_MPPC01000024.1, forward strand.
TTTCCCATAACTATTGTATTTATTGTTACAGAAACGGGGCTTTTGAGCAGCCGGGTATAACTATAGACGAGATGATAGAAAAGTGTATCCTCTTCATGGTGGCTGAGGGTTTCGATAAAGAAGAAGCACGGCAAATGCTTTCTGAGTTTTTACTAGGGCTCCGCAGGTGGCGAAGTCACTAATCAACAAATAGAACAATAAGTAACATTATCTCTTAATGTTCTGTTATTATACTCATAGTAAAATTATAGCCTTATAGCCTGAAATGGAGGTTTTTTTTAGTGGCTGAGAGTTCCGTAATACTGTTCGCTCTATTTTTTATTTTTATGTTCATCCTTTCAGCTTTTTTTTCAGCAAGCGAGACAGCTTATTCCAGTGTTAATAAAATACGTCTTAAACGGTTTGTAGAAGAGGGACGTAAAGGCTCTAAAAAGGCGCTCGACCTTGCAAAGGATTTCAATAAAACAATTTCTGCGATCCTCATTGGCGGGAATATCGTTGATATTGTCATGACCTCTGCGGCGGCAGGCATCCTTTCTGTTTTGATGGGACCTATCGGTGTGGTTTATGCAACACTTCTTATGACTGTTCTCATCATCCTTTTTGGAGAAATCCTTCCCAAGGCTTTTGTGAAGGATAAGGCTGAAAACTTTGCTCTCGGTGCTGCTGCCTGGGTGTATTTTTTTGTTTTTCTTCTTTCTCCCCTTACATGGCTTACAACAAATCTGTCTAATTACTTGCGGGGCAAAAGCAGAACAGCCGCTTTGCCCAGCGTCACACATGATGAATTGTTAAGTATTGTAGAAACCATGGGAGAAGAAGGAGAGTTGCCTGAGGTCGAAAAGGATATTATAGGAAACGCAGTGAATTTCTCTGAGATAGAAGTCTGTGAAATACAGACTCCACGAGTGGACCTGTTTGCGTTAAATGTGAATGAGCCCCTCGAGAATGTAAAAAATCTTATGCTGAAGAATCATTATTCCCGTGTTCCAATATATGAAGGAACCTTCGACAATATCATTGGCATTCTCAACGAAAAAGATTTTCTGAACCATTATATCAATGACAAGCATGTTAACCTTCGTTCTATTATGGCTCCGCCACTGCTGATAGCAGGCAGCGCCACCTTAATGGACGCATTAAAGATGTTGCAAAGAAATAAAGCCCACCTTGCCATTGTTTTAGATGAATATGGCGGTACATCCGGGATTATTACCCTTGAAGATATTTTAGAGGAGCTAGTAGGTGAAATATACGATGAACACGACGATTTCAAGGAATATTATACCCAGGTAGAAGAAAATATCTATCTAGCGAGCGGTGATGCCTACCTGGAAGAACTCTTTGAAAAGTTTCTCCGGATGCCCTACACCCCTGAAAGTGAATCCAGTACGTTGAGCGGGTGGCTTTTTGAACAGTTCAAGACTTTGCCAGCAGTTGGGGCTGCCCTTGAGTGGGGGCCTCTTCGCTTTGAGGTTGTAAAAGTAATGGGCCAGCGCATAGACAAGGTGCGTATTGTTAAAAATCCCAATTACACTTTTGATGAAGAAGGGGAAGACGATAGCGTTTTAATGTTATGAAAAGGGAGGCATTATAATGCTACCTCCCTGCAAAATATCCAGTCCATTTATTCTTCTATGTGGATTGCTTCTACAGGGCACTGATCCGCCGCATCGCGAGTGCAGCCTTCGGATGATTGAGGAACGGGCTCTATTTTTGAAAAAGCCTTGCCATTCTCATCTAGTTCAAAAACAGAATCACACAGAGAAACACATAACCCGCACCCGATGCACATATCTAGATCAACATATGCTTTCATAAGTTTTCCTCCTTTGTGTTATGCTATTTCCCTTAACAAAGTTGCTCTCAGTGTCCTTTATAATATTATTAAAGCATGATTTTTACAATAATATCAAGCGAAAAGGCCAGGTGGGGGCCTTTCCGCTTTCTTGAGGAGAATCAACGGACTGAAGTGTCCATATTGTGAAGTACAATATACTTATCTATCTCACAAGTTCGTAACACGAAACAGTAAAAAAGTAACACGTATATATTACAGGTTTCCCGTAAAATGGTCAACTGAAGAATGTTTTTTGAGGTGATGAAAGTGTTTGATCTGCCATTGATATTTCTTGTAACATCAATACTCCTTCTATTAAGCATATTTTCGAGCAAACTGGCAGAACGGTTTGGTTTCCCCGCTCTTTTGACCTTCCTCGCAATTGGAATGCTGGCTGGCTCTGATGGTCCGGGAGGTATTCAATTCGATAATGCAGCTGCGGCCAACATGGTAGGCAGCGTAGCCCTTGCTTTTATTCTTTTTGCTGGAGGTCTTGACACTCATTGGTATAACATTAAACCGGTATTAGTGAGAGGTGTTGTCATGGCTACTATTGGAGTAGCCTTGTCAGCTATTGTTATGGGGCTCTTTGTTTGCTGCATACTGGGCTTTTCATGGCAAGATGGCTTGCTATTAGGTTCTATAGTGTCTTCAACAGACGCAGCTGCTGTTTTTGCTGTGCTTCGCTCTCGAAGGGTCAGCTTGAGAGACAATCTGCGCTCTCTTTTAGAGTTCGAATCTGGAAGCAACGACCCCATGGCGATTTTTTTAACCCTCGCCGTACTTCAGGTTATTTCTCAAAACACCATGAGCTGGACAGAGCTTCTTCCAAGGTTTGTAGTACAAATGATTTTCGGGGGAGTGGCAGGTTGGTTGTTAGGCAGAGGAGCAGCAAGGCTTATGAACCGGATTCGTCTGGATTACGAAGGGCTCTATCCTGTCCTTGGAGCTAGCATAGTTCTCTTGACCTATGGTCTTATTGAAAAAATGGGCGGAAATGGTTTTTTAGCAGTCTATGTATGTGGTCTTATATTAGGAAATAGCGATTTTATTTATAAAAAAAGCCTGATTCGTTTTCACGATAGCATGGGATGGTTGATGCAGATTATCATGTTTTTAGTTTTAGGGCTGCTCGTTTTTCCCTCCCATTTGCCACGTGTGGCCAAAGATGGGCTTTTGAGCGCGGCTTTTCTAATGGTTGTGGCGCGCCCTGTGGTTACTTATTTGACACTTATTGGAAGTTCCTTTTCTTTTAGCGAGCGAACCCTGGCGGCATGGGCTGGTTTGAGAGGGGCTGTTCCTATCGTTTTAGCAACTTTCCCCCTTCTTTTGGGCCATCCCAAGTCTAATGAGATATTCAATATGGTTTTCTTTATTGTATTAACGTCAGTTTTGCTTCAAGGCATGACTCTCATGCCCCTTGCCCGTTTTTTAAAGGTGGACAAACCCTTAGAGTATCGTCCGAGATACCCTTTGGAATTTGACAAAACCGAAAATGATGTACGAAACGAAACGCGAGAGCTTGATATTCTTCCTGGAACAGCAGTGGTAGGGAAAACTATAGGAGAGTTGCACTTTCCTCCAGGTGCTTTAATTCTCCTCGTGAGAAGAGATAAAAACTTTCTTGTCCCTCGTGGGCAAACTGTATTAGAGCCATATGATACGCTGCTTGTGTTGGGAGAGCCAGAGGCACTGAAGAAGGCACGAGAAGTGATAACAAGACGGGAGATTGACAACGAAAACGAAATATGAAAAAAGCCCGGCTCCTTTATGTCGGGCTCATTTCTATCGCCTCCACGTTGCTGGAACACATAAAATAAGGACGGTGTAAAGTTCTAGTCGCCCCAAGAGCATACAGAAGGATAGAATCCATTTGCCTATATCAGGGATCAGTGCGTAATTCTTAGTTGGCCCGACAATGGCCAATCCCGGGCCGATGTTTCCAAGTGTAGCTGCTACGCTTGATATAGCAGATACTAAGTCTAACCCAAGGCCAGTCATAAGCAGAGTCGCTAAGGTGAAAAGGCCAATATAAAGAAGAAAAAAAGCTGTTATGGAGCCCACTATTTCTTTAGAGAGTGTCCGATCCCCAATTTTGGTATGGATAATGGCTTTGGGATGAAGTAATCTATAAAGTTCTGTATAGGCGTGGCGAACAAGAACCATTATACGTAAGTTTTTGATGCCGCCACCTGTGGATCCTGCACATCCTCCGATAAACATGAGTATAAGAAGCAAAAACTGAGTAAAAATAGGCCAGAGTTCATAATCAGCAGTGACGAAGCCTGTTGTTGTAATGATACTAACGACCTGGAAGGCGGCATATCTTAAAGCTTCAAATATGTTGCTATAAATCCCTTTTCTTAGAAGAAGGATAGTAATAATGAAGGTGCAGCATGTCGTGATAGAAAAATAGACACGAAACTCGCCGTCTTTCCACCATGCATCCCATTTCCCTTGAAGAAAATGATAATGAAGGGCAAAGTTGCTACCAGCTAAAAACATAAAAATGGTAATGACCCAGTCGATATAGGCACTTCCATAATGGGCGACGCTTGCATTTTTAGGAGAAAAACCACCTGTAGCCATGGTTCCGAAAGTGTGGGTCAGAGCATCAAATAGGTTCATTCCTCCAAAGAGTAATAAAATAGACTGCAGTGCAGAAAGAAAAATATAAACCCCCCATAGAAGTAGAGCCGTTTGTTGAATTCGGGGTGTCATTTTTTCAGGAATAGGTCCGGGAACTTCAGCTTTATAGAGTTCCATTCCACCCACTCCAATAAAGGGTAAAATAGCAAGGCTGAGAACTATAATTCCCATTCCGCCAAGCCAATGGGTAAGATCACGCCAAAAGAGAATGCCTCTTGGTTCTGCTTCAATATTTGTGAGTATAGAGGCGCCGGTAGTGGTAAATCCCGACATGGCTTCAAAAAAAGCATCAGTAAATGTTGCGGCAGTCCCATTTAAAAGATAGGGAAGACCTCCGATAATCGAGGCTGTAACCCATGAAAGAGTTACAACGGCAAAGGCCTCTCGTATTCCAATGTCTTGAAACGAATCTTGCCTGCCCCATATATAGAGGAAGGCCGCAATTAAAAAACCAATGGCGATTGACACTGAAAAAGCCTTAACATCCGGGGTTCCGTCAAGAAATGCCCAGAAAAGCGGCCAGAACATAAAAATCGAGATCATAGCAGATAGGAGGGCAAGTACCCGTGCCACGAGCCGGAGTTTCATCGTTACTTTACTCCAAGCTTTTCTACTGCCAAGGGCATCATCTCGGAGGAGGCGAATATAGTCACGAGGTCTCCTTCATGTAAAATAGTATCACCGATAGGGACGAAGACCTCCTTGCCACGGCGTACAAGGGCAAAGAGCATTCCTTTAGGCAGATTCATTTCTGCCAATGAAAGACCAGAAAGCGAGCTTCCTGCTGGAAGATGAGCCTCAAGCATTTCTGCGTCAACCTTATCGAGAAGTGAAAGCGTACCTGCTCCTGAGGGGTATCGAACGTAGCTCATAATTACGGATGCGAGAGCCTGGTTAGGATTTACCATGGAGTCCACCGAGATGTAATTATCAAGGCGCATATACATTTGTTTTCGGACGACGGCTATGGTTTTTTTAGCCCCCAATGCTTTTCCAACAACTCCTAAAAGAATGTTGGCTTCATCGCTTTCGGTTGCGGTAACGAGGCCATCCGCTTCTTCTATACCTTCCTGTCTGAGGAGCGTTTCATCGGCGCCATCTCCGCACAACACAAGGGTGCGCTGCAATTCGGTGGCTATGCGTTCGCACTTTTCTTTGTTATGGTCAACAAGATGGATGTCCACATTTCTATATTGGGATTCGAGACGATGTGCAACCTGAAATCCCAGCTTTCCTCCGCCGATTATAAACACCCGGCGAAGGGGAGTACTCTTTTTTCCTGTAAAAACTTCTTCCAGCTTCCAAACCTGGTCTTTTCTTGTGACTGTGAAACACAGATCTCCTTCTTGTAAAATATTGTCGCCATATGGCACAAAACCCTTGCCATTACGCTTCACGTACACAATGATAGCTGTAACATGAGGGTATCGAACACGGAGCTGTTTCAAACTAGCACCTGCGAGAGGTGATTTAAGGGCAATGGGGAATGCGTAAATGCCGGCGACCCCTTCGAGAAGTTCTGCTGTTTCCACTGCAGAACTGACTGTAAGAAGCTCTATGATTTGGCGTGAAACAGATCTTTCTGGAGAGCTCATTACGTCAATTCCCAAGTCTCGTGCCCACGTTGGGCTGTCTGTGTACTCCAATCCCCGCGCTCTCGAAATAACTCGTTTTACGCCTGCCCTTTTGGCGATCCAGCAAGCCATAATATTCACTTCATCGCGATTGGTACACGCAACAAGAATATCTACAGAACAACCAGCAACTACACCGGCTTCTTCTAGTACGGAAGGACGGGAACCATTCCCTCGTATCGTGATAACATCAAGCTCATTGTCTACTTTTAGTGCTCTTTCTTCGTCTTCTTCTATAACAGTAATATCATGACCTTCAGTGGAGAGGCTTTTCGCAACGTGATACCCAACTTCTCCTGCTCCTACTATAACTATACGCATAAAATAATCCCTGCTTCCAAAATATTCTGAGTACCCCCAAGCCATACTATCAAAGCTTTGAAGAAACGCAACCATTATAAAGCTGACCTTCAAGGTCAGCTTTATAACAACGTATAATATCGCTTGTCAGGTTTAATGCCAATACCTCTTAGGTTGTTTTTAGGTAGGAATGAGCCAATAGGAATATTCGGGAACCATGCCCTCAAATACACGGAGAACCCTCTCTGTAGCATTTTTACCCGCATGTTTTGAAAAAAGATTCCCCATATCGCTTATTGTGCTTCGCAAAAGCTGTTCAGAATAGAGAAGAGCCTGGAGTCTTCTGAAGAGAAGAGCTGCAAGCCGTCCTATTTTTTCAAGAGGAAGTTTTCCATAGAGAATATACAAATTGCGAAGAGCTCCACTTAACCATGATGGATCTTGATGTTTTGTGCCTTTACTTAGAATGGCTTCGATAACCGTTGTCTTCACGCTGTCAAAAGGAGCTTTCAGATATTCATTAACCTGAGGGAAAACGAATCCTGCCAAATAATAAACCGATGCCACAGAGAGCATCTCAAGAGTAGTTTTTTGTCTTTTACTTTGAGAAGAGTCGAGAATTAAACCTAAAGGTACACATCTTGTTTGCTGGTGGAGCAGCGATGAACTGGCAAAAATGCGCCCATGCAGTGATGCCATATGGGCAGTTGTCCACCCCGTGTTATTTTCCTTGATATGCCAAAAAAGCTCATTAGATTCAGGAATGTCAAGATAAATGCTGGCATAATGCCCCCATTTCCATGAAGGCACAGAATCCCAGGGTAAGTGGGGCGCAGACTCTCTGGTAGAAGCGGTAACGATTTCTTGTTGCGATATTTTCATGAATTGACGTTCGGGGAGAGTGTCATATAAATAAGGGAAAGCTGTTTCGCCCATTGCTGAGAGCACTAAATGCCATCGTCGAGCTCCTTCTTCAGGTGTTTCGCGACTTTCCGGATTTGTCAGCAGCGTGCAATGAAAAAGAGTGGTTATAATTTGTTTCCAATTAATAGGGGGTTCACAAACAGAAGAAACAGATGGGAGGCCTAATTCCTGGCCAAGGGATGGAAGCCATACTGTTGCATCGTGAATTACCGATTCTACTATATCTTGGCGTAACAAAAAATCTATCCTGGAGCTTAGATCAAGAGCCTTCTTTACCAAATCTGGAGGGTATTTGGAATAAAGCACTCTTACACTCACCTCCGTTACAGCACTTTATAGTGCGCTTATACTATGCCATATTTTTAGCAGAAAGAGAAGAGAGACAGATTGGATTTATATCGTATCATGTATTTTTTCGCCTTTTTTGTGATAGCTACCTATAGGGTTGGCCTGGCAGCGCTAATCCTGTTGTCATTGTTAATACTATTCCTATCTGGATTGCCCTTTATTGCTTACATATACCTCTCACTGTTATAGTATGGCAGCGGTTCTTTTGTAGTTATTGGTCCTGATAAAAGGTCATCCTTTTACAGGATTTCCTTTTTCCACATGGGGGGCTTTGCGAGGAATGGCTCTTATCCCCCAAATTCTTGGGCATAGCTGCTATAATTGGACGTTACGTTACCTCAACCCAGGGAGCGTTTCTGTCGCGCTTTTAGGGGAATCTCTTAGGAGCTCATTTTTAGCTTGGCTTTTGTGGAGAGAAAACATCCACACAATCACCATAATTGGTGGTATTCTTATTTTGTTGGGAATGAAACAATAAGTTTAGATTAGAACTGTTCGATTCAGAGCAGATACGACTTTTAAAAAGGGGCGAAGCGATGCATTATCGTACAATTTTTGTTTCTGACGTTCATCTTGGATCTAAATGGAGCAAAGTCGACCAGTTAGCGGCCTTCCTTTCCTCTTCTTTTTGTGACCGCCTTTATTTAGTGGGGGACATTATAGATGGCTGGAAATTCAGACACGAAGCCTTAAAAACTCGTTCTTCCCACTATATTCTCCAGTTGCTTCTTAAACTGTCTGAAAAAACAGAGGTCTTCTATATCCCTGGGAACCATGATGATTTTCTTAAGGAATTTAGCGGACGAACTCTTGGTGGGATACATATCCTTGAAAGAGTTTTTCATACAGCTGCGGATGGACGACGATATTTGATTACCCATGGAGACGAATTTGACATTGTATCAAAATATACACAATGGTTGGCAAGAATTGGGGACGCAGCTTACGAAACATCACTTTGGTTGAATGATGGCCTTAGCCGCTTGTTTCTTTCTGATAATTCAAAATGGTCGCTATCGAGAAGGGCAAAAAGGACAGTAAAGGAATTTGTAAAGTACATAAGCGGATACGAAAGAAAGATCACGGAAACCGCAGAGAAATATAATGTGGAAGGCATTATTTGCGGACATATCCATCGCCCTGTCATGAAGAAGATTGGAGCCCTTCTTTACTGCAATACTGGAGACTGGCTTGAAAGCTGTTCTGCTGTTGTCGAAACACAGGATGGAAGTATCAAACCCCTTTTGTGGCAACAGATACGAAGTCAGGCTCAAACCCTTTTTGATGGGAATGGCAATCTCGGGTTGCCAGCGTTTCCCTTTACAGAGATACCCTTGCCCTTTTTAAGCTGTAAAAGTCGTTAAATTTATGTACAATGCCTCTAGAGGCTATTCATGATTTTTTTGCTTTTGACATGAATGGTGCCGAAACGGAGGAAAGGATTGACGCATTACTATGACACCGTGGCAGCTGTTTAAAATGTTTTTTAAAATTAGTTCCGTAACATTTGGAGGCGGCGTAGTTATCCTTGGCATGGCAGAAACTGAAGTTCGCAAACGAGGTGACATGTCTGAACAGGATTTATTGGACATAGTGAGCCTATCCGCGGCAATGCCAGGGCCTATAGCTGTATCATCCTCTTTTCTTATAGGGAAGCATTATAGTGGTATTAGGGGCGCGTTCATGGCAGTTTTAGGGGTTTTAGTTCCTCCTTTTACTATTATTTTGCTCCTTTCGAACCTTGTGTTGAAGTATCACAACTCCCCTGCATTAAAGGCTTTTTTCCTTGGCGTTATTTGTGCAGTAGCTGCGCTATTGGTCAATGTTGTAGTCCGACAACTGAAATCCATTCTTCTTCCTGATCTCTTGAATTTAGTCCCCTATGCCTTCGTTATCCTTTTAATGGTCTTCTTTAATATCCACCCACTTTTTGCTGTGGCTGGGGGGGTAGCCATTCAATGGCTTAGAAAGGAGAAAAAGTCGTGAAGCTTCTATTGCTCGCCCTGGCCTTTGCCCGTATTGGGATAGGGGCCTTTGGTGGCGGTATTTCAACCATCCCTCTTATAGAGCATGAACTTGTCATGAATTATGGCTGGTTGACTCTCGAAGAGTTCAATCAGGTTTTGGCCTTAGCCCAGGTCACTCCAGGACCTATTGCCATCAATGCCGCGACCTTCGTAGGATATCATCAGGCTGGTGTTTTAGGTTCTCTTATAGCAACTCTTTCTGTTGCTTCAGCGCCTCTTCTTATCTTGTTTTTAGTTCTTCTCATGATGAAGAAAAGTTCCGACGAGAAAGTTGATCATTTTAAAAGATCGTTGCGTCCAGCAGTGGGAGCTCTATTGACTCTTGCAGTGGTTCCTCTTTTAAAAACCGCTCTTTCCCAGTGGCAGACGGCCGCTCTGTTTTGTTTGGGCCTTGTTCTTTTTCAGCTTCGTATATTTAAAAATAACCCCCCTCTTCTTTTTATACTCTTTGGTCTGGCCGGACTTCTTATTTTTCAATAAGATTTAGGAGCCGCATCTGTCCCTGGATAACTGACAAAGGGGAGATACTAATGACACAAAAGCTAAAGAAGCATCGCCGTTCTGACAAGGCGGGGCTTCCGCCTGGGAGCCTTATCCATGTTGGAGAGAAAAAAATGGGTGATGTTGCGTTGCATTTGATGCGATATGGTGTGGATGTTTTAGATGAGAGGTCTTTATCCGACTTTCATGATTATGAAAGAAAAGATTCAGCAGGGGTAATAGACTGGCTTGATGTAGTGGGGCTTCATGAAGCGCCACTTATCGAAGAGATTGGCGAAACTTTTTCTATCCACCCGCTTGTTCTTGAAGATATTCTTAATACAGAGCAACGACCCAAAACAGACGAATATGAAGATTTTTTGTATGTCGTTCTTAAGATGCTCGACATTGATGAGCAAACAGGAGACCTCACCATAGAACAAGTTAGCTTCATACTGAAAGATAATCTCGTAATATCCTTTCAAGAGCGTATTGGGGATGTTTTTGAACCCGTCCGGGAACGAATACGTAGTACAGCAGGGCGCTTTAGACGTCTTGGTGCCGATTACCTTCTTTATGCCCTCATGGACTCAGTTGTTGACCGTTATTTTGTTATTTTGGAACGTCTGGGAGAGCAGATAGAGGATACAGAAGACCTTCTGCTAGCTCATCCTGACCAGGAAACGGTTCGTTCAATTTATAAAATGAAACGGGAACTTTTGATATTAAGACATGCCGTATGGCCTCTCCGGGAAGCTGTAAATACTATTCGTAAAACTGAAAGCTCCCTTATCCAGCTCCAAACCCGAACCTATTTCGGTGATCTTTACGATCATGTCATTCAAAACATAGACACTGTGGAAAATTTCAGAGAAACAGTTTCTGGAATGCTTGACCTCTATCTTTCCTCCTTAAGCAACCGTATGAACGATGTGATGAAAGTTCTTACGGTCATTGCCACTCTCTTTATTCCCCTAACCTTTATAGTAGGTATCTATGGGATGAATTTTAAATACATGCCAGAACTTGAGTGGAAATTGGGATACCCATTCGTATGGGTAATAATGGGCTTTATTGCTTTTGCCATGATCTATTTGTTTAAGAGAAAGAAGTGGTTATGAATCTATGGGGAGCTATCGATAGAGTTCTTTCTCCGGCAGAAGTTTCACTATGGCTGGTGGTTGGTTAGCTGATTATCACCGCGCGTATCTTTGCGGCTAATACCCCGGCATGAACCACATGCTTGCATCACGAGAAGAAGATAATTCTTAGGAGGGATGGGTATGAACCAATATAAAAAAATTGCGGAATGTCTGGGCAGCGCTCATCACCTCGTTATTTTTTCAGGTGCGGGGATGAGCACCTCATCGGGTTTGCCTGATTTCAGATCTTCCCAGGGGCTATGGTCTCGTTATAACCCAATGGCATTGGCGTCTATAGACGCGATGGAAAACAATAGAGAAGCCTTTCTGGATTTTTACCGATATCGTATCAATGCTTTGAAGAATGCCTCGCCGAATCTTGGTCACTGCATATTGTCAAAGTGGGAAGAAGAAAACCTTCTCCAAGGCATAATAACCCAGAATGTTGACGGGTTTCACCAGGAAGCTGGCTGTAGGAATGTTGTAGAGCTCCATGGCACCCTTAGGAAAGCGAGGTGTAGCCGCTGTAAAAATGAATTTCCTTCTGAGCTCTTATTAACAGAAGAGCTTTGCCCGGACTGCAAGGGCATCCTTCGCCCAGGAGTGGTCCTTTTTGGTGAAATGTTGCCCGATACTCCTATGAAGCGGGCTCATGAACTTTCATTAAAAAGTGATGTATTTATGGTTCTGGGATCATCCTTAAATGTTTCACCTGCTAATTTTTTCCCTTTAGAGGCCCATGAGGCAGGAGCTAAACTTATTATTCTCAACAGAGAACCCACCCAATATGACTCTATGGCATCTTTTGTAGTTCGTGAAAACCTTGTGGATGCTTTAGAAAGAATTCAACAGATAATGCATAGAGAGGGGGGCCATTAAGTGATTAACGTCATTAGAAAAGGAGCTCCGATGCTTGTTCTTAAAGGAGATAAAGTGCGGATTGTACAATGGCTTCAACAAAATTTCGATGTTGAACTTTTTTCCGCTAATGAAAGATCCTTTGAAGAAACACTGGCATCTGTTGAAGAGAGCAGGGCAGTTTTGCTTGTCAGCGATTTGAAGGTTTGCACCGAGACTCTCCCAGTTGTTCTAGTTACCATGAATCACCCCGACAAAATACTGGAGCGTATTATTAACGAAAAAGCTACAGATGTATTTGAATATGTAGAACGATTGCCCAGGGTCATTTTCTTTAGAGTATTTGGTGACTATCGCACAGTGTTAAAGGAAATTCAGAATGACTTTGGCGGCCGGTGTGAGCAGGTATCTTCAGATCTAATTTTTCTTTCAGAGACTAGCGGCGTTCCTGTTTGTTTTACAGAAAAGTCTTTAAAACATGGTTTGGCATTTAAAGAGGGAGATCTTTTTGAAGAAGCTCTTTTTATAGACATGCCCTTTGAAGAGCTCTTTAAACGGCTGAACAACAGAGCTTTTCACTATTTCAATGCTGGTCTGGGCAGCCGCGATTGGAACGTCATGGAAATTCGAGTTTATGATGCAAACAAGCAGTACTGGCTTCACTCTCGACGACTAAGGCTGACTTTGGAAGGACTGGAAGTCAGCATTACCATCGGAGAGGGATGGGGCAAAGATTATGCGCACATTCTCATGCCTGTACCGGTCTATTGCATACGCATATTGACCTTCCTTGACTCAGGAATGGTAAAAAGGGCCCTCATGGGGCTTGAATATACAGAAACAGGAGAGCGGTTTGTCGACCTCGATCTTTACTTCAACAGGAAAAAAATATCGTGGGGAGAGATTCCAGGGGGGGAAGACGTGCCTAGAAGTGAACGGGAAAGACCGCGGACAGCCCTGGCAATGGCATTTAGAAAAGAGGTAATGACGGCTCTCGACGAAGAAGAGCGTTTGGAAATACAAAACATTGAGCGGGCGATTCTTGAGAAACTACCCAAAAAGGACGATGAGTGATTATAATATTCTATTCCAAATATTTTTTGAGGAGAGGTTTTTTTGACGCATTCCTTTTTACCAGTATCGCAAAAAGATATGGAGCAAAGAGACTGGGACATCCTTGATTTCCTTTTCATAAGTGCTGATGCCTATGTAGATCATCCTAGTTTCGGCCATGCTATTATAACGCGCATCCTTGATAATGCAGGCTTTAAGGTAGGTATTATACCGCAGCCAGAGTGGCGTGACACGAAGGACTTCGCCAGGTTGGGACGCCCTCGATTGGGGGTGCTTGTTTCAGCTGGCAACCTTGACTCAATGCTGAACAAACTGACAGCTTCTAAAAAAAGCAGAAGCACGGACAGTTATTCCCCTGGAGGAAAGGCTGGGCAGCGCCCAGACCGAGCGACTATAGCCTACTGCAATCGTATTCGTGAACTTTGGGGAAACATCCCTCTTATAATCGGCGGGATAGAAGCGAGTTTGCGCCGGTTTGCCCACTATGATTACTGGTCAGATGCTGTTCGTCGTTCCATCCTTATTGATAGCCAGGCTGATTTGCTGGTGTATGGAATGGGAGAGAAGCAGATCATCCAGATCGCAGAGTTATTGAAAAAGGGGATACCGGTTTCAGAAATACGGGATATACATGGAACTTGCTATAAAAACCAGAGTATTGAAAGACTTTGGAATTATGAAGAATGTCCTTCTTTCGAATCTGTTGTGAGTGATAAGGCGGCCTTTGCTGAAGCTTTTCGCATTCAGTACATTGAACAGGATCCAGTGAGAGGGAAAACGGTAGTACAGCGCCATGATACTTTCTACGTTATTCAGAATCCACCGGCTGCACCCTTGAGCACATCAGAGCTTGATTCTGTTTATCAGCTTCCCTACACACGCACATGGCATCCCATGTATGAAAAGGACGGAGGAGTGCCAGCTCTCAAGGAAGTGGAGTTCAGCCTCACTACTCACCGAGGATGTTTTGGAAGCTGTGCTTTTTGCGCCATAACGTCTCATCAGGGCCGAATAATTCAGAGTCGTTCAGAAGAATCTATCATGGACGAGGCCATCCTCCTGACGAAGCTCCCTGGTTTTAAGGGATACATTCACGATGTTGGGGGGCCCACTGCGAATTTCAACCGACCGTCGTGCGATGATCAGCTCCTGCGAGGAACATGTAAGAACAAACAGTGCATTGGCCCTGTTCCATGCGGGAACTTGCGTGTAGACCATGAAGGCTACTTAGAGCTATTGCACGAGCTTAGAACGTTACCAGGTGTCAAAAAGGTCTTTATACGATCTGGAATTCGCTTCGATTACCTTCTAGCGGATAAAAAGAGCAGTAGACGCTTTCTCGAGGAGCTTTGCAGGTATCACGTAAGTGGCCAGTTAAAAGTGGCTCCGGAGCATGTTTCTGAGAATGTGCTCGCGTTAATGGGCAAATCAGGGAAACATGTATATGAACAATTTATGAAGGAATACGAGAATATGAATAAGAAACTGGGGAAAAAACAGTATCTTGTGCCATATTTTATTTCCAGCCATCCCGGGGCTGGTTTGAAAGAAGCAATAGAACTGGCAGAATTTGTTCGAGATCTGAACTTCATGCCTGAACAGGTTCAGGATTTTATCCCAACCCCCGGAAGCCTGGCAACCTGCATGTATTACACAGGAATCAACCCATTAACAAAGGAAGCGGTGTATGTACCTAAAAGCAGCCATGAAAGAAAATTGCAAAGGGCGTTGTTGCAATATCGTAACCCTTCTAACCATCGTTTTGTGCGAGAAGCATTAAAGATTGCCGGTCGTGAAGATCTTATAGGCTGGGGCGAAAAATGTCTTGTCCCGCCAGAAAAAAAAGAATCAAGAGAAAGACAAGAAAGGCGCGAGAAAGGCAAGTCTAAGAGGAGGCACTAGAGAGATGAAGAGATTTTCCTTTCTTTTGGCTTGTGCCCTTGCTTTTATTGGGGCCATGACTGGAAGTTTATTATATTTGAACGTGAGAGAAAATCTAAAAGTTTCAGAAAACGACTCTCCACTGCTTCATCTTTCTGAAACCCTCCCTATCATGTCCCCTACCACAAAAATGACTGCTCCTGCCTCAAACCAGAAGCCTTCTTCTAACATAGTAGCCACTCCGGTTAAAAGAGAAGGAACTCCGGTTTCGCCCAAAAAAAAGCAACAGATACCCCTAAAGGTGGATATAAAACATCCATCACAGCCCGAGGTTCTTCCAAAGCAAAAATCAAGGGAAGAAGAATTGCGGGAAATACAGGCTCAGATAAAACCAAAGAAAGCTTCGAAGGAGAATGTGGTTTCCCTTCCCGTAGTTGACGATATTCTGGAAGAAGGGCAGAAGCTCAAAGAATCCATTGAAGAGGAAGCCAAAGAGACAATGCAGGGAACCCTTGACTTCATCCCGGGAATAGATGCCGAGATCTCGGATGCCGAACTTGATGTTAGGGGGGATAAAATAGGGTTCACCTTTACCATTCCGGCAGATCGAGTGAAATTAATTGGTGAACTACCACCAGAGGAAAAGAAAGCAAAAGTTGTATCAGACGATGTTGTTTCAGATGATGTTGCATCTTGCGATATATCATCTAAAGATAGAAAATAGTCTTGATAATTTGCAGTTTTCCCAATAAAGTAGGACCAGTTTCAGTGAGTAAGACGGCAATCAGGATTAAAAAACATCCCAAAACCATAGGGATAGTAAAAACTTCACCAAGTATCAAAACGCTGGAAAGTGCTCCAAATACAGATTCTAGGCTAAGTAGGATCGCAGCATGGGTTGAAGGTGTAAATTTTTGAGCTGCATTTTGAATGGAAAGGGCAAATACAGTACAGAAGAGAACTGTGAAAGCGATACTCCACCATGCGCTTGATGCAATGGAACCGGGCCATTCTTCAAATAACAGGGCACAGGCAAAGCTCAGGAGCGCTGTAGTTCCAATCTGAAGAGTGGCAAGCACTAGCGGATCCATCTTGGAAGCAAACATTTCGATTGCCAGAATATGACACGCGAAGAAAATAGCGCAGGCAAAAGTCAGTAGGTCACCTTTGTTAAAAGTAGAGAGTGTATCACCGTTGCCTTGAAGAGTGAGAAGGGCCATCCCCGCAAGGCAAATGAGGGATGCAACGAAAGAGAGGTAGCCGGGAAAAATTTTTTTGAGTCCCCACGAAAGAAATGGAACGATTACAACATAGGTAGCGGTTATAAAAGCCTGTTTGCCGGGAGAAGTGAATGTCAGCCCGATTGTTTGTGTAGCGAAGCCGAGAAAGAGGAAAACCCCTATTAAAAGACCCGCTTTAAGGTTGGCAGCCGTAAGCTTTCGCAAACGCTTTTTGAAGATGATGGCCATAAGAATGAAAGAGGCTGTGAATCGAAGGGCCAGCAGCCAGAAGGGGGAAAAACTAACGAGGGCATCTTTCATAGCTACAAATCCTACGCCCCAGAACAATGCTATGAGGACAAGGGCTCCATCAGCGATAAGTACTTTATAACGGTTTAACCAGGGCATAGACGACACTCCCATAAATATTTTCCTACAGGGCAGGACTTTAGAGTATATCAGAGTATATCATAAAAACCTTATCACCATAGATATTATAAACTATAGTTTAAATAGATCAATTAATTTAGAAAACTAAAGGGAATAAGACATATAAAAAAATAACCAATCACGTCGATGAGAGGGTTCTTACTTTTGAGTGAAAGGAACTTTCATTTACAATTTAAAGTTGAATGGAGTATAATGTATGCCAATTGAATATACTTTACGTAGAGGGGGTGTAAACATTGTTTGTTTTTGTCGCATCCTTATCAATGTATCTTCTGCTTGTTTGGTCTGGAGGCAGCATACCTGTGTTTGAGGTAGGTATAGGAGTTGTTCTTGCTACTGTTCTCGCATTCGCCTTTCATTCATGGAACCCCACAAAATCTTTCAGTTTCAAAATTTTGAATCCTCTTCATTGGCTTACCTTTATCTATTACATCTGTGTACCTTTTGCGATAGGACTCATCAAAGCCAACTTCGATGTCGCAATGCGAGTCGTTACGGGACATATCAATCCAGGGATAGTCAAACTGGAGCCAGGCCTGAAAACTGATCTGGCAAAAATGATCCTTGCAGATTCTATTACGTTAACTCCAGGAACACTTACAGTGGATGTAGACGATGACGGGGCCTATTATATCCACTGGATCAATGTTCTTGATGTGTCTCCTAAGGAGGAGCAGGTGTATGGTTCTTTTGCACGTTGGGCAAGGAGGTTAGCGGATTGAGTACTCAACTATTGATGTGGGGAGCTGCAGTTTTGGGTATATTGGCCGTTGTAATTTTTGGCCGTCTCATCGCCGGACCTACAATACCTGATCGAGCTGTCGCTTTAGATACAGTAAATACTCTGGTGGTGGCTATTATGGTCTTGTTGTCAGCGGTGTACGATTCTGTGGTCATGATCGATGTAGCCATTGTTTATGCAGCCCTTTCCTTTGTAGGGACCATGTTCATTGCTCGTTTTATAGAGGGAGGGATGTAGCGTGGCTGCTGAGCAGTATGTCGTTGGTATTCTTGTAATTATAGGGCTTATTTTCAATACTCTCGGTGCAATTTCTTTGTATCGGTTCCCAGATGTCTATACGAGGCTTCATGGGGCTACGAAATGTACAACATTTGGCAGCATCTTTATGTCGCTTGGTGTTGTGGCTTATGCAGCCTTTCGCATGTATCAAGGTGGGGGGAGCCGTTTTGCAGTTCTCATTATTCACGCTCTTATAGCTGTTATGGTGCTTCTTATTACGAATGCGACTGGGGCACATGCCATAGCGCGAGCAGCCCATAGAAGCGGCATTTTACCTAAGATGGCAGTGGTAGACCGTCTGGCTGAGGCAGAAGAGCGTAAAGGTGGTGTTGTCAGTGAGTGAAGTTTTCCATATAGCTATACTCACGTTGCTCGTTATTTCGGCTTTTTTTGCCATCTGGTTTCGCGACCTTTTGTCGTCGGTTATTTCCCTTGGTGTTTTCAGTTTGATACTGGCTATTGAATTTTACCTCTTGCGAGCCCCAGATGTAGCCATAGCAGAGGCAGGCATAGGTGCAGGGCTGAGCACGGCCATCTATCTTATCGCCTTGAGGGGTTGCGGAAAAGCTCGGACTAAAACCGGGGGTGACATGCGATGAAGAAAACACTCTTTGTAATTGCGGCTCTTATTCTTAGCGGTTTGGTCTGGGGAGCCCTCGATACCATTCATCCTTTTGGTGAACCGGGCCAGGTAGCTATGGATAATTATTTTCTGGAACACGCAATGGCAGATCGTTCTGCTGAAAATGCCGTCACATCCATTGTTTTTGATTTTCGAGGGTTTGATACTCTTGGCGAAGCTGCTGTCCTTTTCACAGCGGCAACTTCCGTCTTAGCTCTTTTCAGGGAAGGGGGCAAAAAGAAATGAAGCCTCTATCAGTAGTTGTTCGAACGGGCTGCGATATTTTCGCCTGGTTTATGGTCGTGTTCGGATCCTACGTGATTATTCATGGAGTTATGACTCCCGGCGGAGGATTTCAGGGAGGAGCAGTGGCGGCCACTTTTATTGCTCTTCTGCTTGTTGCCTATGGTTGGAAAAGACTCAAAAACTGGCTTAACGAGGGCATCTATAATGGAATGATAGGCTTTGGCCTTCTAAGCTTTATAGTTTTGGGATTTATGGGAATGCCCACTTCCTTCTTTTATAACTTTATTTCTATTCCTGCGGCGGAAGTGGCGAAGTCGGGCCATGGTATTTTCCATCCTTCAGGAACTATAGCATTGATGAACCTTGCGGTGGGGTTTGAGGTGGTTGGAGAATTATCCCTTCTCATTATTCACATGTTCAAGGGCACACGCCTCTTCGATACCTACGAGATAGGAGGGGAAAGCGGCCATGATCGGTAATGCCCCTTTTTTTGTAGTTGGCGTGCTGTTCCTCATAGGGCTTGTTGCCGTTTTGACAGAAAGGAACCTGTTTAAAATAGCCATTGGCATCAGTGTTATTGAATCGGCAACGAATATGTTTCTCATTGTGCTCGGTTATAGAACCGGCGGCTCAATTCCAGTGAGATATCTTGCAGGTGGGGAGAAATTCATGGTTTTGCCCACCCCCCAGGCTTTAACTCTGACGGCCATCGTTATTGCTTTGGCGACAACAGCTCTCATGCTTTCGCTCTTGATGCTGATCTATCGCCATTATGGAACTTTGAATATTGACGAAATACGGAGGTTGCGAGGATGAACTGGCAAGAACACCTTCCAGCATTAATATTGGCCATCCCTCTTCTTGGGGCCTTCGCAACGCCTCTATTTTCATTAGGCGGAAAGACGCTGCGAAACGTTTGGATGGTCAGTCTTTCGTTTTTAACGTTGGTTTTAGCATTTTTAATTTGGAAGTCTGTTACGGCCAACGGCGTGATGGTCTATGTGATGGGAGGGGAACAGACTACTCTCACCCTTCCTTCTGGTATGGCTTATCCCATAAGGATTATTCTTGAGATAGATGCGTTCAGCGCATTTATGGCGTTGGCCGGCAGTATCGTTTCCTTTGCCGGTGCACTCTATTCAGTCCATTTTATGGATCGCTTTTCGGGTATGAGCCGTTTTACATCTCTCTATTTTCTTCTGACAGCAGGAATGCTGGGTCTTATGGTTACTGGAGACCTTTTCAACTTTTTTGTATTTCTCGAAATAGCTTCTGCGGCATCCTTCGGTCTTATCGCCTTCTGGAGAGATCGGCCCGAAGCCGTTGAGGCAAGCTTAAAATATATGCTGGTATCCCAGCTTGCAGCGATGATGGTGCTTATAGCCATCGGCATGCTTTATGGACGCTACAATGTCCTGAATATGGCAGGAGTGGCCCATATGCTTCAGCTTGGCGTTGTGGAAAAGAGCGTCTTGGCATTCCTTGTAGCAGCGCTGGCAATGAAGTGCGGAACTTTCCCCATGCATATGTGGATGCCAGATGCCTATGCAGAAGCTCCGGCAGGAGTCACATGCCTTCTCGTTGCAGTAAGCCAGGCATCATTTTATGGCTTGATGAGAGTTTGCTTTAGCTTGTATGGCGCCACACTCGGCAGCACTTTTGTTCCCTGGGTAATTGTTATTCTTGGAACTGCTTCCATGTTCTTCGGCGTTTCAATGGCTGTAGTTCAGCACGAAGTGAAACGTCTCATGGGATATCACTCCATCTCCCAGGTAGGGTACATGCTTTTGGCTCTTGGCGTAGGTCTGTTGGCGCTGAGAAGCCCTCAGGCTATGGCCGATTATGGGTTTACTGCTATGAAAGGCGGTATCTACCATATCTTTAACTACACCATGTATAAGGCCCTGCTCTTCTTGACCGCAGGAGCTCTTTACTATGCCACCGGAACAAGGGATTTAAACAAACTCGGGGGTTTGGCTCGGAAAATGCCTTATACCACATTTATGTTTGCCATTGCGGCCGCGGCCATTTCAGGACTTCCGCCTTTCAATGGTTTTGTATCGAAATTACTTATCTACGAGTCAGTTTTCGCAATACATCCGTTCTTGGCAGTGGCTGCCCTTGTAACATCTGTGCTTACCTTGGCATCTTTCGTAAAGGTTTTTCAGACCGCCTATCTGGGGCCGGAAAAAGCCTGCTACGCAACGGTAAAAGAAGTTCCCACCAGCATGATTGTGGGCATGGCCGTTTTAACGGTGGCAATTATTGGTCTTTCCCTTTTCCCCACATGGGCTCTTTCCCATTTAGTGGAGCCAGCGGCTAAGGCTCTTGTGGATCAGGGCGGGTTTATACAAGCAGTTATGGGAGGTGGGCTGTAATGTGGAATAAGGTCTTCACAGGATTTGGTTATTGGGATGTCATATCCTGGCTGATCTTCTTTTTTATCGCCTCCTTTTTTGCTCTCTGGCTTCGTTCAGTAGGGCGGCGTGACTATAAAGAAGGAACAGAGCAGGATGAGATTTATTGGTCTGGTAACGTCGTCCCTGAAGATGGGGCGGAAATTTCTGTGCCGGCCAGTTCTTCCTACTGGGGATTTAGAAAAGCACTGGAACCTTACTACAAGGTTTTGATCTCCATGCATAGCGGCCATATGCGCGACTATATGGGATATTTTGTGCTTTCCGCCGCAGTGATAGCTGCGCTGATCCTCGTGGTTTAGGAGGCTGAAAGATGAGGCTAGAAAAATATCTTGAAGTGTTGCCCAAATCCCTTTGGGTTATGACATGTAACTCCGGATCATGTAACGGATGTGACATCGAAATTGTCGCCACAATCAGCCCCCGTTATGATATAGAGCGCTTTGGCATGAAACTTGTTGGAACGCCCCGGCATGCTGATGTGTTAGTGGTTACAGGCCCGGTAACGAAGTATATGAAGGATCGGCTGCTGCGAATCTATAACCAGATACCGGATCCTAAGGTTGTAGTTGTTGTTGGGAACTGTGGCGCATCTGGGGATGTTTTCTATAAATCCTATAGCCTTGAGGGCCCAGTCGATAACATTATTCCAGTGGATGTATATGTCCATGGCTGCCCTCCACGCCCAGAAGCCATTATAGAAGGAGTGGCGAAGGCTGTCTTGAAGCTGGAATCAAAGCGGGAAGAACTGCTTAAGGCAGGTGTTGATAAATAATGAAGACTCCAATGAACTACGCACAGAACGCTCTTCCTCTTGAAAACGTTCTCTCATCTCTTCGAGATTCCTTTGGTGAGAATGTGGTGAAAGACGTGAGAGAATACCGTGCCGGAAATGATCAGGCAGTGATCTACAACCAAATATGGCTGACCACATCAAGAGAGAAGTTTCTTGAGTTGGTGGAGTTTCTTTTCGGGTTCGATTTCCTTCATTTCCACGTACTCTCAGGCAATGACGATGGTGATGTTGTGTCATTGAATTATCACTTCAGTCTTTTCAGGGTAGCGGGTCGCGATAAAAGATTGGGTGTAACAGTGAGCGTGGCAATTCCTAAATCTGACCTCGTCATGCCCTCTCTCTTCAAAACCATTCCGGGAGTAGAGTATAGCGAACGGGAAATGCGTGAAATGTTGGGAATAGATTTTGAAGGACTTCAGAACAAGGCTCTTGTCTTTCTTCCCGAAGACTGGGATGAGTCGATTAAACCGTGGCGCAGAGACGAAACAGGTCCTGATGCTGAACACCTTCGGGAACTCTCTTAGGAGGGGACGATTATGGCGAGTGGAAAAACTCAGACATACAAAGTGCCGATAGGTCCTGTCCATGTAGGGTTGAAAGAACCCATTACAGCATGGCTCGACCTTGACGGAGAAAAAATAGTAGACGCAAGGGTTCGTCCCGGTGCTATTCACAGAGGAATAGAGTTTATGGCACGTGAGCGAAACCCTATTCAGATAATTTATCTTGCAGAGCGGATCTGTGGAATTTGTTCTTTCAGCCATATTACTGCCTTTTTAAGGGCAGTGGAAGATGCCGCTCAAATACAAGTTCCTCCCAGAGCCCAGTATATTCGGGCCCTGGTGCTTGAACTTGAACGAGTCCACTCTCATGCTCTGTGGGCTGGAGTGGCATGTTACAGCATTGGATTTGACTCCGCATTTCACCTTGGCATGGTGCTTCGTGAAAAGGTTATGGATGTCCTCGAATCCTACACTGGGAACCGCGTAAATTATGGTGTTGGCACTGTCGGCGGTGTCCGATGGGACCTTACCCCGGAAACAGTCCGCGTGATCAAAGAAATGATCCAGTTTTATCGGGACGAACTGGGAGCATTTTACGATGTGGTAACAGAGGATCCAGTGGCTCATGCCAGAATGCGCAACGTTGGAATTCTTACATACGAAGAGGCTATGCGCTACTGCGCCCTTGGGCCTACTGCCCGGGCTAGCGGGGTGAGGTGCGACCTTCGCTGGTCTTCACCCTATGAAGCCTATGCCGACCTCGATGTAAAACCTGTGGTACCCCAGGATTATTTTGGAAAGGCCTATGGCGACGTTTTTGACCGCTTCCTCGTGCGGGTTCTTGAGCTCTACCAATCTCTTGACATTCTTGAAAAGATTATCGAAGGACTTCCAGAGGGAGACATCGTTTTTGAGAAAAGCCTTGTGAAAGTGCTGAATATTCTAAAGGCTGCTGATGGAGAAGGATGGAGTTCTATTGAAGCTCCCCGTGGAGATGATACTCACGTAGTACAACTGAAAGGCGGCCAGGAGAACGTCTATTGGTGGAAAGTGAGAGCCCCGACCTATTCCAACGCTGTTTCATGGCCAATAATGTTCCGCAACAACGAATTGGCCGATGCCCCTCTTATTATTAATAGCATTGATCCATGTATCTCCTGTATGGAAAGAACCCTTATCACTGGAAATAGTGAAAAGGCCGGACAGGTCTACTCGAAAAATCAGCTGTTGGAAATGAGCAGAGAAAAGACGAGGAGGCTGAAGAAGGCATGATTATCAACGTAGTAATGAAACTAGTGGCAGGCATTGCCCTAATGTTGCTCGTATCAGTTGTGGCCATTCTCTTTGATGGGGCAGACCGGGTTATCCATGCCAGAATGCAACGGCGGTGGGGACCGCCTCTTTTTCAGCCTTTTTACGACATTCTGAAATTGCTTGGAAAAGAAAATATCGTTCCCAGAAGAGCAGTGAAATGGGCATTTAACGGAGCCCCTTGGGTTGCCGCGTCAACTATGTTGTTGCTATTTCTTTATATCCCTATCGGCTCTTTGCCGCCCATACTTGGAACTGAGGGCGATTTGATTCTTGTTATCTATCTTCTCGGTCTTGCCGGTGTCGCCATGGCCATAGGAGGATTTGCCAGTGGAAACCCCATTGCCAACGTTGGCGCCCAGCGTGAGATGATTCTCATGATGAGCTATGAGCTGCCCTTGGCAGTAGTTGTCACAACAATGGCCTGGGTAGCCTACAAGCATGGCATTCCAGGACAGCCCTTTAGCCTTGAAACCTTTGTGGGAATGCCTCTCTGGGGCATAGTGGGCAAAATGGGACTTCTTGGTCTTCTATGTCTTTTTGCTGCCTTGCTCATGGTGGTTCCTGGCGAAACAGGAAAGGGCTTTATGGACATTCCTGAAGCGAAGACAGAGATTCTTGAGGGACTCATTATAGAATACTCGGGCACAAATCTGGCGTTATTTAAAATTACTTTTGCCTTGAGGGCCCTGGCCATGTCAGCGATCATAGTGGCCTTGTTCCTTCCTTGGTCCCTTGGAAAGGTCCTTAGCCTTACAGGGCCGCTGCTTTTTGTTGTTGACTTTCTCTGGTTCTGGGTCAAAGTCTTTGCGGTGCAGGTCTTTGGCGTTACATTTATCAGAACAGCCTTTGGGCGACTGAAAATATGGCAGGCTTCCCAGTTCTACTGGGTTAAAATTGCTGGTCTTTCTTTGGCCGGCATGATTCTCTTGTCTATTGATGTAATCCTTTAAGGGAGGGGGATGACCATGCTTAACAGAATGTCGTTACAGCTTTTGCGCCAATGGGTGGACAAAGTTTTTACAAATCCCTTCCCGGTGCCTTCTATGCCTGACTCTCTTACTGCCGCACTGAAAGCAGCGGAGGAGGGAAAAATAAAACTCAATCCGCCTATTGAGCCCCAGGGCTATTTTCGCGGTCGGCTCGATTATGACAAGGAACGCTGTATAGGGTGCAAGCTCTGTATTCGCGTGTGTCCCGCGAATGCCATAGAGTTTCTTGAGGAAGAAAAGAAAATACAGATCCACGTAGATCGTTGCTGCTTCTGCGCTCAATGCACTGAAATTTGCCCGGTGAAGTGCCTCTCCATGTCGAAGGAGTATTTGATATCTTCTTACGATCGGAAGGCTCAAATAGTTCGCGATTCGGGCCCAACAAAGAAAAAGGAAGAAGACATTGTAGTTGAAAGCGCAGTGAAGTATGAAGTAGACGAGGAAAAGTGCATTGGATGTACAAAATGCGCTAGAAACTGCCCCGTCAACGCAATTAGCGGGGAGTTGAAAAAGCCCCATGTCATAGACAAGGAAAAGTGTGTGGGATGCGGCAAATGTGCCGAACTTTGTCCGAAGGATGCGATCCATCAGGTCGAAGTTGCTGCTCAGGCAGCCAAAGCGGCACCGGAAGAAAAATAAGATATCCAGAAATAACTTAGGGGGCTTCAAGCCCCCCTAAGTTATTTTACGGGTTTACAAATCCATAATAGGCCAGTCGTTCTTTTACTTCATCCCGACCCAGATGTTCCGCCACTTCAAAAATCCCAGGACTTACTTTTACGCCTGTCAAAGCCCATCGTAATGGCATGGCAAGATTTTTCATCTTAACGTCTTTTTCATTAGACCAGCTACGGGCAAATTCTTCCATAGATTCAGCCTTCCAGGAATCAAGCTTCAGTAGATCCCCAAAAAAGTTCTTAAGAATGCCCTTATCCTCTTCCGACACGTCGCTTCCATCGTATCTATTTTTCACTGGCTCAAAAGAGACAAAGTAATCGGAGTATTCGGCGAGCTCTTTGGTTGTTCTTCCACGTCCGCCCATAAGCTCGAGAGCCTGGGCAAGATATTCCCTTGAATGCTTTTCAACAGGCAACATCGCTTCTTTCCAGAAGGGTTCCACCATTTCCAGGCGAACCATGGGGT
The DNA here is from genome assembly GCF_001896635.1 of Aminobacterium sp. EBM-42. NCBI lineage: Bacteria > Thermotogati > Synergistota > Synergistia > Synergistales > Aminobacteriaceae > Aminobacterium > Aminobacterium sp. EBM-42. Next base: position 143,066 of record NZ_MPPC01000024.1, read on the forward strand.
CAAGCTCCTTGAGATGCTCCTGATTGATAAAGTTGAGTTTGTCCATGTCGAAGACAGCAGCACGCTTTGTGACCCTTTTAAGATCAAAAAGCTTAATGGCCTCTTCTCTGGAAAAGACTTCCCTGTCATCTCCAGGAGACCAGCCCAGGATTGCGAGGAAGTTGAACACAGAATCTGGCATATATCCCAGATCGCGATACTCATATACGCTTGTAGCGCCATGACGTTTAGAAAGTTTTTTCTTATCTTTTCCAAGAATCATGGGGAGGTGGGCAAATTGGGGTTCTTCCCACCCCAGCGCCTTATAAATGAGCAGCTGTTTGGGGGTGTTTGAAATATGGTCCTCCCCTCGTATGACGTAATTAATGCCCATGGTGTAATCATCGATGACCACAGCGTAGTTGTAAGTAGGCATGCCGTCGCTTTTGATCATGACAATATCTTTCAGTGTTTCGCTTCTAACTTCGATTCGGCCGTAAACAATATCGTCAAAAGCAAGGGATATCCCTTCTGGTACCTTGTAGATTATCGCGGGGCCCTCAGTGTAGGTTTTGCCCTCATCAAGAAGCTGCTGCGCGTATTTATGGTAGATTTCCAGCCGTTCTGACTGGCGATAAGGACCGTAAGGGCCTCCTATATCAGGGCCTTCGTCCCAGTCCAGACCCATCCATGTCATCCCAGCCATAATGGTCTCTTCATATTCCTTCGTAGAACGTTCGCGGTCGGTATCTTCTATGCGAAGAATGAACTTTCCACCTGTATGCCTGGCCCAAAGCCAGTTGAACAACGCCGTATGCCCTCCACCGATATGCAAGGCGCCTGTGGGGCTTGGGGCAAAACGGACACGTGCTTCCTTGTTCATTTCTAAATTGCCTCCTCACATCAAATTTCATCAACGCAGCTATTATACATGTTCTTAATATATTTCTCCCAAACTTCTTTCAATAATATAATATAAGAGCAAATTATTCCTCCATGGGAGGAGGTTCGAAATGAATACTATTTATGTTATGGGGCATAAAAATCCTGATACTGACTCTATCTGTTCTGCAATAGCCTACAGCTACTTTAAGAGGATCATTTCCCCCCAAAACAACTACTCTCCGGTTAGACTTGGGCCTGTAAACAATGAAACAGGGTTTGTCCTTGATTATTTCAAGGAACCGGTTCCTGAGCTGATCGAAAACCTTTACACCCAGCTCTCTGACATAGCTTTCGATGAGCCTGTTTCAGTTAAAAAAGAAACGCCCCTATCCGATGTTTGGAACATTATGGGTAAAAACATTACAAATACGGTCAATGTAGTGGATGAAGAAGGCTTTTTCATTGGACTTGTGACAGTAGGAGACATAGCAAGAGCAAGCCTTGAAATATCAGAAGACCTTTCAAGAGTGGCTATTCCCCTTGAAAACATAGAGCGCACCCTCGACGGCCAGATTTTGTGTTCTTACAAAAAAACCTTCAGCGGCAACATTCTCGTGGCTGCAATGGAGTTGGCGACTTTGGAAAGACGACTTGATGAGAAAACACTCATCATCGTAGACGATCGAGAAGATGTGCAGATCTCAGTTTTGAAGAAAGAAGTCCACACTCTTATAATAACAGGGGGTTCAAAGGTTTCAGACCAAGTTTTAAATCTGGCTAAAGAGAAAAAAGTCAACCTTATCACAGTGCCATACCATACTTTCACAACAGTTAAGCGTATTGGGCAAAGCATACCAGTTCAGTATGTAGCAAAATCTCAATCACTCATTACCTTCAGTCTTCAAGAAGAGGTTGATGACGCAAAAGAGATTATGCTTAAACATAAATATCGTCAGTTCCCAATACTCGACAATAAAATTCCTGTAGGAATGTTATCACGCCGGAACCTTCTCAATATTACCGGGAAAAAGGTAATATTGGTTGACCATAACGAAGAGTCACAATCTGCAGAAGGTCTGGAGCAGGCTCAAATACTTGAAGTTATTGACCACCATAGAATAGGGAGTATAGAAACGCTATATCCTATTGTTTTTATAAATCGCCCTGTAGGATGTACTGCGACTATTGTATATGGCTTTTACAGAGACAACGGGATAAAGCCGCCATCGTCAATTGCCGGGCTTATGTGTGCGGCCATCATCTCTGATACTCTTATGTTCAAATCGCCCACTAGCAGCACTCAGGATAGAGAAGCCGCCCAGGAGCTTGCAACAATTGCAGGTATGGATATCGAGACATTCTCCCGCTCCATGTTTGAGGCGGGGACCTCTCTTGAGGGGAAATCTGCAGAAGAGATATTCTTTACAGATTTTAAAATTTTTGATGTTGCTGATTTTAAGGTCGGCATCAGTCAGGTGTTTTTCTATAATACGGAGCGTTCTTTTCATAGAAAAGCCCTTCTCGATTTTATGAAACAGCGAAAATTCCAGGGAAGCTATGATATGCTTCTTCTTATGCTTACTGATATTATTAATGAAGGTTCAGAAATTTTGTACGTAGGAAACCATGAAGAATTTCTTTCCAGCGCATTCGGAGTGCCAATAAGCGGCGGAAGCTTTTATTTGCCCAAGGTCATTTCGAGAAAAAAGCAGGTAATACCACAGTTGTTAGAAGCAATAAAAAGGAGTTGAATACCCTGAAAGATAAAACGGTACTTCTTGTAGACGGCCATGCCCTTGCCTTTCGTGCCTTTTATGCATTGCCTGAACTGACGGCGCCAGATGGAACGCCAACAAACGCGATCCTTGGCTTTATCAACATGATGTTCAAAACTATAGATGACTGCCACCCTGACATGACAGCCGTTGTTTTCGACGCTCCAGGAGCTACGTTCAGGCACGAGATCTACCCGGAATATAAAATGGGACGTCGCCCTACACCTGAAGAGTACAAGGTGCAAGTTCCCTTGCTGCAGCAAGTGGTACGGGCTATGGGCATTAAAGTAGTGGTGAAAGAAGGGGTAGAGGCTGACGATGTCATCGCCTCGGCGGTGTGCGGCGCCGCAAGGCTTGGTGTAAAGGTTATCGCCCTTACTTCAGATAAGGATATTCTTCAGGTGCTTCAGCCTGGAGTTCGAATCATCCGCCCCATAAAAGGGGTCTCGACTTTTACGGAATACAATGAGGCCTCCTTTGAAGAGGAATGGGGTTTCCCTCCCACTGTCATGCCAGACTACTTAGCCCTTCTAGGTGACGCAGTGGATAATATACCGGGAGTTCCGGGAGTGGGAGAAAAAACAGCAAAAAAACTACTCTCACAATACGTATCACTCGAAGATATTTATGACCACCTTGATGAACTAAAGCCAGGGCTGCAAAAAAAGTTTATAGAAGCGAAGGAAACGGCGTTTAAAAGTCGCGAGCTGATACGTTTAAAGTGCGATCTCCCCTTAACTGTGGAAGAGTTCACGCAGACAGAAGTGAACTTTGAATCCTTTGAAGAGCTCTGCCGGCGTCTGGGCCTGCACAAGATTCTGGAGCGGGTTAGAAAATCGGGGGAATACGAAACAACGAAGGAAGAGGTTCAGCTTGAAATAGGCGAAGCAGTGGAGGGCAACCTGGCGGAAATCCTGCATGAAAAAGAATTGGCCTTTTACTGTCTTCCTGAGGGTTTTTACCCCATGAAGCTGGAAAAGGCCCGTATTGCCCTGCGGGCCCAGAGCGGAAGCTACTGGCATGGCGTCGTAAATGCTCATGCCGCACCAGCTTCCCTTCTTGAGTGGCTAAAGACAGGTAATGTCATAACTTCTGATTATAAAATGATGCAGGGTTTTTTTAAAGAAGACGCTCCTTTAAGTGACCGTGTGTGGGATGCCCAAATCGCCCACTATTTACTGCACCCCGACGCAAAATCCCACGGTCCAGAAAGCTGGGCCGCAGAAAGCATAGCGGATCCAGTGGAAATCGCAGGGCAGCTCTGGAGAGTAAAAAATGACTTAAGCAGCAATATCGCTCAGTATCAAGGCCTGGATAAGCTCATGCGAGATGTTGAGATCCCACTTATTCCAGTGTTATGGCGTATGGAAACGTGGGGGATAGGCCTTAATAGAGAATCCTTCAATGGTCTGGATTCAGACCTTGAAATAAGAATTGTTGAAATAGAAGATACCATAGCAGAAAAGGGCGGAGAACGGATAAATCTCAACTCGCCGAAACAGGTGGCCTGGCTTCTTTTTGAAAAATTGAACATGCCGCCTATAAAAGAAACAAAAACAGGGTACTCCACCGACGTTACCGTTCTTGAAGAACTTGTTAAAATGGGGCTCCCCGAGAAAGAAGTGCCGGAACTTATACTTGAACACCGCGAGCTTTCTAAAATGCGATCTGGCTTTGTTCATCCCCTTGTGAGTGCCGCTGATGAAAATACAGACCTGATCCACGGTACTTTCGAATCCACTTCTACCGGAACAGGACGCCTGAGCAGCCGAGACCCCAACCTGCAGAACCTGCCAGCCTTTGGACAATGGTCCACCCGTCTTAAAGAGGGGCTCGTTCCTCATAAGGACGGAAACATATTTGTAGCCGCAGACTATTCTCAGGTGGAACTTCGAGTTTTAGCCCATCTCTGTGATGAGAAACGTTTAAAAGAAGCCTTTGAAGCACGGCGTGATATCCATACAGAAACAGCATCCTGGATCTTTAATGTAAATCCCCAGATGGTAACGCCGGAACTTCGCCGTTTCGCGAAAGTTGTAAACTTCGGCCTTCTTTATGGCATGAGTTCTTTTGGCCTGGCAAGCCGCCTAGGCATCGGACAGCAAGAGGCAGGAGATATTATTAACAGGTACTTTAGGGCCCTCCCGAAGGTTCGGGATTATATTGAAAAAAGCTATCAGGACGCCAGGAAACGTGGTTATGCTGTTACAGACTTCGGCAGAATCCGTCCGCTGGATGAAGTTTCTGTGAACCCGCGGGATCGAGGAGCCTTGAAACGTATCGCAGTAAACACCCCTATTCAGGGAACAGCTGCTGATATTGCCAGAATGGCCATGATCAAATTTTATAAGCATTTTGAGAAACGGCAGAATGTTCATCTTGTTTTGCAAATTCACGACTCTCTCGTTTGTGAGTGTGCAGCAGAAGAAAAAGAAGCTGTCGTAAAAGATTTGACAGACATTATGGAATCAGCGGCCACGCTATCTGTACCCCTTAAAGTAGAAGCAACCTGGGGGCATTCTCTGGCAGAAGTCTAGGTTTTTACGTAGCCTTATTAGTCGAATATATGTTAGAATACGCCGTTAGCATTGGTTTATGTCAAGGGAGGCAGATGTGCTTTGTTAATGCGTTCATTAAGGGAAAATATGCGTTGGATCATGTTTGGTTTTGTCGTTATTTTTGTGCTCTCAATTTTTGGGATGTATGGCTTCAGCGGGCGGCAGCGAGCTCCAAAGGGAGAAGGGGTACAAGATTACGCAGTTGCTGAGATAGACGGCAAAAAAGTTATGCGTTCAACCTTAGAAGCAAACGTAATGAACTATGTAGAGAGAAACAATGTAAAAGACGTTTCATCCAATGATTTGATGGCGATCCGTCAGGCTGTTCTTGACGGCATGATCATAGAAACAGAGCTGGCCAAAGCTGTTGAAAGCAGGGGAGTTAAAGCTTCTGATCAGGAAATTGACGATGTTATCAAGCAGATAAGCAACCAGTTTCCTACAATAGAGGCCTTCCAGAAGCATCTCTCCGACAATGACATCAAGATGGATGCCTTGAGAGCCAATATAGGCACCCAGCTTTCTCAACAGAAGGTTGTTGAGCAGGCTGCGAGCACAGTTGTGGTGACCCCTGAAGAAGTTCAGGAATTCTACGACAAAGGCAAGGATGCTTTCTTTAGCCGGCCGGCAGGGCGAAAGGTTGTTTATGCCCGTTTCAGCAATAAAGAAGCGGCAGACAAAATCTACGAAGAGCTAAAAAAAGACGGCTCCAAGTGGGATGCCCTGCTGGAAGAGGTAACTTCAGAAGACAAGAAAGAAAGCATTGGCTATGAAGCTCCAGTCTTTGTTCCTGAGTCAGGCATGCAGGATAAATTCGAAACGCTGAAAGACCTCTCTGTTGGCCAGGTAGCTCCTCCCATCGAGATTACGAGCAACGACATAATGGTTGTTCTCAATAAAGAAGTTCTTGAAGCGAGCACTGTTTCCTTTGATGAAGTCAGCAACGATATCAAAGCTCTGCTGACGAATCAGAAGAACGAAGAAGCCCAGATGAAATTTGTCAGCGAACTTAAAGAAAATGCGAAAGTTGTTATTCTGGATGAATCTATTTTCCCAAAACCAGTAGAAGAAACACAAGAAGCGGAAAACACAACTCAGCCAGTCGCAGATGAGCAGAAAGAAGAGAAAAAAGACTAATAGGAAGACTACATAACAAGAAATAAAAGTTTGAAAAAGCTTGACAGAACTAGGTTCCCTTAATAGAATAGTTCCCGCAGTCTAAGGAGAGATGGCCGAGTGGTCGAAGGCGCTCGCCTGCTAAGTGAGTGGGGCTTTGCCGCCCCCGAGGGTTCGAATCCCTCTCTCTCCGCCATTTAATATAAAGCTACAAAAGCTCAGGCTCTTAAAAGCCTGGGCTTTTCTTTTTGTCTTTAGTACTTCCTTTATATATTTGTTATGATAATAATTATCGTAGGGGCAATAACAAGCTATTAACGGAACTTAACCGACCAAGCAACATGTCTAACTACAATAGGAGCCCAAAATGTCTGAACGAAAAAAAGTTACAGCAGCCGTGATCTTCAAAAACGGAAAAGTTTTAGTAGCGCAACGTAGTCCTGAAAGCTCTCTCCCAAACAAGTGGGAATTTCCAGGCGGCAAAATGGAAGAAAATGAAACTCCGGAAGATTGCCTTAAAAGAGAAATTCAGGAAGAGCTCAATATTGACATTAAAGTCAAAGAATACCTCTGCTCATCGTTTTTTGATTACAACCATATTTCTATAGAACTCATGGCCTATACGTGTGAATGGCAGTCTGGCAAACTTAAAAATAATGAACACCAGGCCCTGTCGTGGCTCAATCCAGAAGAGTTAAGGGGACTTGACATGGCCCCCGCAGATTGGCCCATAGTGGAATTTATTTTAAAGTCGTAATGGGTGGTTGCATGCGCTGGCTTTGTTTGCAGCCTACAAACATGACACATAAGAAGATCTAAACAGGAGGGACCATTCATGGAAGCAAAGGACCTCGAACTGTTACAAGTTAAAGCTTCTGAACTGGCAGCGAAATATGAGCGAGAATATGGCGGCTGTTCCCAGTGTGTGCTTGCCGCCATAAAGGAAACTATTGGTGGAATTAGTGATGATGTGTTTAAGGCTGCGACTGGTTTGTCCGGTGGCATAGGGCTGACAGGCAATTCATGCGGTGCTCTTACAGGCGGTGTAATGGCATTGAGTTGTCATCTTGGCCGTGATTATGCTCATTTTTCTGATCCTGGCGGAGAACGTTTCAAAAGCTTCCGTTTAGCAGATAAACTACAGAGTAAATTTGAAGAGGAATTCGGAACTTCAGAGTGTAAAGGCATTCAAACAAAAATAATGGGCAGATCCTTTGATTTAAGGATTCCTGATGAAAAGGCCGCTTTTTTAGAAGCTGGCGGTCATGATGACAAGTGCCCGTCAGTTTGTGCTAAGGCAGCAGCTTATGTAATTGAAATCCTGCACGAAGAAAACCTGATTTAGGAATGGTGCTTAATAAGCTGAAGAGCGATTACGGTATGCAACACAAAAAAGCTCCGCCTGGCTCGATGCAGCCGGGCTATACTTGCCCGGTGAAGGAGCCTTGCGGGGCTTGAGGACTACCAGTCCTCTACGCAAATTGTAAAAACAGAGGCCGATCTTGTCAAACTAAAACGACAATTTCCATCTTTTTATCAAGCTGAAGCCCGCGGCTTCTGTGACTGGAGCGGTAAGTTCTAGCATTAGATAGGCTTTCTGGTTCTACCCGGGGGGCAAATAGTTATGGTCCATATTTGTGCAAACTTTTTTCTCTTTCATAAGTATTCCTCCTCCTTTTTTTAATCTCAGATGTTTTTCATTTCTAAAAACCGCCTTTGCTACGTTTTTATCAACTATATTTTTAGTGTAACAATGAGCAGCGACAACTTATGTCAGTGCAGTGAATATCCCCAAATAAAAAGTCGCATCGGTCTTTTTTGACCATGCGACTTTCTCTCTATCTCTGTTATATGTGCCACTCAAGCAGCTAGCGAAAATTCCAAAGCAGCTTTAGCATGTAATGTTAATGTATCCAACAGCTTTAGATGAGAGTGTTCCTGATTTAACAACAATGGGAGTTCGGTACATCCCAAAATAACTCCTTCAACATTATAACTACTAATAATTTCCAGCATTCTGGATCTGGTCTTTTCTGAAAATCTATTAATCACCAGTTCTTGAAATATAATTGAATTTATCTCGTCTTGATGATTTTCCGTTGGTGTTATCACTTCAATATCGTATTTTTCAAGCCCATCTTGATAAAATCTCCCCTGCATAGTGTATTTAATCCCAGTTAGTAAAACCTTTTTAAGGTTGAGCTCAACTGCTTTTTTTGCTGTCGTTTCAACTATGCTTATTATCGGGAGTTCAACTTTTTCTACGACCTTATCAAAAACTGAATGGGGAGAATTTGCTGCCATAATTGCAAAATCGGCTCCTGCACTTTCTAATGATTTGATTCCTTTAACTATGTAGTCGATGTATTCTTCAGTTCTTCTTTCATTCTCAAGGTCAGTAAAGTATTGAAAATCTAAGCTCTTGATAACCATTTCGGGGTAATAATAGTCCTTGTTCCGTTCATAATACAAATCAGTGATCGTTTTGTAATATTGTATTGTGGACGCTAAGCTTATTCCTCCAAGTATTCCAATACTTTTCTTCATTATCTATCCTCCGGATTTTGCAGTTTTTTAACGTCTTAATTTGGGTGGCTCCTTCAAAGAAAAAGGCCTTTTATGGCTTCTCCTCAACTATAATTCGGTATTCACATGACGTTTGATTAATAAGATTTTTTAGAAGCTCTGAGGGATCGGCTCCGTAAATGGCAGTTTTTTCTCTCGTTCCTTCCTCTGTGTTGCTTTGATAAAGCACGAATTTTTTGCCTTCTTGAATAGCGTAATACCAGGTAAAAGTTTTGCCTTCGCTATCTATTTTTCTGTAAATGGTGGAGTCCTTTTTGTTTGCCATAAAGATCACCTCCTAAGATATTCATAGGTATAGGATAACATGATTTGAAAGTACTGAAAAAGAACACAAGACTGTCAACAGTAAACATGAGACACTATTTCTTGTTTGACCAAGTATAAATAGTGGCATATAGTTTACATCAAAAGATAACATCAATTGATGTAAGATGGTGAGTGCTATTTCTGACCCATTACCAGTAGTTTTATTTCTTTTACATGCTAAGCGAGCTCTTATATCAGAGGAAACAGGGAAATTATACCTAGAGAAAAGAACGAAGTTTTTTTAAGGAAGTACTTATTGCGATTCCAAGATGTGTATGATCTTTGTCTAAAGTTGACACCGCATGATTACTATTCGTTTCCAGTAGAAGATGACAACTTAAAATATCCAAGCAAAGTGTGCGTCTTTAAAATTGTTACAGAAATTCATTCCGATCAAGTAAAGATATATGTCAAACTTAAGCTAAGTCCAGATTGTAAGCATTGTAAGGTTTTATCTTTTCATGAATTTGACGAATTTTAAAGAAAAGGATAACCAAGCTTTAAGTTTTTGAAGTGTAATAGGGAGGGGGCTATATTATGCTTAAATATGAATGTTCGAAATGTGGGCGAACTTTCTCAAAGAAAGTTTTAAGAGCATTCACAAAAATATTTGAAATAAAAGGGGAAAAAATTAAGGTTAGTTCCAATATCCATTTTTGCCCTTATTGCAATGAGCCTATTGGCGACAAGCTCTACGCTGCTTTGCTTGACAAAGCATACGAAGAGTATAGGAAGAGAAATGCTCTTATGTCTGCTGCTGATGTTGTGGATATTCGAAAGCGTTATAAATTATCACAATCGCTTTTTGCGCGTTCTCTTGGTATTGGAGAAGCTTCTCTTCAGAGATATGAAAAAGGTTCTATTCCAAACCAATCGGTACATACTATTTTAGAGTTAGCGAAAAACCCAGATTCCTATTTACAAATTTTAAACCAACATAAATCTCTAATGTCTGTGGCAGACTACGAAAAAGTAAAAAGCGCTATTATTAGTGCAATGGAAACTAGCATTGATTGTTCTTCTGAGAAGGCTAGGTATTTGGAGTGTGAAATTTGTGGGACTGATAAACAACCTAATTTATTAAATGGATTTCAGGCGTTTTCTCTTGAAAAGCTCAAGTGGGTCGTAGTTTATCTTCTCTCTAAGATGGGGGAAAGGGTATCCTATTTAAAACTGAATAAACTCTTATTCTACTGTGACTTTTATGCCTTTAAAACCTTAACTCGCTCTATTACAGGGCTTCAGTATGTTAATATGCAATATGGCCCTGTTCCTGGAGGAGCATTCAGTTACACGATATATGAATATTTAAATCAAGTTGGTGCCTTAGATATCGATATAATTGAATGTGAGGATGAAAAAACTCAACATTGGATTTTGCTTCCTCAAAATTCTTCGCATTGTGGTCTTTTGTCTGAGCAAGAAAAGAAACTTATTGATGAGGTTTTAGAGGCGTTGGGCCCTCTAAAAGGGAAAGAGTTAACTAACCTATCACATGAAGAAATTGCTTATACTAAGACTTCTAATAAACAAAAAATATCATATGAATATGCACTTGATTTAAAAGCTATCTAAATGGTGGCCTATGGGATAGTGCAGGGTTTTTTATAATGGAAGAAAATGAGGTAAAATATTCCCTAAAGGTTGCATGAATGCCTGTTCCGTGGTAATATTTCCTGCGTTCAAGATATACGTGCCAGTAGCTCAGATGGATAGAGCGTCGGTCTACGGAACCGAAGGTCACGGGTTCGAATCCTGTCTGGCACGCCATTTGGATATCACCGCTCTTTTTTAAAGAGCGGTTTTTTTGTTGTCTAAAAATGAAGACCGAAACATTGCAACTGATGAATAACTTTCACAACGACTTTATTAGCGCAAAAGGCTGTCGTTGATTAATGCAAACACGTGACAAGAGGGTACGTAAATGCCTTAGCTCTCCATATGGATGGGTGAAAGCCCCTATCCAAGCTTTGCTATTTAGTAAGCCTCTTAGGCCAAAACGTATTCCAAGTTTTATCTTTCGACATAAAAAGCAGCCCCCTTTCGAGGGCTGTCGAGGACTTGTTGTTTTAATGGTATGAAAAGAGAATGATGTTATTTGAGCAAAATAGCAAGGTTAAATGAAATAATTATATAGCGAAATTAAATGTGTCTCCTATCCCTTCCTTTTCCGCTCGCTGTAAAACAACTGATGCCACAGCAACATCCATAGCACCTGTCCCAATAGGAACACAAAGAACGCGAGAAGAGGACGAAGCAGTGAGCTTTTTTGCACCTACTGACAATTCCCCCAACGTAGCCGTAATATCCTCTTGCGACACTTTGCCAGCTTCTGCGAGATCCTTTAATGCCCCGCGGTGAAGGCACTGCGCCACATGGTCTACAACAATGTAATCCGCAGTCAAAAGAGTCTCATCTTCGCACTCCTTATAAGACCCCATGGGGAAGAGCACTGTTCCAGGTTCAAACCACGTTTTTTTAAAGAAGCCATCTTTTGCATGAGTTACAGTTATAACGGCATGACCTTGAGCTGCCTCTTGAGGTTGGGTGCAAATCGTGATTTTCCCCGAGATCTTGCTGCCCATCTCTTCCGCAAATAGTTTTGCAGATTCAGGTGCAACATCATATATTTTTAATTCGTCTATATCGAAAACTTCTGAAATAGCGGCTATTTGGGTGCGCCCCTGAACTCCTGCTCCAAAAAGCCCCACTGTTAATGATTTTTGTTCCGGATAAAGATATTTTAAAGCGACAGCTGTTTGGGCGCCGGTTCTCATGTTTGTTATCAGGGTACCGTCGAGAACTCCAGTAAAGATGCCATTTCTTGGGTTGACTAATACAATGATAGCGCTTACATAAGGCAACCCCTGCTTAGGGTTATCCATCCAGCCTCCTGCCCATTTGATGCCGGCTGTATCTACCCATCCTACATATGCAGGCATAGAGTTTATATCTGCGTGATAGGGGGGATATGGAGAACTTTCGCCTAAATCCAATGTTCCTTTCGTTGGGTTTATTACAGTTCCTTCTCCCATACCTTTATATGTTTTATCAATTATTTCTACGACATCATGCATCGTAATCATTTTGCTTATTTGAGATTGACACAACAACCGAGCCATTTTTTACTTCCCCTTAGTCTATCTGATATTTTTTCTTGAGCCCTAAAAGCTCCCCGCTCTTTTTCATTTCATCCAGAACTTTGTTGAGAGCTTCCTGAAAAGTCGTGTCACCTTTCGGAATAGCTAAGGCAATGCCTTCCCCTTGTTTATGTATAAAGTTTCGAAAAGCAATTTTCAACGTGCTGCCAAAGGCGTCGTTATTTCTAAGGTATGCATTGGCTACTGTAAGATTAACAACACAAAAATCTGATCGTCCCAATAAGACTTCCCTCAAAGCATCGTCATTTTTCTGAAAACGTTTAATTTCTTTTGGAAGTTTCGTATTAGTAATAAAGATATCTTGCGCTGTTCCGATTTGAACGGTAGCTACTTTGTCTGCAAGATCCTCTATTTTAGATATGGATTCATCATCTGATTTTGTAACAAAGGCATTTTCAATTTCATAGTAAACATCGGAAAAATCAACCTTTTTTCTGCGCTCTTCCGTATTTGTCATTCCCGCGGCAATCATATCAATTTTTCCGGTAAGCAAAGCAGGAATAAGGCCGTCAAAAGACATGTCAACAAGTTCTACGTCCTTACCTAAATGAGCTCCAAGAGCTTTAACGACATCGATGTCATATCCTACAATTTCATTTTTCTCACTTCTGTACTCGAAGGGGGGGTAAGTTGCCTCTGTCCCCACACGGATCACGGTACGATCCATTACCGATTTCGCGGCTAAAGAGGGAGCAGCAACGATTAAAGACATAATCACACTCAATATGAAAATTTTTGATGTTTTCAACATTTGTAGCGCCTCCATATATGATAGTATATTTTTTGCTATGAAACGGAAGAAGTGCTTATTATAACTTAATTTTATTTTATAGTCTATGAGTGTAATTCGGTTTATTAGTTTTAAAATGGAGGCTTTAACGATGACTAGAATAACAGTGCTTGGAGCAGGGAACGGCGGGCAAGCCCTCGCAGGAGATCTTGCCTCACAGGATTTTGAAGTAACACTTTTTGAGCACCCTCAACTAGAGCATAAAATAGCAGATTTGAAAAAAAGTAAAACCATCACTTTAACAGGAATAATGGAGAAAAAGGGGCATCTTGCCAACGTAACGACAAGTGCTGAAGAAGCTATAAAAGGAGCCGATATTATTTACTTTCTTGCTCCGAGTTTCGCTCAAAAACCAATTTTGGAATCAATAGCTCCTTATATAGAAGACAATCAAAAACTTGTACTTATGCCAGGGAATTTTGGTTCACTCGTTTTCAGAAGCTACCTTAAGAAAATAGGAAATACTACATCTTTGAAAATGGCAGAAGCCGACACCATGCCCTATGCATGTCGTTTGGAAGCACTTGGAAGAGTCAACATATGGGGTATAAAACAGCATCTTTCCATAGCTACTCTGCCTGGAAATCAGACTGAAACTTTTATATCTCAAATACAACAGGCCTTTCCTATACAATTAAAAGCAGCTCCTAACGTCATAGCTATAGGTTTATATAATACAAATATGATTCTCCACTGTCCCACTATGATTATGAACGCGGGAAGAATCGAGTCCGAAAACGGCAATTTTAGATTTTACGGTGATGGCATGACAGAATCTGTCTGTAGCGTTATGGAAGCGATGGATCGGGAACGCATGTTCATTGGGGAAGCACTTGGAATAGATCTACTGTCGACTATGGACGATATGAAGAAACTATATAACCTTGAGGGAAAAACTTTAAGAGAAACTATTTTGAATAACAGCGTTTACTGTGGTCACGGAACGGATGCACCAACTTCAATGAATTACAGATATCTCATAGAAGATGTGCCCTATCTTCTCGTTCCTGTTTCGGCCTTGGCACAAAAATTAGGAATTGCCGCTCCTACAATTAATAGCATCATTCATTTATCAAGCGTCGTAAATGGTCAAAACTATTTTGAGACAGGAGTAGGACTAAAAGAACTTGGTCTGGAAAACGTTTCTGTAGAAGAAATGCGCACATTGTAAGTTTTATATCCTTATAAAAAATCGTTATATATCACTATAAAAAATCTAATCCTGTCTGGAACGCCATATTGAAGTTACATTGCCGAAGTGATTCGCTTCGGCTTTTTTATTTTATAATAACAGGAGAGGTGATGACCCTATGGCTATTACAACTGGAGATGCGCTTATTGTAGTAGATGTTCAGAATGATTTCTGTGAAGGGGGATCGTTAGCTGTTCCTGGCGGGGAGGATGTTGTGCCTGTGATTAATGGCCTTGTTCAATATTGTGAAAGCCGCCAAATCCCCATGTTTTTCTCCAGAGATTGGCATCCAGAGAACCATATAAGTTTTAAGGAACAAGGGGGACCGTGGCCGCCCCATTGTGTTCAGGGACAGAAGGGGGCAGCCTTTCATCCCGAACTGTACATTCCTTCAAGTGCAGCGGTTATAAGCAAGGCGGCTAGCCCGGATAAAGATGCCTATTCTGCTTTTGACGGCACTGAATTATTGGAAATGCTCAGGGACCAGTCTATTTTAAGGGTGTTTATCTGTGGCCTTGCAACAGATTATTGTGTAAAAAGCACCGCCCTTGATGCCTTGAAAGAAGGTTTTGAGGTTTTCATAGTTACAGATGGGATAAAGGGCGTAAATGTTCAGCCTGATGACAGCAGCCGTGCTCTTGAAGAGCTTGATCAGCAGGGGGCCTGGCTTACCACAAGTTACGAGGCGGTGGAGTTTTAAATAAGTAAAGAGGCCTCGAAAGAGGCCTCTTTACTTATGCTGGGTTTGAGAGGATTGGTGCTTTAAAACATTTTATTCGTTTTATGACAAACCGAGTAGCAACTGCCCTCCCTGATAAACGATAACGGCGGCGCCATATGCTATGAGAGTAGTGTATGCGATCATAAAGAAGGTCCATTTCCAACTGTTCGTTTCCCGTTTAAAAGCCGCTACGGCAGCGATACACGGAACATAGAGCAGTGTCATTACAAGAAAAGCATAAGCGCTTAAGGGAGAGAAAAGGGCTGGCAATGCTGATGCAAGACCTGCTTCGCCTCCAGCTAGTAATGTTCCGAGAGTTCCTACCACAATCTCTTTTGCAAAAAAGCCGAAGAAGAGTGCTACGCCAGCCTGCCAGAAACCGAACCCCGCAGGAGCAAATAGAGGAGCCAGCATGTCTCCAATACGGCCGACAATGCTTTCGTGAGAGCCATACTCAACTCCAAGAGGGAGGCTAGCCATAACCCAAACGATAATAACGGCTCCAAAAATAACAGTCCCAGCTTTTTTCAAAAACAGACTGGCACGCTCCCAGGCGCTCTTTAATACAGAACCAGCCTGGGGCAGGTGATATGGGGGCAGTTCCATTACAAATTGTGACGATTCTCCTTTAAAAAGAGTACTGCCCAACACCTTGGCTGAAATGACAGCTATTGCAATTCCAAGTACGTACAACGAAAATACAATGGTTCCAGCATGGTTGCCAAAAAATATACCTGCAAAAAGCAAATATACAGGAAGTCGGGCAGAGCAGCTCATAAAAGGAAGAACCAAAAGAGTAATCATGCGGTCGCGGGGGCGTTCCAGAACGCGGGTAGCCATAATAGAGGGGACATTACAGCCGAAGCCCATTAGCATGGGTATAAAACTCTTTCCGTGCAGGCCCATTGCTCTCATAATTCTGTCCATAACAAAGGCACCTCGTGCCATATAGCCAGAATCTTCAAGAATGGCGATAAAGGCAAAGAGGACCATTATATGTGGAAAAAAGACTACAATTGACCCTACACCTCCAATAACGCCGTCTGCCACAAAACTTCCCGCAAAAAGTGGAAACCCGGCAGTTTCCATTAAAAATGCGATTCTTTCTCCCAGTGCCGAAATAGTTCCGTCGAGATAATCCGCAATAGGGTCACCTACTGCGTAAGTGAAGCGAAACATGAACCAAGTAATAATAAGAAATATGGGCAATCCCCAAATCTTATGGGTTACAATTCGGTCTATTTTGTCAGAGGGAGACAGATTTTTCTTTAAAGAAAGATTTCGTTCTGCGACTTTTTGTGTAATGGCGGAAATGAAATTCCAGCGCCGTTCTATAACGGCGGTTAAGAGATCGTAGCCAAGCTCCAGTTCCAGACGTTCGTTTTCTTCTTCCACAATGGCCGTAACCTCTTTTGCTTCTCCTAATTTTTCAAGCATGGAGATAATCAAAGGATCCCCTTCTGCTATTTTTATGGAGGCTAAACGACGATCAATGTTTGCTTCTCTCAGCAGTGCAGAACTTACGTTTTTTGCTATCCTGTCCAAAGATTGCTCTACCTTCTCGCCATAAGGTATGGCAAGAAGAGATAGGGAAACGCCATTTTCAAATCTGTCCTTCACTCTTTTAACAAGGTCCTCTAAGCCTTTTCTCTCTCTGGCCACAGTGGGAACAACTGGAACTCCCAACGCTTTTTCCAGTTTCTCGCGATGGATACGGATGCCCTTGTTTTCTGCAACATCAGCCATGTTTAACGCTATGATCAGAGGCTGCCCGGCTTCGAGCATTTGCACCACAAGATAGAGGCTTCTTTCTAGATTTGAAGCATCTACCACAGTGATGGCAAGTTCAGGTTTTTCTTTAATGAGGAATTCAGACGCTACCTGTTCATCTATGGAAGCAGCTCCCAGGCTATAAATTCCTGGCAAATCAACGAGAGTAAAGTTCATTCCCTCGTAGGAAAAATGCCCTTCTTTTCGCTCAACGGTAACTCCAGGCCAGTTCCCAACATGCTGACTGGAGCCTGTCAAAAGATTGAACAAACTTGTTTTTCCTGTATTAGGATTGCCGGCCAAAGCCAGAGTTATGTTGCCCATAGTTAATGACACCCCCAACATGTTTTGCAATTACCGTCGCAACCACCCAATTCGATTTTCCTCACCAGAATACTTTCAGCTTCATATACTCTAAGGCTCAGTTCATAGCCACGAAATGAAACAGATATAGGGTCGTTCAGGGGGGCCTTTCGTTGTATTAAGAGCTCAGTTCCCGGCACAAGGCCCATTTCCAGCATTTTCCGTTTCAGTTCAGGATTCCCATCGACACGAAAAACGATAGCAAGACTACCCGCTGGCAATTCGCTGAGTAGAACTAACTTTGGAGTACCCATATCTCCACCTCTTTGTTTGATTGGTAAAACATTTAAAATGATAAAAAAAAGAGCGGTGCTCTTTTAGGCTAAATTTCCCTGACAAAAATGCGATTCCCCACGCCCTGTCCAAGGGCAAGACGAGTTTCGCCTATTTTAAGCAAAAATGGGCCGCCGCCCGTACGCAAAACAGTAAACACAGAACCCGGCAATAGGCCTAATTCTGCCATCCTTTTGCGAAACGACATTCCTCCCGCGAGATTTTCAACCTTTACAACTGCGCCTTCTCTAACGAAACTAAGTGGCATCATGGCTTTCATTCTCCTTTTTTCGCCGTACCCACACAGTCGCGGCTTCACTACGCCGTAGCGCAAGATTTCTGCCCCCAATCTCAAATTCCAGTGGATCTCCAAGGGGAGATGTTTTTAAAAATGTAATTTCTGTTCCAGGGACAAGGCCCATTTCCATAAGTCGTTTTCTGAGCAAACCGTTTGAAGTTACTCGATTTACAATACCCTTCATGCCTGGTTTCAGTGCGACAAGAGGAGTGGGAAGTCTGGAAGGGTCATCCATTTCAACGCGCAGTTCTTTAAACCACGCGGCTCCTTCCCTCAAAGCCTGACAAAAATAATCTGTCAGGGCAAATAACCTGCCATCGGTTTCGCTATCCATTTCATGCTCCATAATACATGCCAGATTTTGAGCCTTTTCTTTGTCAAAACCGAGAATTTCAGTAAAGAGAAAAGAAAGATGAGCATGCCGTCTATAAATATTCAATGCCTGTTCTCTGCCTTTTTCTGTTAGAGCTACAGAGCCGTATCTCTCGTGGTCGAGCATGTCAGCCTCTACAAGTTTTTTTATAGCGGAAACCACAGTGCCCTTCGTGACGTCCAGACGTTCAGAGAGGAGTGTTACAGTGGCTTCGTCACCATGCATTTCAAGGGCAAAAATTTCTTCAAGATAATCTTCTATTCTTGACGATACGATGGCAATCTTCCCCTTTTCTTGTTATTTCGAGAAGAGTTTAACTGGTCAAACTCTTTGTGTCAAGTCTATAAGACATTGAATGCCATTAAAGTCAGGAATGATGTCGTCTCCAAACAGAAAAAATTTCATATGGTAGAGAGCAAATATACAGTGTAAAGTGCCAGTCAGTTTATATGCGTTTTTACTTCACCACTCTTTGCGTTACAATGTATATATAATCTGTTTTGATGCTCACGCTTTTCTGCTGAGAAGTCACTCCGAATAGGAGGATGACCATGAGGATGAATAAAGAATTATTCAACATTAGCAGAAGGGATTTCGATGCATTGCTTTTTGATCTCGATGGTGTCATAACGAAAACCGCCCAAATTCATTCCCTTTCGTGGAAAAAACTCTTTGATGATTATATATCCGCAACAGACCGCATTCCTGAAAAAGACAAGCGGCCCTTCGATTTGAAATATGATTACCGTACCTATGTAGATGGAAAGCCACGTTATGAAGGGGTGAAGTCCTTCCTTGAGTCAAGGGGGATACTATTGCCTTATGGAGAACCTGAAGACTCGCCTGAAGAGGAAACCATTTGCGGATTGGGCAATCGTAAAAATAAATACTTCCGTAATTTTTTGAAGAAAAATAGGGTAGCGCTCCACCATGGGGCGCGGGAACTTTTACTCCTTCTAAAACAGAAAGGGTTTAAAACCGCTGTGGTTACTTCGAGCAAAAATTGTTCCATAGTATTGAAAGCTGCAGGTCTTGAAAATCTTTTCGATGTGCAGGTCGATGGTCGTATTGCAGCTCACCTGAAATTGAAGGGCAAACCTGCTCCCGACACGTTTCTTGAAGCGAGCACTCAGCTTTATGTAAAGCCGAAGCGATCGATCGTTTTTGAAGATGCCCTTGCTGGCATAGAGGCAGGAAGAGCTGGAAACTTTGGATGTGTCATTGGTGTAGATAGAGGAGGACAGAAAAAAGCTCTTGAAGAAAGGGGAGCCGATTTGGTTATAGACGACCTGGCTGCGCTGGCAGTAGAGGGGGAAACAGTAGTCGTTACCCAGACTATGGGGGAAATTCCATCTGCCATGATGCTCCTGCCATACATAGAAGAAAAACTCCAGTCTCATAATTTTTTTGTTGCGCTTGATTACGATGGAACCTTAACACCCATTGTAGAAAGGCCTGAAATGGCACTTCTTTCCCCAGAAATGCGAGTGACCTTAAAGAGGCTTGCCGAACAATATCCTGTTGCCATCATAAGTGGTCGAGACGTGAGGGACATTAAGAACTTTATCAAGCTTCACACTGTTATTTATGCAGGAAGCCACGGTTTCGATATTTCAAGCCCGCCTGGCATGAACCTCGATTTTCAGATTGGAAGAGAATATCTTCCCATATTGGACAGGGTTCAACGATCCCTCGAAAAAAGTGTTGAAAAGATAGAAGGAGCCCTTCTTGAACGAAAAAAATTTTCACTGGCTCTTCATTATCGCTTAGTTGCCGAAAGTCGCGTCAAGGATGTTGAGTCTCTGGTAGACAAAGTTCTGGACCATGAACCTAAACTGAGGAAGGGGCTGGGGAAAAAGGTTTTTGAACTTAAGCCCGATCTTGACTGGGATAAGGGACGGGCTCTTATCTGGCTCATAGAAGCCATGGGTTTGGAAGTTGAGAAAACACTTCCTCTTTATATTGGAGATGACATAACTGATGAAGATGCTTTCAAAACTCTGCAAAGCATAGGAATAGGCATTGTGGTAAAGGATGGAGAAAGAAAGAGAGAGTCAATGGCAGAGTATTGTCTGGAGGATACAACTGAAGTTAGAGAATTCCTGCAAAAGTTAGTGAAACTCCCCTCAAAAGGAGGAAGGTCATGACCTCCTGGAATCTTACATATACAGGTCTTGATCCCGAAAAGGAAAAACTCCGTGAAACCCTCTGCACTCTTGGCAACGGCTACTTTGCCACGCGGGGAGCTTGCGCTGAAAATGGGGCTGATTCAATCCATTATCCGGGAACCTATTTGGCTGGTGGGTATAACAGGCTTAAAACGGAAATAGCTGGGAAAATCATTGAAAATGAGGATTTGGTCAACCTTCCCAACTGGTTGCCGCTGAGTTTTCGTATGAATGGCGGCGAATGGTTCCATATAGAATCTGTTGAAATACTTTCTTACGAACAAAAATTAAATATAAGGTCAGGCATCCTTTGTAGGGTGATTCACTTTCGCGACCAGCAGGGGAGAAAAACTGTTCTGATGAATCGAAGGGTAGTTCATATGGGCAATCCGCATTTGGCCGGACAGGAGACTGTAATAAGAGCGGAAAACTGGTCTGGAGAAATAGAATTTCTCACGGCTCTGGATGGGAAAGTGATAAATGGAGGTGTTCCACGTTATCAATCTTTGTCAAATCGGCATCTTGATCCTCTTTGCGAAGAAGAAATAAACAAGGAAAGCATCTTGTTGAAAGTTCAGACAAACCAGTCTGAACTTCGAATAGCAGAGGCAGCAAGAACTCAAATTTTTAAAAACGGAGATTTCGTCAATCCTGAAAGATACTGCATAAAGGAACCTGGATATATCGGCCAAACCTTTTCAATGGAAATGGCAGAAGGGGATGAAATACGTCTAGAAAAGATAGTAAGTCTCTACACATCGAGGGATAAAGGGATGTCGGAATGTGGTTGTCAGGCAAAAATTGCGGTGGTGGAGGCGGATTCCTTCGAAGAGATTTTGAAAAGCCATGCTCTCGCGTGGGAACATCTCTGGCATCGATTTGAGATAGATTACTATCCTGCAGATCCTCAAAAAGGAAAGAGAACGTCTCGGATATTGCGCCTTTATACCTTCCACCTCCTTCAAACCACGTCCAGACACTCCATGGATCTCGATGTGGGTGTTCCCAGCAGGGGATGGCACGGCGAAGCTTACAGAGGGCATATTTTCTGGGACGAGATATTTATTTTTCCTATGCTTAACTTTAGAATGCCGGAAATAACCCGTTCACTTCTCATGTATAGGTATCGCAGACTCGATAAAGCTCGTAAGGCTGCTCAGGAGTTGGGGCATAGAGGGGCCATGTACCCCTGGCAGAGCGGAAGTAGCGGCAGGGAAGAAACTCAGAAACTTCATCTAAACCCGAAATCGGGAAGATGGAACCCTGACAATTCCCATCTTCAACGGCACGTAAACGCCGCATTGGCGTATAACATCTGGCAGTATTATCAGGTTACGGAAGATCTTGAATTTCTTTCCTTTTACGGAGCAGAAATGTTTATAGAGATCGCCCGTTTTTGGGCAAGCAAAACGACATTCAACAAAGAGATTGGACGGTACGAGATTCTTGGAATAATGGGTCCTGACGAATATCACGATGCCTATCCGGGAGCAAACGAACCAGGGCTTAACAATAACTCATACACTAATATTATGACTGTCTGGATACTGAACCGGGCTCTTGAAATATGGAACCTTCTTCCTGAAACGGATCGTAATCCTCTTTGCGAAAAAATAGGTTTTTCAGAAGAAGAAAGGGAGCACTGGAAAAATATTGCCCGAAAGATGAAGATCGTTTTTCATAAAGACGGTATTCTGAGTCAGTTTGAGGGGTATGAACAGCTAGAGGAGTTTGATTGGGAAGAATATAAAAAAAAATATGGGAACATCCAGAGGCTTGATCGTATTTTGGAAGCGGAAGGGGATTCGCCCAACAGATACAAGGTTTCTAAACAGGCAGACGTACTCATGCTTTTCTACCTCTTTTCAGCGGAAGAATTAAGGAGTATTTTTAAACAACTGGGATATGCTTTTAAATATGAGACAATCCCTCAAAATATCAATTATTACCTTAAACGTACGTCCCATGGCTCTACACTGAGCAGGGTGGTGCACTCGTGGGTGCTGGCAAGGTCAAATAGAAGCGGATCCTGGGAGCTCTTTTTAGAAGCTCTTGAAAGTGACGTAGCTGATATACAAGGAGGGACGACTCCGGAGGGAATCCATTTAGGAGCCATGGCGGGGACTGTGGACATTCTTCAGCGGGCCTATACCGGTATTGAGGCTCGTGGTGGCATTCTTTACTTCAATCCCGCCATCCCCCCTGAACTTGGTGAACTTCATATGCATATCCGATATCGAAGTTACCCTATGGAAATTACAATTACTCCAGAAAAACTAACCATTAAAACTTTTCCAAGTCCAAAAGGATATATAAAGATAGCTTTCCGTAGCAAAACAAAAAAAATCAAAGTTGATTGTGGAGAAATCTTAGAATTCAAAATTTAGTTTAATAAAGCCGACAGACCTCCAAATCGGAAGTCTGTCGGCGGGTATTTTTAAAGAAACAATGATGTCCCTCTAAATCAGCATGTTGTTCCTAGATAGAAGCGGTGCTTCTTAGAACCTGAAGCCCACGGGAAGTACGAAGCATAATTCGTTCCACAACATGTCCGTTGTGAAGCTCGACTGCTTCTAAACGACCCTCAGGGGTTATCCAGAAGGGGACTTCATTAACGTAAACAAGTTTCTTACTCATAAAAATAAACCCTCACCTTTCTTACAAATTCCGATATAAGCGACACATGCGGTATGACGTTTCGGTACCATCGTGACTGCATGGCGGGAAGTGCCGCAAAATAAAAAAGGCCGTTCCAACTTTCCAGAACGGCCTTTTAAACTTTTCTGGTTAGAATACAGCTCATATTATACCACACATTGAAAATTCCCTTTTAAAAGTTGAAATAGGCATCTAAAAGCATGTCATGGCTAACAAGCAAAAAAGTGTTATATTGACAATTATGTTGAATTTATATAAGATGCCTTGCGAACGCAGTGATTGGCGGTGCTATCACTTAAAATGGAGGGCAAAATGGTCGGAGTGCTGCTCGTATTAATTACTCTTGTGAATGGTCTTTATGCTTTCAAGTTTGCCGCAGATTTTTTGAAACACAAAAAAGATGCATGGGCAGAACCGGGAAACAATGTTTTTCTGGCATTATGGGGGGCTATCACGTTTTTTCTTGCAACTTTTGGTATTTCTGATTTTGCCCTCTCCACGATTTTGTATCGGGCTAGAAAACTTACAAGCGATTCGAAACTTCCCGGAACATTGAATACTCAATGTGTCATTCCAGTAGCGATAATGGCCCTCGCTTATATTTCTACCATTCGAGTGGATACGGTAACACTTATTTCATGTATTGTGGCCCAGATGCTTGGAGCTTATATCTGCCCTCGTTTTGCAGTAAAACTTCCAGCAGAGACAATCAGGACTTTTATGGGAGTAGGGTTTGTTTTAACTTCTGTGTTAATTTTGGCTGGAAAGTTCAATATAATTCCTTTAGGCGGAGATGCTACCGGTCTTTCCGGCGTTAAGCTTGGCATAGCTTGGGTTCTCCTCTTTGTGTTTGGAGCTTTGAATAATGTGGGAGTCGGGTCTTGTGCCCCCACGATGGCAACAATTTATGCTCTTGGCGTGAATCCGGCAGCAGTATTTCCCATAATGATGGGGGCGTGTACATTCTCTGTTCCTATGGGTGCTATGGAGTTTATTCGCCTAGGACAATACGGGCGTAAAATCACACTTTTCTCAAGCATTTTCGGTGTTGCAGGTGTTCTCGCCGCTGTATCTATTGTTAAAAGTTTGAACCTTGCTGTCCTTCAGTGGATTGCTGCCGGTGTCGTTCTTTATTCTGGCGCGTCAATGCTCTATGAGGGATTTTTTAAAAGGAAAAACTATTGTGAAAGCAGGGTCTGAGAGATCGTTACATAATGTTGTTAATATCCCTGGATGTCTTGTGTAATAGAAAAGAATGCCATGATACAATGTGGGGCGGAGAATTCCGCCCTTTTTTGTTGGGCAGGTACGCAGAAAGGCAGGGTGCTGTAATGAAACAAAAGTGCCATCCTCTGTTGCTTCCACTTATACCAGTTGTACAAATGTTAGATCGGACTTTGGGGATTGATTACGAGATTGTGCTTCATGATGTTTCAGGTCCAAAGCATAAAATAGTAGCTATAGCTCATGGAGAACTAACGGGACGTACAGAACAATCTCCCCTTACTGAGTTTGGCACCAGCTTGCGAGAAAATGACGAATATAAAGATGTGGATTTTATTGCGAATTACCCTTCCAGTGCCTCTGACGGCCGCCCTATGCGTTCGAGCGTAACGCTGATACGTGACAAAAGAAATAAGGTTGTTGGTTTGTTTTGTATAAATTACGATATGACTCGAGCACGAATGCTGAAAAACCTTTCTGAAGAACTGACTAGAATTGTTCCTTTATCATCCTCATCCGGAGCTTCAGTTGAGACTCTTGTGCCAACTTCTGACTCGCTGCTTAAAAAAATGATTGACGAGACAAGGGCTCAGCGTGGCGGAAGACCACTTCGCTATACGACCAAACAAGAGAAACTTGAGATCATCCAGTCTCTTGAGGAAAAGGGTTTTTTCAGGTTGAAAAGAGCTGTCGATACATTGTGCAAAGAACTTGGGAAGAGCCGTTTTACTATATATGGATATTTAAGAGAGATAAGAAAAAGCAAATAGTTTTCTAGTTTGATGAGGAAGCTTTGGCTCTTTATCAGAATTGTCTATGATGATGACGTGAACCCACCCTGCAATAACTCACATCAGGAGGTTTGGCTATGTCTCTTCACCGTGATGTCATGCATATTATTCACCACGCTATTGACGCAGTGTTGCCAGAACATGCTGTAAAGGAGCAGCTGCGAAAAAAGCCTTGTGAAGGGCGGGTTATCCTCGTTTCAATAGGCAAAGCCGCGTGGCGTATGGCAAGGGCTGCCGTAGATGTTTTAGGTGATCAGGTAGCGAAGGGTGTCGTAATAACGAAATATGAGCATAGCCAGGGGCCAATAAAAAAACTTTCTATATGGGAAGCTGGTCATCCTTTGCCAGATGAAAACTCTCTCAAGGCCACTTCTGAAGCCCTTGAAATAACAGAAAATCTTTCACCCCGCGATCAGGTGCTTTTTTTAGTATCAGGGGGCGGTTCAGCCCTTTTTGAAAAACCGAAAGAGGGGGTTTCACTCAAGGATTTTGTTGATATTACAGATCAGATGCTTCGCTGCGGGGCTAATATTGTGGAAATAAACATGATCCGAAAGCGTCTTTCCGCTGTAAAGGGTGGGAGGTTCGCTCAATGGGTAAACCCTGCTAAAGTATATACTATCGTGCTTTCCGATGTGCTAGGTGACCGGCTTGATAGTATCGCCTCCGGGCCAGCCTGCCCGGATGTTACAACTTCCAGAGAAACCCTGGATATTTTGGTTCGATATAATCTCACAATGCCTTCCAGACTTTTAAGGGTACTTGAAGAAGAAACCCCTAAAGACCTCAATAACGTAGAAACCTTTATCACTGGAAGCGTAACAACGCTTTGTGAAAAGGCTGCTGAAAAAGCCACAGAATTAGGGTATAAGACACTGATACTCACAACAACTCTTAGTTGTGAAGCTAAAGATGCGGGAGCTTTCTTAGCCTCAATAGCCAGGGAGGAATCAGAGCATTCCCGCCCCCTCCAACCGCCTTGCGCCATTATTTTAGGGGGGGAAACTGTCGTTCACGTGAAAGGAAAGGGGAAAGGCGGACGTAACCAGGAAATAGCTCTTGCTGCTGCTCTTGAGATGCAGAATATAGCTGGTGTCGTGCTTGTTTCAGTAGGCTCTGATGGTACAGATGGTCCTACAGACGCAGCAGGAGGGATCGTGGATGGAACAACGGCAGAAGAAATACGGCAGAGTGGATTCGACCCCCTTGCCCTTCTCGAGAATAACGATGCATACCATGCCCTTCAAAGAGTGGACGCACTCGTAAAAACAGGTCCTACTGGCACGAATGTCAACGACCTCACAGTGCTGCTAGTGAAAGATGTATAATAAATAACAATATTTATTAAGGCAGGAGGCTTAAAATTTGAGCAATCGAGATATAGAAGCAAAATATCGTGAAAAAGGCTTTTACTCTTTCTCCAGCGCCTGGGAAAAACTTCAGGAAGAGGAGAAAAAACAGGTATTCGCCTTAGCTGAAGACTATAAGCATTTTCTTGATAACGGGAAAATTGAACGGGAATGTGTGGAGCAAATCGTTTCCATGGCACGTATTGCCGGTTTTGTGGAGCTTGAAGAAATGATTAAAGCTGGCCGGCAATTAGAACCTGGCATAAAAGTGATGGCTGTAAACAGAAACAAAGCGGTAGCCTTGTTCGTTATAGGCGAAAAACCCTTATCAGAGGGCCTTCGCATCGTGGGGAGTCATATTGATTCTCCCCGTCTTGACCTGAAACCTCAGCCCCTTTATGAAGATTCGGGAATGGCCTTGCTCAAGACTCATTATTACGGGGGAATAAAAAAATATCAGTGGGCTACGCTGCCTTTGGCGATACATGGGGTTTTTGCTAAAAAAGATGGGACTCTTGTCCACCTCAACATAGGAGAAAAAGAAGATGATCCTCTCTTTGTTATTAGTGACATTCTCCCGCACTTGGGAAAATCCCAGGCATCGAAAAAAATGAGCGACGGAATTTCGGGGGAGGATCTGAATGTTATCATTGGCCACATCCCGGTAGAAGATGCCGATATTAAAGAAAAGGTCAAACTTGGTGTTTTGCAAATCCTTGCCAGGGAATACGGGGTTGATGAAGCAGATTTTACATCAGCAGAAATAGAGATCGTACCTGCGGGGAAAGCTCGCGACGCTGGTCTTGACCGTGGTCTCATTCTTGGGTATGGCCATGATGATCGATCCTGTGCTTTCGCTTCTTTGCGCGCCATCCTTGAGGTGGAACACCCTCTCTATACAGCATCAGCTCTTTTTGTTGATAAAGAAGAGATTGGCAGTATGGGAAGCACGGGGATGGAGTCTGTTTTTTATGAAAACACCGTGGCTGAACTGGTAGCCTTGGGAAGTGAGAACTATTCAGAGCTTTTACTTCGCCGTGCCTTTAGCAACAGCAAGGTTCTTTCTGCCGATGTTGATGGAGCTTTCGACCCAACGTATCCGGAACCCTTTGACAAACGAAACTCCTCTCTCATGGGGAATGGCGTGGTCATACTCAAATACACAGGCAGTCGAGGTAAATATGGATCCAACGATGCCAGTGCTGAATTTATGGCCTTTGTACGCGGCCTCTACGATGAGAACAACGTAGTATGGCAAACTGGTGAGCTGGGAAAAGTTGATGAAGGAGGCGGTGGAACCATTGCCTACATTCTTGCAAACAGGGGAGCCGACGTTATTGACTGCGGCGTTCCAGTACTTTCCATGCATGCTCCATGGGAACTGATCAGCAAAGTGGATTTGTTCATGGCATGGAAAGGATACAGAGCCTTTCTTCAGTCGAAATAAAGCTAGTGGCCCGGTTCTGGACCGGGCTTTTTTGTAGCCTCTTGATATACCCCACCATGGTATGTTAGAATCGGTATATTAAATTGTCTGATTATTGTGGAGGTGGAGTAATGTTAACATTAAGAAAAAGAGTGCTTATTATCGGAGGAGGTCCTGGAGGAAGATTCTCTTATATGACACTTCGACGCATGGGTGAAAAGAGCCTCTCAATTGTGATGAACGAGGATCCTACAGTTATTTGTTCTCTTCCTTATGGCGTTGGAAGAAAACTTGTTCCAGGTGGTCCTGAAGAAGAAGTTGTTGATTTGGCTAACTCGGACCGTTTGCCTCCTGAGATTGTCGAGGATGCTATTCGTGGTGTCGTAACTGAACTGGACGCAGAGAACCATATAGCGAGGGGAACGAGTACAGAGGGTCCCTTTGAAATTCATTTTGAAAAAGTACTGCTCGCGCCTGGGGCTGTCCCCTGGCTTCCTTCCGTAAAGGGGCTTTTATCAGATAAGGAAGGTTACATGCGAGATCTGACAGAAATTATGGTTGGGAGCGAATACGTTTCTAAAGAGAAACTAGCTGAAAATATCTTCGTTATGCGTGGTGCGGATGATGCCCGCGCACTTGATGCCTTTGCGGAAAAGAGCGATCAGGCTGTTGTCGTAGGCAGTGGGGCCATAGGCCTTGAAGTTGTGGAGGCTCTTCACGATAGAGGACTTGCCGTTACTTTAGTAGAGGCTCTGCCTCATCTTATCGCGGCAATGGATATGGATATGGCAGGGAAGGTCAGCGAACGTCTTTCTGAATGGGGAGTCTCTATTTATAAAAACATACAGCTGACAGAAGTCAGATCAGACAGGGTTGTGCTCTCAGATGGCACGGAGATAAAGACTGACGGCGTTGTTTTTGCGACAGGTGTTCGTCCTAACGTTAAGTTAGCTCGAAGTGCAGAACTCTCTATTGAGCGGGGGATAGTAGTCAACGAAAAAATGCAGTCATCACATCCCGATATATATGTTGTTGGCGACGCTGCTCAAATCAGCGATGCTGTTACGGGACGTCCTATTTTGCCTCTTATTGGCACTCTTGCTATGCGTCAGGGACTTGTCGCCTCTGCCAATATTATGGGAAAAGAAATGTTTTTGCCGCCTGCAACGGTCTGGGGTCTGAGTGCCATTTTCGATCTTCATTGGGGAAGTGTGGGGTGGACAGAGGAATTGGCAAATACGTTGGGTATCCAGGTTTTTTCCATCACATTGCCCTATCATACTCGAGAAAAGGCTATGGTGAACGGAAAGGAAGGACTCTGGAAAGTTGTTGTTTCTGCATCTGACGAAAAAGGACTAAAAAAGGGACAAATTATAGGGTTCCAAGTTGTTATTGATGGAGAATCACCACTCTTTTTAACGGAACGTTTTATCGATATCATTACCAGAAGGGAAACTGTTTCTGGACTATTTTCTCATTATTTTGTCCATTCTCCTTATCATAATACTGTTGAAGATCCTTATCTTATGCTACTTTTTGCTGCCCAAGAAGCTATGGCTCATTAAAAAAGGTATAATACATAACAGTTTTGAATTTATATTCAAAAAGGAGGAAACACTATGCCAATCGTTAACGTGCATCTTTTTGAAGGCAGAACATTGGAGCAAAAACGGCGTCTTGTGGATGAGGTTACCAAGGCTATTTGCAATAGTATCGAAGTGCCGGCAGATGCTGTCCGAATCATTCTTATGGAAATGGAAAGAACAGACTTTGCTGTAGGTGGCGTACTCGCTTCAGACAAAAATAAGTAGTTAGTAATATAAGAAATAGAGCTTTTCTATCGGGGTGTCCATAATGTTTAGTGAAGAGAACGAAAAAAAGAATGACAAACTTCTTTCGAAAGCTCTTTTCTGGGCAAGAGCCTTTACTCACGGAACTTTTGTAGACAAGAGAATGGCTGTTGTTCGAAAAGAAGCCTTTGATGTAAATGATAATCTGATGCTACTCCTTTTTGGTGATTTTTTAGGCATTCCCAACCCTATTTCCTACTACATGCTCGAGGTTCTTCCTTATTTTGCAGAAGACCTTATCGCATGGGAGCGGAGAATGCAAAATCGCAAGTTTATAATTGCTGAAAAGGCGGCTCAATACGACTTCGATTAAGGGAGGCTCTTTTTCGATGGTTCATCATGTGAAAAGGCAGTTTGTTTTTTTTGGGGGGAAGGGCGGAACTGGAAAAACGACATGTGCCGCGGCCTATGCATACGCTCTTTCAAGACTAGGAATAAAAACACTTGTGGTTTCTACAGATCCAGCCCATTCCCTTGCCGATGCTTTCAATAGGCCTATCGGCCTGGATGTCATTCCTGTGGCAGAAAATCTTTGGGGAATAGAAATTGATGCCGAAGAAGAAGCAAAAAAGTATATGAAGGCCATTCAGGATAAAATGCTTCACATCGTCAGCGCCGTAATCGTTGAAGAGATAAAACGCCAGATAGAGATAGCCTATATGTCTCCCGGCGCAGAGGAAGCGGCAATTTTTGATAAATTCATTGAACTAATGGAATCCATAGGTAATCCTTACGACGTTATTGTTTTTGACACAGCTCCAACAGGTCACACATTGCGGCTTATAACCCTGCCAGAAATACTTGGAATTTGGATAGAGCATTTGATTGAAAAGCGTGCCAATGCCATGGAACTCATGAAAGTTGCTGCAAAATACGACAAAGACCTTCTGGAAAAGATAAAGGAAGACCCCATCATCGATACGCTTCAGGCGAGGCGTGACAAATTTGCTTTGGCCAGAAAGATATTGACGGATAAAAAAAATACGGCTTTTTATTTTGTTCTTAATGCAGAAAAGCTCCCCATTATAGAAACAAAGCGGGCCATTGAAATATTGCAAAAACATGACATTGGAATAGGGGGAGTTATTGTAAATAAAGTTATTCCTGAGGAGGCAGGTCCATTTTTCGAAAAGCGCCGAGTTGACCAAGAACAGTATCTAAAACAGATCGACGAGATGTTTGGTGGTTTCGGCGTTGCTCGTATCCCCCTTTTAGATTCTGATATAAAGGGCATAGAGCAACTTAGCGAGATAGCTCCTCTCATCTTAAAGCTGGATGAAATGTAGCAGCGTTTGTTATGATTCCGAATAAGAAGGGGCCAATTCTCTGATTTCAGAAATGCCTTGAGAGGCCCACTTTTCGTTAATAGAAGCGTAGAAAGGCTGGTTGTCTATTACACGTCCCCAGTGGTAGAGTGCATTTGTAGCAGGAAGCATAGCGCCGTTATAGATTACATAATCTTCGTATATGAGCCACGTAAGGGCCTGGTTTTCTACAATGCCGCAATCGCACATATTGAGATTTGCATCGTATTTTTCCCAGCGTTCAGCCCCCTGGGAGTTTCCATAAAAGACAAAAGAGTTCCCGTCTTCTTTAAGGGCAATAAGTGCGTGATGAAGATCAGGATCTATAAAAAGATGGTGGATACCCCAAAAAGGGGGATTGTAAATGGTTAAACGTTTATTACGGCTCCATTCTATTGTTTTACTGGCGTGACGTGATCTGGTCACTATGTCGTGAGCAGAAAGAGGCACCATAGGTTTGGTACGAATTCCAAAAACACGAAAAATCTTTGAAAGCATGACAACGCTCCTTTCCATTTTGATTCAAAAAATATTGTACCATCATCCAAGCCGTAAGCCTTGAAGAGGGAGTGGTGATATTGATATTTGATATGTTAAATAATGCATCCACATATTTTTGTTTAGGAGAACGGTTTCGAAAAGCTTTTGAATTTCTTGATAACCTCATTCCGGCTTCTTTGGAAAATGGCAAATATGAGATAGATGGGCCATCAGTCTTTGCCATCATACAGTCAGCAACCACAAAGCCTAAGGAAGCGCAAGTGTGGGAAGCCCATAAAAAATATGCAGATATACAATGTCTGTTGTCAGGGGAGGAGTGGTTAGGATATGCTCCTCTTAAAACTATGGAAGAGGCTCTTGCTTACGATGCTGTTCGGGATTTTGCCCTTTATGATGGAGACGGGGAATATTTTCAGACAAAGCCCGGTATGTTTGTAATTTTCTTTCCACATGATGTTCATAAGGGATGTATAACTCAGATGAGACCTGCTAGAATTCGTAAAATAGTTGTTAAGGTTGAGCTCCCATAGCAAGACTATATAAAAAGGAGTGAGACAGAATGTTTGAGGTAGCCTGTATCCAGCTGGAAGCCCGGGATGTGAGTCAGTATGAGCAGACGGAGAAAGAAATCCTGGAATGGATAGATAGTCTTTGCAGCGAAGAGAAAGTGGATCTTCTCGTTTTTCCAGAATGTGCCTGGCCAGCCTATTTTCTTAGAGAGAACGAAGA
This sequence comes from Aminobacterium sp. EBM-42, assembly GCF_001896635.1. NCBI lineage: Bacteria > Thermotogati > Synergistota > Synergistia > Synergistales > Aminobacteriaceae > Aminobacterium > Aminobacterium sp. EBM-42. The sequence goes on from NZ_MPPC01000024.1 coordinate 175,212, forward strand.
GGCTGCGGAACTTGCCCTTAAGCGAACGCCGAATTTTATGAAAGAAGTGGCCCAGAGGGCTGCTCATTACAGAGTTCACATTGCCATGGGGCTCTATGTCCAGGAAAACGGCCTGTTACGAAACGCTGGTTTTCTATGGGGGCCTGAAGGTGAAATACTAGGACGCGTCTACAAGTCGAATCTTTGGCATTTTGACCGCAAGTTTATTGAAGCCGGCGAACTTTTTTCTGTCATTGACACTTCTTTGGGAAAGCTTGGCATGATGATATGCGCTGATGGCCGCGCTCCGGAAATAGCCCGCATATTAGCAGAAAAGGGCGCCGAAGTAATTATAGACATGGCAAACCTTGTCTCCTCAGCCTCTAGTACCACCCTTTTGATGAACCCACAGATAGAGTATATGCTCCCAGTCCGGGCCTTTGAGAATGGGGTCTGGATTATTTTATGTGATAAAGTCGGGCTCGAAGCATATTCTATAATGAATACAGGACGAAGTTGTGTCATCAATCCTTTGGGACACGTTATAGGATCTTCACCTTCCGACACGCCGGAAGCTCTCATAGCCACAGTAGACACAGAAATGGCATCCTATCCACTGCCTGATAAAGAAAACCGATGCTTCGCCCGTCTTACTGACCCTACAGAAAAGTTGCCTGTAACCTCTCTAATGGCAAAACCAATGGTTTTAGCTGAAACAGGAGCGGTTTGCTCCGCAGCCCATTTTTCAGCAGAAACAGCAGATCATTATGTAGCTATGGCCTCCCGCATGATCAGGGTATTGCAAGATCAGGACGCATCCCTGATCTCCCTCCCCGATTGCGGCAAAAAAGCTGATTTTGACGAAGTGGTCCACAAACTGCGCCCCTTGCTTAATCCGAAAGTGGTTGTCTGCGTAGGAGGCCTTGCGGAAATAGACGGTCATAAGAAGCGAGCCGCCATAGCGTTTTCGAAGGACAACACCTACGGCCCTATCTTTTTAGATAAGGCTTGTCGACCCGTAGTCTTTTCCACGGAAGCAGGACGTATAGGGCTTGTCATCGAAGAAGAGATGTTCTTGCCGGAAGTTGCCAGAAGCATGATGTTGGAGGGAGTGCAGGTACTTTTCTGGGCTGACGCCAAACGTCACGCAATGACCGAGAAAATAGCGCGATGCAGGGCAGCAGAAAATAGAGTGTTTTTAATTCGGGCAGGTTGTGGGGATAAAGAAGATAATTCTTTTATAGTTTCCCCTACGGGAAACATATGCGCTATAACTGTTCCAGGAATGGACCAGAGCGCTTCTGCCTATTGTCTTCTCGGAGAGGCCTATAGCAAGACCGTCATTACAGGGACAGACGTTGTTCTGGGAAGACTTCCCCATGCCTATAAAGAATTAAGGAATACGAGTCGAAAGGAAGAGTAAAGCGTGATTCATAGCGACACCGACATCTTTTTTATGAATATGGCTCTTGACGAAGCTCGAAAAGCGGCAGAGCAGGGAGAAGTACCAGTTGCGGCGTTAGTGGTTAGGAATAATGAAGTTATAGGGAAGGGTAGCAACAGTAAACATCTGGATCCCACAGCCCACGCTGAAATAATTGCTATTCGAGAAGCCACGGAAAGGCTGGGGACATGGAACTTAAGGGGATCTACCCTTTATGTTACGCTGGAACCGTGCCCCATGTGCGCAGGCGCTATAGTGCTGTCTAGAATAAAGTGTCTTGTCTACGGAGCAGCGGACCCCCGGGCCGGCGCTTGCGGAACACTTTATAATATAGTGCAAGACTCTCGTCTGAATCACAGGTGCGAGGTTATAAAAGGGGTATTGGCTCAGGAAAGCGCCAATCTTCTTTGGGATTACTTTAAAAAGCGTCGTCAGAATTCGAGCGCCCCATGACCATAATCAGGCGCTCGAATTTGTTGTTTTCTAACAGAGTCAAGGTTTGAATAAAAGATGTTAATATTCTATAATAAATATGATTTTAACAAAAAAGAAGGGTAATTACACAGAAGGAGGAATAACAATGGACTTGAAAGGATCTAAAACTGAGGCGAATTTGAGAGAAGCATTTGCCGGAGAATCTCAGGCGAGAAACAAGTATTCCTATTATGCATCTAAAGCAAAAAAAGAGGGGCTGAATCAAATAGCGGCCTTTTTTGAAGAAACAGCAAACAACGAAAAAGAACATGCGAAGATCTGGTTTAAGCTTTTGCATGATGGAATTCCTTCAACAGAGCAAAATTTGAAAAATGCAGCTGAGGGCGAAAATTACGAGTGGACTGATATGTACGCAAGATTTGCTGCGGAAGCCGAAGAAGAAGGATTTACGAAAATTGCATATTTGTTCAAGGCTGTAGCAAAAATTGAAAAAGAGCATGAGGAACGATATCTGAAGCTCCTAAAAAACCTGAAAGAAGAAAAGATTTTTGTGCGGGAAGAGAAACAGGTTTGGCATTGTGCCAACTGCGGCCACATCCATTGTGGTGAAAAGGCCCCCGAAGTATGCCCCGTTTGTGATCATCCTCAGGCTTATTTTGAGATCAAAGCGGAAAACTACTAATAGAGAGAAAGTGAATAAAACAGGGGCCGCCTTTAAAGCGGCCTCTATTTAATTAAATTTTGAACAGTTCCCCTTATCTGGACATCTATATTTAAAATCGCTATAATGCTCACGTCAACGCAACCGGAGGGGTGGCCGAGTGGTCGAAGGCGGTCGACTCGAAATCGATTAGGCGGCTCATACCCGTCTCGTGGGTTCAAATCCCACCCTCTCCGCCATTTGATAGTCTAACCGGTTACAAGGAAGTCTAAAAACCCGCTTCGTGAGCGGGTTTTTCTTCTTTTGACAGTCCAGCCCAATACATCTACAATTAAGGGAAGCTAAGTACTAACCGTGCACATAACAGTACACAGGCATAAAAAGCGACCGTACACAAAGGAGTGGCTGGCAATGCTTACAGATACTGGGATTCGGAGGGCTAGGGCAAAAGAGAAGAGATATATGATTTCAGATGGCAATGGACTTTATATCGAGGTCATGCCTTCTGGGAAAAAATATTGGAGACTTCGATATTGGCTTAATAAAAAAGAATATAAAAAATCCCTGGGACCGTACCCTGAGATCTCGCTGAAAGAGGCCCGAGATCTTCGAGATCAAATAAAAAGATCCATCGTACGCACTGGCCAGCCTGTTGTTGCTACGAATACCTTTGAAGCTGTTGCCAACGAATGGCTTGAGAAAAAGGTATTACCCATCAGAACGCCACGACATATTGAAACCGTTACTTCGAGGTTGCGAAGGTTCGTTTTTCCTCATATCGGGCAAAAACCTATCGGTGACATAACTTCTCCTGATGTACTCGCGCTCCTGAGAGAAATGGAAGATAGAGAGATTTATGAAAGCGCGCATAGGGTAAGACAAATCATTGGCCAGGTTTTTCGTTATGGCATTGCCACTGGCGTAGCAGAGCGCGATATTACCGCAGATCTCAAAGGAGCTCTCATCCCTGTAAATTCCAATAGATACCCTACAATTACCGATCCTGTTGAAATAGGTGCCCTTATGCGAGCTATAGGGAGCCTTGACACTCTTGTTGTGCGTTGTGCTTTACTGTTACAAGCGTACACGTTTGTGAGGCCAGGGGAGCTGAGAAAGGCTGAATGGGCGGAATTTGACCTGAAAGGGCAGGAGTGGCGAATTCCCGCAGAAAAAATGAAGATGAAGAGGCTACACATCATTCCATTGTCATCTCAGGCTGTTAGCGTCTTAAAAGAAATTTATCCGGTTACAGGTTTGCGTTCGAAGTACGTTTTCCCCACTGTGAGAGATCCTAACCGGCCTATGAGCGATGCAACTGCAAACGCTGCCTTGCGACGACTTGGATACGAAAAAGAGAAATTCACAGGGCATGGATTCCGCAGTATGGCTTCCACGATTCTCAACGAGCACGGTTGGCCATCTGATGTTATAGAAAGACAGTTAGCTCATATCGAACGGAATGCAGTTAGAGCAGCCTATAATCATGCGGAATATTTGGATCAGAGACGAGAAATGATGCAGTGGTGGGGGAATTGGTTGGAAGAGGTAAAGGGAACAAATAAACATTAGAACAAGACTGCTGTATTAACTTTTGCGAGCTATTTTTCTATAAACGATCTCATTTTAATTAAGAGAGTCTCAAGTGAAAGCCCCTTTAAATAATAGAAAAAGATAACTATTACCATAGTAGTTAAAAAAAATAGTGTGACAAAGAAAATGTTTAACAGAAGGTCTATGCGCTCGCATCTTTTATTTAATTTTTCATACATCTTATAGTAATCTTTCTTGATTATATCTGGGAATTTTCCTTTTGCTTTTTTCTGGTAGCTGATCTCACTTTTTATTGCATTCAAACTATCCCTTTGGTTCCTCAAAACAAAAAACATAGAAAGGGAAAAAATAACTATACTTAGAAGCAACAAAAAATTAGTTAAGCTCCATCCTTTTACTCGTTCAAATTTTAAAGCAGCCAGTGCAGAAGCTAATGGCAAGGCAAGAATTCGACCTGATATTTGGGCAATGAGGTCATTAATTTTTAAGAAATAATCTCTTTTTTGTCCTTCGATGTCATCTAGGGTTTTTTCGATAGAAAAACTACTCATAAACGTTTCGTAATCACCATTTACTTTATGGTATAAATTATCACAGTTTTCTAACAAAAATTTAAGACGAACCGCCTCTTCTTTTAGTTCAACTAGGTGGAATATGTTGTTTCGAATTATTGCCCTTTTTTGTTCTTTATGCGTGCTGTCATCAAAGAATTCTTTTAAACGATTTAAAGAGCGACATCTCTTAAGATCATCAATACTATATGTCAAAGGGATTTCAACTTTCCCATTTTTAAAAAAAATGATCTTCTTTAATGGATTCCCTATTTCATGATCTGCTATGTTGCAAAGAAAAGATATGAAATTTACTACATCGAAATATTTTTGGACATTTTCTGGTGGAGATGTTTTGCCATTATCGCAATCATATAGATAGTCTAAATCAGCGATGTAAAAAATGTCAGGAATATGTATTTTAGTGCAAGCATTTTCTGTTAAGTCCTTAAGTTCAGTGGCAAAGTAGGCTAGAGGAGATGCAGGAAGATAAAAACAAACATTATTTTGTGAAGTTTCCGCAATATCTAAAAGGCCAACTCCTTCTAGCTCCTTAGATATACCCTCACATTGGGATGGGTCAGAGATAGTACCTTTCACACGTCTTTCTGATACAAACTCATGAGAGGAAAGCGCACGGAAAGCTTTGACAGCTGTTTGCAGCTTTTTAGCATGATTTACGTCCATTGAGCGATCCTCCTTATAAGTTTAATTTCCTCGTATAAATCTTTCTATTTTCTCTATTTCTGTTTGGGGAATATTTTCTATGGTAATAGAATGTGCAATTTCATCATAAATTATTGTATCATTAATAGCACTTTGCTCAAATTGTAATTTTACCCCTGTCATAGTTACTTTTAAACGTTTGAGGGTTTCGAATGTTATCTTATGGGGTTTAAATTCATCTGTTATATTATATGTTTCGTTGTTATTTATATATGAAATAAACTCCCCGCTATCTTCTCCAAAAATACGGTTTGATAAATCTTGTAAAATTACTGGTTGCTTATTTCTATCTTTTTCAAAAAGATACCGATAAAGGTCATCTCTTAAACCGGTTTTTTCTTCTTCTGTCATATTCCTTTCTTGGCTAAAATCTGTTACAGCTTTTAATAAGTTTTCGGTACAGCGTTTAGAGCTTGTATAAGCAGAACACCTTAATGCGCTACGGAAATAATTCGTAGCATCATCGTTATTTCTGTATTTAACAAAAGAAAGGTATGAGTTTTCACTATGTTCTTGCCATTTAACCAAGTCGATCCTGGCAACTTCATTTAAATGCTCTAAATCTAATGTGATATGCTGATTTAATTCAAGATCATCATTTATTCCTACACTTGCTTTGTCCTTTAACATAGCAATCATAATATAATCACGATCGCTATTTTGATATTTTATAAATAAAGCATAACCTCCTGTTGATGCTGGGGCTTGTTCCATAAATGTTTTTATTTCATGAGTTATATTTTTTGAAAATTGGACAAAGGGAATGTCCCCGGTAGAAAGCTGACTAAAATAATCTTCAACAAGATTAGGAGTTCCACTATTTTGATCATTTTCAAAAATGCCATACCCTTTATTTGATTTGGTGTTGTATATTTGTCTTAAATCCTCTACTAGTTGTTCTAAATTTTCTTCAATCTCGTTCTCTTTTTCCCTATAATTTATTTCGGCTGTGCTAGTGTATTGTCCCTTTATAATTTGATGTACAATAGCGTTTGATATTTGCATAAGTTTATCCTCCTTTAATCCTTTTCTGTATAGTTATAACTCGTGCTTCTCATATAGATAAATCATCTCTTAAGTGTCCGATGTAGTGGAGGAACTCGTAGTCTGGGCGGTATGCTCTTGGCTTAAAACGGCAATCTCCTCCTTGTGATTATTGATTTCTTGAGAACTCGTTTCCCACTTCGTTGCGAAAACCAAGACAAACAAAATACAAATACCAACCGTTACCGCAGTTGTTTTATTGCGTAAAGGGGGTTTTTTTATCATTGGAAGCATAGTAAATTTTAGGAGTAAAAGGTATTCCTCAATTTCCTCTACTGCCGATATTCTTCTCATATTCCGTCATAAATTTGGTTATCAACCTCTCTTTGGTGATCAACCTCTCTTGTTACTTCAATATATTTATCGAGACTCAAGATAAAGGGGATTTTCCCATCATTACTTACGCCCATAACATTGGTAAACATGGAATCAAATCTACCACTTTGAGATGCATTATTGCCCTTAAGGTTTATAAAATCCTCAACATACTTTTTAAAAGCCTCCCTATCTATTCCTTTTTGAAGAATAGATTCAGGAGGTAGTGATTTGCCTCCGTTTTTAAGTGATTCATATCGAATGACAGATTGAAAAGAGTTATAAGATATTGCTTCTTCTTTGAGTGCACTTATTTCCTCTATAGCTGTTTGTCTTCTAGTTCGTAAAATATCAAAAGCGTCTTTAAGAGGAATTGCATCAATTGCTATTTGAGATATTTTTTCTTGCAAAGTACTTTCTTTAGGAGCGTCTGGCTCAATTTTCGGATACCAGTAATTTTGAGCACATATGATAGCTCCATCATGACAAAATTCCCCATAAATAAAAAAATGTGCTTTTGCTTCTTCACTATGCTTTGAAAAAAAGCTTTCCCCTTTATTTCCTAATTGAGGAAGTAACTCTCCATTTTCAAAATAAACGTCTTCTCCCTTAAATTTTTTGTTCTCAGAATCGATGTCTTTTTTAGTCCTTTTAAATTCTATAAGTAAAAAATTCCCTTCAAAATTGAGGATGGCATCTCCAGCTTCTTCTGGATTGCCATCAAGAGGGAATATGCTTATAAGCCCGCGTTCCAACATATGTAAAAAAAATTTATATTCAACCGTTTTTTCCCACCAAATCATATTATTGCCCCCCATCTTTTTCATTCGCCAAATGGCTCTATTGCTTAAATCCCCTAAATTATTTTCAAAAAATCAGCCTCAGACATTATCTCTATTGGAAAACCTTTCGCTCTCAGGTCTTCTGCTTTCTTCGTCTTGGCACTTCTTTCCCCATCAGTGAATAGGGAATAATCCTGAATGCCCATCACAAGATAATTCGTTTGCATCGTAACGCCTTGTTGAGGGGTCCCACCGGCTTTTTCAACCAGGCAAAAAGCTTCCTCTCTAGTCATAGATACCAATGTTCCTGTAAAAGTAATCTTTTTCTCGTAAAAAGGGTGAAAAGGATCTTTGCCACATTCTTCGGGAGAAGGATGTCGCGGTTTTGCTCTTGCAGGAAAATGAATTCCTGAAGGTGTGTACTCCCCGTTACAGATTCCTCCGATGCGGAATCTCAGCTCTTTTTTTAGTTTTTTTAAATCGTTAACATTATGCTCCCTGCACGCTGCCAAAATGATTTCAGCTGAACACCTTGCATCTTCTTCCGCGTCGTGATGTATAAGAGGCAATCCTAGATGACCTGCTACTACAGGCAGGGAGAATGAAGACAAAAAAGGCCATGCTCCTTTGGAAACAGCGACAGAGCAAACAATGTCACAATCTGGAATATCTAAACTGTAAAGGGGAAGGGTGTTTCGAATAACGCTAATGTCGAAAGAGGCGTTATGCGCAACGACGGTAGCGTTTGTAAGTAGAGGCTTAACTTCTTCCCATATTTGGTTGAATTCAGGCTTGTTTTTTACATTGCGTTTTTGAATACCATGAATTCTAACGTTGAAAGGATTGAAGTAATAGTAATCTTTAGGTGGCTTTATGAGCCACGATTTTGTTTCTGTAATTTCGCCATTTTCAACAATAGCTATTCCAAGAGCACATGGGCTGCATCTTTTCTCATTCGCTGTTTCAAAATCTATAGCTACAAAGTTGAGTATTTAAATAACCTCCTCCCTGCATATTTCCAAATATAAGTTTTAAGAAAAAAGCGTTAGCTGACATTCTTTACGTAACAACTTATCAGTGAAATCTCTCCTGGATTTCAGTGGTTTTTGTAACTTCTTTTGGGGGCCATTGATCAAGAAGTGGACGAACTCGTCTTGAGTCATGCTGTGAGATGTGTTGTTTTCTGTAAAATGCCATGAAAACTTTACATGTCCTGGGAAACGTTTCCCATCTTGAATACTTGCAGGGGACGCAGCATCGATTTGAATCAAAGGAGAGACACTTGAGCCCGCATAAGAGTTTTTATAAATAATGTCTCCCTTGGCAAAGCCAAAGTTAGAGCCTTGGGTCCAGGCAAGAAAGGAGACGGTGTTTTTGTTGCGCTCCATCAGCTGTATATCTAAAGCGGCATTAAAACAGTCGGGAACATGCATATACCAGTCTGAACAATATTTGCATCTGATAGTTTGCAAGATCCTTCCTGAGCGAATATCGTTATCATTTGTGCTTGACGCCTTAAGCAATGTCTTAAGTGTTGACAAGGAACCCAGCGTTGTTTCTTGGCACATGTTAATGCCATGTTTTAATTCGCTTTTTAAAGTGGTGTAGAGCTCGTTTTTTGCTCTTTGTAGACTATTGCTCAAGCGGAACTTTATTTTTGTCCCCCTGTTATATTTTTTATCAAAAGAAATAAAATTCTTATCAAGTAGTTCTTCAATACCTTTATTTGGCAACTCCCATGTTTGCCAGTCGAGTTTTTTCATGAGCTTTTTGTATTTCGAAGGGTCTTCTTTTTGCAGTTTTTTGTTTATCTCTTCTGCATGTTGATGTCCGATAATGTCGATGTGCAAAATAAAAGCAAGCATCGTTCTTGCATCGGGTGAAAGAGTGTCTATGTTCATTTTGAATATTCCCACCTACCTAGTCTGAAAGTTCGTAAATATAACTTCCCCAATAGAGCGCATCATCTGATGTACAGTCGAAATCATCTTGAAACAAATTCTTTTTCAAATGGGTTCGTACTTTACCTCGGATGCCACGAGCCTCTTCTTTGAATTTCACTATGCAGTAGTCTTTTTTAAGTTCATCAACAGATTCTGGACAAAGTGAATAGACAAGTTTGATTGTTTCTTTCTTTGTTCGTGGACATTTTAAATTATTTTCTTTTAAGACTTGGCGTAAATCTCTGATGTGGACTAAGACAAGAAGTCTTTCTGGTGAATCCACTTCTTGTAAGATTTCTTTAGAAAGCAACTCTCTATGACTAGATTCATCACGGGAATAAATCCATGAGCCAGTGTCTAGACCATATATCCAACGCGTCAAAAGTGCGTAAAGTTCTTTTTGGGAATCTTCTTGAAGGGAGTCAATTTTGTGCTTTTTATCTTCATTGAAAGTTATAACAACGTTGGAAATTTTACCGAGATCTATAATTCCGAGCTCATGGGCAAGACGATAAATATGTTTACAAGGGATAGTGTGTTTACGTTTGAAGGCTCGTTTAAAGTCTGTGCAAGTGCAGGATGTAAGAGTAGTGATATATGGAGTAGAGCTACTTCCTTTAATTGTGCAAGAACCTTTTACCGCATCTAGATTATCTACCTTAGCGATAAGTTGAGCTCGCTCCATACGCCTTTGTTGGGGTGGCTCGTCATGTATTTTATCTCCCCAGTGCATTCGCCAAAGACAATGGAGACAAATATCCCCACTATATTCAGCACCGCACCTTTCGCATTTCATGCTGGTCACTCCTTAAGTAGTAAAACGTGTATTTTAGATAAAGATCAAATTCCTTTCCTTGGAACCGCCGTTAGAAGTGTCACTTTCCCGACGATATAAAAAAGTCCCATGTTTATTTCTTCTTTAGTAAAGCTTCTGGGCTTGTATTGGGGGGCAGCAGAACGGATTTCAACAGAACCATCTTTTGTGTCGAAATATACCCATTTTATTGCCCATTCTTTTTGCAAGCCAAAACAAACTAAGGCAACATCACCGTCATATACTTCTTCTGCGGGATTCACAACGACTGTGCTTCTGTCAGGGATTCCGGCGCCTTCCATACTATCTCCTTCAACCAAAACTGCAAACGGCTTTTTATCAGCATCTATAGAGATATTTCCTACGACATCAATGGGTAGAAGTATCGTTTTTTCAGCGCTAGCATAAATCTCAATCATGCCCCCATTACCTCGTCCGGCACATGCAATAGCTGTTGGATCAAGAACAGGTATTTCAATCCATTGATCAAAATACCTAATAGAATCTTTTCGAACAGTTGCTTCTTTAGAGGCGGCTGGCTCTTCTGTCTCTCCCATAAGGTAGGCGACAGTGGTGCCAAAAACTTGAGCCAACGTTTTCAAAACATTAGCGTCGGGAGTTCTAAGCCCTTTTTCCCAATTAATAATAGAGCTTCTTGAATATCCGGATTTCTCCGCAACTTCTTGCTGAGTCATCCCCTTTCGCTCTCTACATTCTTTGAGCTTTTCCTCAACAGACATCTTATCACCTCTATTTAATTGTCTACGAATGTGGTCATAAATCAAGAGTAAGAAAGTAATCTTTTTGTGTTGACATACGTAACATTTAGATATATAGTTCTTTTAAATAGTACGATTGGCTACATAACAAGAGGGGGGTGAAGTGGTGAGTATAGGGGAAAACATCCGTTCTATTCGCGTTTTAAGGGAATTGACTCAAGAAAAACTAGCAGAAATGGCAAAACTTTCAAGGAGTTCAATTGTAAACTTTGAAACGGGCAAAAGGGCTCCTCGAGTAGATGATCTTGAAAGCATTGCAAAAGCTTTAAGAGTAGAAGTTTCTATCTTTTTTCAAGAAAACCCTACACCCCTCCGCAGGAAAGAGAGCTCAGCGGCTTCCATCTAATAAACATTCTTGCGGAGGCTATACAGGCAGTTCAAATATTGCATGAAACTTGCGATACGCCGGAAGAAGTAACAGTGATATTCCAAGACCTTATGGATAACGGGGAAGCGAACACTGAAAAAGGAATTCTGTTTGTTTATGCGCTTCGGAAACTCAATAAGTATATAGATGCTCTTTCAGGAATAAAAACAAAGCGAGCAGGGACCTTGATAGTCGAATAGAGAGAGCTCAGGAGGTGTGTTATGTCGATACTGTACGGAGTAAACAAGATAAGAACTACGAATGACCATGACGAAGTGAATTCTTTGTTGTCTCAAGGTTGGGTGCTATTGGCGATAGGAGAGAAGGAATATGTGCTGGGAAGAATAGAGGCTAACAGGTTGTCTCCTCGCCGTCCATCTCATCTTCAAGAACACCTTGAGGACGTCCCAAAGTAACATGTACAGCATTTATGAACGTCAAACAGGTCAAATGGTCGCAAAGGAGGTTACGACATCATGAACATCCCGGATTTCGGTTTTATGCGACTCCCGCAAGTTCTTCAAGTCATACCGGTTTCACGAACAACATGGTACGACGGAATTAGAGAGGGACGGTTCCCCAAAGGAATAAAAATCACTGGAAATATAGTTGGTTGGAAAGTATCTGACATAAAAAATCTTGTTCAGAAAATTGAAGAGGAGGCCGAAGCGAATGCTTGAAAAAATAGGGAAAAGTCTTTTAAAGATGTTGGCTAAAAACGGCGTGATAAGCGGCCCATACTATTTCAAGGGAATATGGTTTGCAAAAAGAGAGGCTTCCAGTCTTCTCAGTGCCATTTGCGGAGCGGATGAACGGAAAAGGCTTAGCGCAAGATATAAAGATATATCAATCAGAGACGTTCAAAAGCTTTCAGCTTTCGTAGAAGAGGGTTAACAATGCATTGCGTTGTATGGCTTTCAAAGGCTCAAGCTTTAAAAGAATTTGATGACGCTATTGAACTGCAACGTGTTAGGACGGCACATGCAGAGGTGTTACATCAAAAATATAACGATAGTCTAAGCAGAAAAAAGATTAGAGATGAGATTGCGCAGCTGGCAAATCTCCAAAAACAAAGAGAAAGAATGTGTCTGGCATGAAAAGAGCTGTCCGAAATGCAGTTGTTAGTTTGTTGAACTATAGAGGGCAAAAATTGCGAGGCGTTGTTTTTCGACGAACTGAAGAGAACACTCGTACGAGGGAAATAATAGTAAAAGCTTGCCAAAGGATAAAAAGAGAGTCTCTGATCCGAAAATCAGAGACTGTTTGAAAACTTATAGGCTAGGAGCTGTAACTCCTAGCCTCATTTTAGCATAAGGAAGTGACGATATGAGGCTAGACATAAAAAAGCTTGTTCTATTACTCGCTTTTATATCAGGCATTTTCACATGCCTTGTAAGAGAAGGTGTGTTTGAACAGAAAACAAAGCTTCCCCGGATAGGGGATATAAAACAACAGCAATGGTTAGGGTAAAGGAGAGAGCAATATGGCTGAACCAACACTGACTGACAATAGAGATTTTTGGTGGATATGCCTTGATATATGCGTCATGAGAGATGAACGGCTAAACCTCAGCGCCAAAGGTATTTATGCGGTGCTTTGTACTTTCGCTTCTACAGGCAATCGCACATGTTTTCCTAAGGTGGCTACATTGGCCAAAACTGCCGGCTGTAGCGAAAGAACGGTTTATTCTGCCCTAAAAGATCTCGAGGAGTGTGGGTACATCAAAAGAATTACTAGATATGATGGTCGTGGAATGCAGACGTCTTCCAGCTATGAAATCATAGGACATAAGGCTAAAAGAGAGGCAAAAGAAGAGCCTAGCCCTGCAAATATTGCAGACCCGGCCTGCAAAAAACGACATACCAGCCCTGCAAAAAACGACATACCATTAACTATAGCCACTATAACTAAAGATACTTACTCTCCTACGGAGAGGGAAACCCTTCCCCAGGAGACACAAAATCCTGAAGACGCTCCGTCCTCGATGAGAGAAACTGCCAAGCTGCTCTTGCTTCAGACAAAACGGTCAGGGTTGCGTGAAGAGGAGATAAGCGCACTAAAAGATTTGGCCATATCGCATACTCCTGCACGTGTGCAAAAAGAGATAACTACAGCTATCAAGAGGTTTATCAAGAACAAGCGGTCTCTTGCGGAATTGGATTTTTGCTATATAGCTGAATCTTTAAAATACCAAAAATCATGGAATCCTAAAGCACAAAAAAGGGCATCACCCACTGAAGACTTATCGGATCTTGACGAGGGGTGGTCGTAATGCAAGAAGCATTAGCAAGCCTTTTAGAGTCCGTACCTGCATTAAAGGAAGCCTGGGGGCGCATATCTAAACAAAAAAGCATTGGAGAGCGAGCCTTAGACTATGTTCAGAAGATTTTCCCGATTGCAGAATTAAACGAGCTTTACGGAGATTACAGCAGTTTTACATGGGCGGCAGAAATGCACAACTGTGAAAAAAAATGCCCTGGAGTAGGGCGTTGCCCGACTCATGGGATGAAGCCATCTGTATGTATTGATGAAAAGGGTGGCAGAACTATTTACGTTATTAAGTTTGCTAGATGTGGGTCTTCCGAACAAATTCAACGTCAAAAAGAAATTGAATGTCAAATAACAGCTTCTAAACTACCAAAGACATTTCATGAAAAGACATTCGAAAATTTTGATACAAAAGGAATTGAAAAAAGCATAGTTGATGCAAAGGGGGCGGCCATGTGCTGTTTGCAAGATGGGGCTAGCCTCGTTATTGCAGGAGATCGAGGCACTGGCAAAACTCACCTTGCGGCAGCAATGGTAAACAAAAGAATCGAAGATGGGAAAGTTGCGCTTTTTGTATCTGTTCCAGAACTGTGGGATGAGCTCAGGGAAACAACCAGCAATGGCAAGGGCTTTGAAACTATGGCGATGGTAAAAAGCGTTGATTTTCTAGTTCTCGATGATCTCGGAATAGAGCGAGGCACCGATTGGGTCGGGGAGCGGCTGTATATGATCATCAACAAGAGGTATCAAGAAAAGCTACAAACAGTCATCACTACAAATGCAAAATCTCCTTCCGATCTTGCTTCACTATTAGGAGAGCGCGGCGACAGGATTGTCTCTAGGCTCAAAGAAATGGGCCGATGGTGCACCGTGAAGGGAAGAGACTACAGGGGCCGACGTAGACAAACTGTATTTATGGAGAAGTAGGAGGGCAAAATGCAAGGCTTTAACAAGGTTATTTTAATGGGAAATCTCTCAAGAGATCCTGTTTTGAGATATACGGCAAACAGTACAGCTGTAGCAAGTATAAATATTGCTGTTAACCGAGGGAAAAATAAAAACAGAGAAGATATGGGTTGTGATTTCATCTCAGTTGTAGTGTGGGGGGCGCAAGCTGAAAACTGCAATAGATATTTGCAAAAAGGGAGCCCTGTTTTGCTAGAGGGCAGATTACAGGTGAGGAAATATATAAATTCAAACAATGAAGATCGATGGACTACGGAAGTTGTTGCAAACAGCGTTAGGTTTTTGGGGAGCAAGAAAGATAGATCTGGCGTTACAGAAGGCGAATTCAACATAGACGAAACAGATGCGCCGTTTTAACTAGGAGGATAAGAATGAGTGCTATTTATTTAAAAGTTGACGATAAAAAATATATTCCGGTAGTGCCTATAAGTTTGTGTAAACTTCCTCATAGTCGGTGAAGTAAAATATACTGACAACAGGAGGTTTTAACAATGGCCAAAAGGACAAGCCCAC
>NZ_MPPC01000005.1:0-1807 GCF_001896635.1 Aminobacterium sp. EBM-42
ACTGTTATTGTTCTTTTTCAGACTGATAGTCTCTGGCCTTGCGGTACAGCCATAACTGCCTAATACCTTAAGAATGCTCTCACATAGCGTACCTTTACCGTTTCGAGTTGTAGCACCATAGAGAACAAACAGGCATTCATACCGAGTGTCTCCGCTAATACTGTAACCAAAGGCTTTTTGGAGGAATTTTGCCTTTTCCTCATCTCCGCTCATAATCTCATGAATAAATCTATCCCATCGCTCACTTTTTGCTTCTGGGTCATATTTAACGCCAGATATCTTTGTAAGTCTGTCCTCGCTGTTGTGGGGATGAAAATCCATAGACATTAAAAACAATGTCCCATTGGAACAGTTGAACATCTGCGGGTCTTGGTCAAATTCAGCCATTGATATGGGATATACGCTCTGTGCATCCTTAAGAACCGTTTCTCGGTATCTTCTTGACTGCCACTTTCTGCAATAGTCAATGTATGCCTTTCTCTGATGTTCATCCTGAATAGTCAAAGCATAGGTTAGTAGTTGGTTAGCCAATGATTTACACATTTCCATCACTTTGAGATTACCTACATCAGGAATCCAAATACCATTCTCGTAGCAAAACCACATCTTCCTTTCGGGAACAAAGCGGGCTAAAGATTTATAATAATCAGCAAACAACCTGCTTGCCCCAATATCCGTCCAAGGGTAGCGATCGTTACTCTCAGGCTTAAAGTCAGCAAGAGAACATTCACCAAAATCTTCTGTAGCTGATGAACGCTTACCACCTGGTTTGTATATCTCAGTAGCATTTGCGATAGCTTTTTCTATGGTTATCATTCCATAAGTACTACCGGACTGCGGTCTATTCCATTTATCTCGCATTAGGCCGCTCTGCCGGAAAAGTCTGTCTATCTGTCCAATATCTCTGCCACACCAAAATGCCAGCATACCGCAAAGTGCCAAATCAGCTTCACTGGCAGAAGCATAGCCTGATGTATCCCCTTGCCATAATGCTTTGAACCTTTCTCCATTTGCCGATTTTAAAGCCTTCTCAATAACAGACTTGTCAGACAGATATGATTGACTTTCTGTATCCAGAAGTTGCTTCACAGTGGTAGGACGTAGCATATACTTGTCTAGTATCATCTGTAGTTCATTCGATTTCTCCGCTATATCACCATCTGCATATACATTGCCTGTTACGGTAACAAAACGATTTGTTGCTCCAGCCACATAGACCTCAACTCCCAGCTTTCTGTTATTGATATAATATTTTGTTTTGTCAAAGTTAAAGCCTGTGGCCTTAAAGAAAATATGAAGCCCTTTTTCAGATGGACTGTGTTCCATATAACAACCACTAAAAGCCTCTACAACAATTTGGGTAACAGGCTTAAGCTTACCACCACTATCAAAGCAATCATCTAAGTCGATAACACATATGTCATTACCCACCAAAAATCCGATACCATCATAATCACTTATAGCAGCTACCGCCGAACTAAAATCTTTGAATGTACCACGTTGATTTGGTTTTGCCCTTTTTCTCGTTACTGGGTTATAGGGAACTTTGGTCTTTTTACCACTTCGCTCTTCATATTTCCAACAGCAAAACTGTGGCTTATCTTTAAGCATCTGCGGCAAGTTATCATATTGTGTTTTCAGTTATTTCACCTCCTTGCCTTTTATAAATGACCCGAAACGCTACTGTTCCAGAGGGCTTGCCTTGTTTGACACAACCTCGTTATCTTTCAAGGAATACGCTCGGAATTATCGTCATGGCATATTCTGCTTGAAGTATCTCTTGCATTTCGGGGTATTCAGTTGTCAA
>NZ_MPPC01000013.1:0-22127 GCF_001896635.1 Aminobacterium sp. EBM-42
GCGACAGTATTGATAATGTATTGGTCTCAACAACGCTGAAAGATCTTATAGAAGATCATGATCTTCAGAAATAGTTTGAGAGAAAGGCAGGCTATTAATATGATGCGACAGGTCTATATGGATCATGCGGCTACTACTCCAGTGGCTTCCGAAGTTCTCAAAGAGATGATGCCCTATTTCACTGAGTCTTTTGGGAACCCTTCATCTCTTTATACGCTGGGACAGCAGAACAAAGAGGTTGTGAGAGCTGCCCGCGAAAAGGTTGCCGAGGTGCTGAACGCATCGCCCGATGAGATATATTTTACGAGCGGCGGTACAGAATCGGATAATTGGGCTTTGAAAGGAGTGGCTTTTACCTATCGAAATAAAGGGAATCACATTATCACAACAAAAATAGAACATCACGCGGTGCTTCATTCAGCAGAGTATCTTGCTGGCCTTGGCTATGATATTACCTACCTCGGCGTAGATGAAGAGGGTCGTGTCTCTGTAGATGATGTAAGAAAGGCCATCACAGAGAAGACGGTTCTTGTTTCGGTGATGTTTGCAAACAACGAGATAGGGACCATTCAGCCCATTGCCGAGATCGGAAGGCTATGCCGGGAAAAGGGCGTGCTCTTTCACACAGACGCTGTTCAGGCGGTAGCTCACATACCTATTGATGTGAAAGCCATGGATATTGACCTGCTCTCTCTTTCAGCCCATAAATTTTACGGCCCCAAGGGAACGGGCGTCATGTATATTCGGAAAGGCGTAAAGCTCGATAACTTTATCCATGGAGGCGGCCAGGAAAAAGGCCGCAGGGCCACAACTGAGAATGTGGCAGGCATTGTGGGCCTGGGCATCGCCATAGAGCGGGCAGCAGGGAAGATAAGCTCGGAAAAAAGTCGTCTTACCGCTTTGAGGGATGGTTTAATAGAAGAAATCATGGCTCGGATCCCTTATGCAAAACTCAATGGTGCAGCGGGGGATGGCAGGCTGCCCAATAATGTGAATGTAAGCCTAATAGGGGTAGAAGGTGAGACACTTCTCATGGATCTTGACATGTTCGGCATAGCGGCGTCTACAGGAAGCGCCTGTTCTTCCGGTTCCCTCGATCCATCCCATGTGCTTATGGCAATAGGGCTGACCCACGAACAGGCTCACGGTTCCCTTCGTCTCACCCTTGGGGAATCCACCACAGAAGAAGATGTGGCCTATGTTGTTGAAAAACTTGCAGGAATAGTAGAGCGGCGTAGAAACATGTCGCCTTTATGGGAAGATTTTCTGAAGGCAGAGGAAAGGAGCGAGAAGAATGCTCTATAGTGAAATAGTAATGGATCACTTTCAGAATCCCCGCAATGTGGGAGAGATAAAGGATGCAGACGGCGTTGGGGAAGCGGGAAACCCAAGATGCGGCGATATTATGAAGATATATATCAAGGTTGAGAATGACCATATTGTGGATATTAAGTTTAAGACCTTCGGCTGCGCGTCAGCCATCGCTTCTTCAAGTATGGCCACAGAGCTTGTAATGGGAAAGACTATAGAGGAAGCATGGAATATAACGAACAGCGCTGTGGCGAAAGCTCTTGATGGACTTCCACCGATAAAAATGCATTGCTCTGTACTGGCAGAGGAGGCCATTCATGGGGCAATAAACGACTATCGCCGGCGTCAGGGCCTTGAACCCTGGGAAGACAAAAGCCATGATGAACTGGTGGACGAGCACTCCCACCACTTTCATCATCAGGGATAACAATGATTCCCCGCCGTTATGACCGGAACATAGCAAGTTTAGGAATGGAGGGACAGGAACGCCTCTTTCGATGCCACGTTCTTGTAGCTGGTTGCGGAGGACTCGGCGGGGTGGTTGTTGAAATTCTGGCCCGGGCAGGGGTAGGAACGCTCACCCTTGTAGATGGGGATGTGTTTTCAGAGAGTAATTTAAATCGTCAGCTCTTGGCAAAGGAAGACAATTTTGGGCGATTAAAGGCTGAAGCGGCTGAGGCGAGAGTAAAAGAGATCAATGGCCATGTCAACGTGTGGGCGGTTCCTCACATGTTGACTGAGGATAATTGTCAGTCACTTCTGGCAGGAGTGGATTTGGCAATTGATGCCCTTGATAGCAATTTGGCAAGGGCTGTTCTCTATAAAGGGTGCAAGGAGGCGAAAGTTCCTGTCATCCATGGCGCTCTTGGGGGGATGATTGGGCAGGTGGGACGATATAGACCATGGGAAAAAACTCATTTTGATGTTTTTGAAGGGAGTCTCCCTGACGCGGGCATTGAGGTTGCGGCGGGAACTCCAAGTTTCACCCCTTATGTTATCGGTGCCCTTGAAGCGGCAGAGGCCATTAAATATCTGGCGGAGGTGGAAGAGATACGGTGGGGAACTCTTACGCTTGTAGATCTTGCCATCATGTCTATGGAGACTTTGGAACTATGATAGCCAATGAGGAAATGAAGCGCTGTCCCTGGGCGGAAACCCATCCATTGCTCACTGCGTATCACGATGAAGAATGGGGTGTTCCTCAATACGACGAAGAGCGCCTTTTCGAACTGTTGATTCTAGAATCGGCCCAGGCGGGATTGAGCTGGCTCACTGTTCTTAAGAAGAGAGAAGGCTATCGAGATGCCTTTGCCCAGTTCGATGTTGAAAAAGTGGCGGCCTTTGATCAGCAAAAAATAGAGGGGCTCTGTCAGAGCCCCCACATCATACAAAACAGGCGAAAGATCGCGGCGGCGGTGAACAATGCGCGCCAATTCATTGCCATTGCTGAAAAGCATGGTTCTTTTTCGCGCTTTTTATGGAGTTTTGTAGATAACAAACCCATAACCAATCACTGGAAAAATCCGTCAGACGTACCGGCTTCCACCCCTCTTTCTGCCCGCTTGAGCGGGGAGCTGAAAAAAAGAGGATTTACCTTCGTCGGCCCCATCATCTGCTATTCCTATATGCAGGCAGTGGGGATGGTCAATGACCATCTCATCCATTGCTTTTGTCATGGAAAATCTTTTTAATGTCTATAATGCGAATTCTTCAATCCCCAGTTTTTTCAATTGCTCATAGGTAGGAATGCCCTTTTCGTCCCAGCCTCTGGCTGCATAGTAGCATTCAAGTTGTTTCTGAAGGTCGGGAAGTGTGTCCGCGGCTCCTCCTGTTCCGCGCGGTTCGTGAAGAATCCGTTCTGGTAAAGTATCGTCATCCTTTGTGAAGCCGCACCGGGAGTTGAAAAGCCGCTTCAGTGTAAAGATGCGCTTACCTGTCTCTTCTAGCTCTTCTCTGGTCATCTCCCAGCCTGTAACGCCGTGAATCCATGTAAGGAGATCATCAATGGAGACACAGGCAAGGATTGGAAATTTGCATATTTTTAGAGAGTCGAGAACGCCCATAAAGTTCTGGAAAGGAACGTTCAGTTCTCCTTTCCCGTCATCGATGGCCCTGTCGAGGACCTCTGTAATTCCAAAATCCTTATAAGTAGCGTTTCGTTCACAGGCGTATGTGTAGCCTGAAAGATGGCAGGCTCCGCGGCTTGATGTGGCATATCCGGCAGCCAGGCTTTTGTAGCAGCGAGGATCGTGGGCAGGAAGGTCAAGGCCTTTTACGTGAATTGCATATCGCTCAGCCCCATGTCCTATTATTTCAGCTGCCTTGCGGGTTCCTAGGCTGAGAATAGCGCCGAAGCCTTCTCTTTTTCCCATGGCTTCCACTATTCGGATCATGGCCTTTCCGTCTCCCCAATTAAGGGGAAATCCGATTTCTTTCTCTGTAACGATGCCCCGTTCAAAAAGCTCCATGGCAAAGGCTACTGCTGCCCCTGTCGAGATGGTGTCGAGGCCGTAGCGGTTACAGATATCGGCAGCCCGGGCTATATCTTTCAGATCGTTGACAAGACAGTTGCTTCCCAACATGCCGATGGTTTCGTACTCAGGCCCTGCCCCAGCAATATTATCGAAGGCAACTTCTCTCCCGCAACGGATGGGACACGCAACGCAGCCGTAATTTTCTGTGAGGATTGTGTCGGCCATGGCTTCACCCGTAATAGACAAGACTTCTGGTTTCCATGAGCCTTGCTGCCAGTTTTTAATGGGCAAATCCCCGTATTCTTCGGCCAAGGATACTCCGCCGGCAGTTCCAAAACGGGTCATACCTGCCAATTTCTGAGAAAATAAAAGGTGTTTTTCTTTTGAGAGGGCCCGCACTTTTTCTTCGTCGAACAGGCCTGGTCTAAAAGTCCCCCCAGCGACAATGGCTTTTAGATTTTTACTTCCCATGACTGCGCCAAGGCCGCATCGACCAGCAGCTCGAGCATGGGGTCCGTCGTGCATTATTCCTGCTATGAGGGCCATTTTTTCTCCTGCCGGGCCTATGCATGAAACACCGCAAGCTCCTCCAAACTCCTCTTTAAGCATCTGTTCGGTTTCAAAGGAATCTTTTCCCCATAAAAGAGATGCGTCGCGAAGAGAAACTTCTCCGTTGCGAATGACTATATAGACAGGCTTTTCAGCTTTCCCCTCCACAATAAGGCCGTAAAAGCCCCCTCGCAAAAGATGAAATCCAAAAGTTCCGCCAGCGTCTGATTCGCCGTGGGCCCCTGTCAGGGGAGATTTTGAAACGATCTGATGTCGGCCGCTGGTGGGTATTCCAGTGCCCTGAAAGGGTCCATTCATAAAAATAAGCGGGTTTTCCGCCCCTAAAGGGTCAATTTCCGGACGGGAATATTTGAAGTAAAAATAGGTGCCGAGGCCTGAACCTCCTATGAAACGGCGAGCTACCCCCTCTTCCACTGAGAACGTATCTATTGTCCCAGTGGAAAGATCGATATGGACCATTTGCATTTTCATAACCAATCTCCCCCTTTATTGCCTTTTTTACTCTTTTCATTATATACTGCAAATATTTCTTGAGCATTTATTATTACAACAAAAAGGAGCCCTGCTTTGATGGAATTCAACCGAGGGGAACGTGCCCTATTAGTGACATCCGTAGGTTTTTGGATTAATCTGGTTCTTACCATTGTAAAATATGCGGCAGGATTCACCGCTCATAGCGGAGCCATGATTGCTGACGCCACCCATTCTCTCTCAGATCTTGTTACCGATGTAGTGGTGTTTTTCGGTTTTAAAGTGGTCAACAAGCCCGCAGATAAAGATCATCGGTATGGCCATGGAAAGGTGGAAACTCTTTTAGCTTCTTTATGCGGAGTGGTCTTATTTGTGGCAGGCACTGGGATTTTGCTTGAAGCCGCTCATAAAATTATTATGATCTTGAGAGGAGAGGCTCTTCCCCGGCCTGGAATGCTTGCCTTGGGGGCTGCCTTTTTGTCCATTGTGGTAAAAGAACTTCTATACCGATATACAGCCCACTGGGCCAAAAATATAAACAGCCCGGCTCTTTTGGCCAAGGCTTGGGACCATCGTTCCGATGCTTTTTCGTCCATAGGCGTTCTTTTTGGCATCGCAGGGGCCCGTTTTTTAGGAGGCGGAGGCCGCATCCTCGATCCCATTGCGGCAGCTGCTGTAAGTTTTTTTATCATTCGAGTCTCGCTGCCGATAATGCTTGAGAGCTTGAATGAACTTCTTGAGGGAGCTCTCGATAGAGAAACGGAAGAGCGGATCATAGCCCTTATAAGGGAGTCGAAGGAGATTCGCGAAGTCCACCATTTGCGAACTCGTCGGGTCGGTCCCTATATTGCCATGGAAACCCATGTTCTCGTCGATAGGTCTATGAGCCTGGTGGAAGCCCATTATATAGCCTCAGTGGTGGAAGACAGGCTTCATCAGGAGTTTGGGCCGGAAACCCTCATCTCCCTTCATGTTGAACCTCTTCCGGAAAGAGGGAAAGATCACGTTGATGACCACGTGTCGGAACATCCGAACCACCCCCATTAAATAAGAAATCTGAGGCCCGGGTACATAGGTTGCCCGGGCTTTTCCTTTGTCGTATAATTATTGGTTAGCAAAGGTCAGGGAAGGGTGATGGCATGCCTGTAACATATAAAGATTACTACGCTGTTCTCGGGATTGATCGCAGCGCCTCCCAGGATGATGTTCGCAAGGCCTATCGTAATTTAGCGAAAAAGTACCATCCTGATGTAAACAAATCGCCGGGAAGTGAAGAGCGGTATAAAGAGATCAACGAAGCCTATGAAGTGCTTAAGGATCCTGATAAACGCCAGAGGTACGATACTTTAGGCAATCAGTGGAGAGAGGGCCAAACCTTTACTCCTCCGCCAGAATGGGGACATGGCGGTACTTTCCGCATGGATTTTGGTGAAGGAGGGGGCTCTGACTTCAGTGAATTCTTCAAGACCATTTTTGGAGGTTTTGGAGGTGTCCAGGGCGGGGCTGAGGACTTTTTCTTCAGAGGTGCGCCTCGGCGCCGCAAGGGGGAAGATATTGAAGTTCAGATGGAGCTGACTCTCTCAGATGTGATTTGCCGTGATTCCAAGACTATTTCGCTAGAACGGTATGAGATTGGGGCTGATGGCCGGCGGATTCCTCGAACTCAGACCCTTACTATCAACTTCCCTCAGGGTATTACCGACGGCAGCCGGATACGCCTCCCCGGAAAAGGGGGTCAGGGAATGGGCGAGGGGCCAAATGGAGATCTCTATATCACGATAAAGCTGAGAAAGGATCCACACTTTCAGGTGGATCAATATGATTTGACCACTGTCATGCGCGTTTCACCCTGGGAAGCGGCATTAGGAACCTCCCTTTCGGTGAAAACTCTTCAGGGAGTGGTGAGTATGAAGCTTCCGGCAGGAACACAGAGCGGGCAGCGTCTTCGCTTGAGGGGGAAAGGACTGCCGCGAAGGAAAGGAGCTCAGCCTGGAAACTTATATGTGATCGTAGAGATCGCTGTTCCTAAAAGCTTGTCACAAAAGGAGCGGGAGCTCTTTGAAGAGTTGGCGAAAGTTTCATCCTTTAACCCTCGCGGCATGAAAGATCAATGAAGTTCAAGGAGAGGGGCAGACTGAGGTTTGGGAGAAGAAAGAGAAAGAACTTCAATAGATATGGAATCGCTTCGCCCCTGCTCATCCATTACAGAAATACTATGACGCCCCGGAGAGAGCTTCCAGAAGAGCTCTTTCGGGGCTTTGCTTTGCCCGAAAAACTCATTATCCAAATACCAGAAAAGAATATCCTTGCTTCCTTCACATCGGAGGGCTATCTTTTGTCCCCTTCCTTCGGGGGTGAGAAAGAATTGAGATTGGGGCAGAGGCGATGTGATAGTTAGTTTCTGCGGTTCTTGAGTAAGGGGTATATCTGGCTGTCCTTTGCCTTTTTGGTGAATGGAGCAGCGGTCGTTTCTTGAAATGCCTGGAATGTACCAGTCCATTCTGTGGGCGGGGCAATTTTTTGTGGGAGGAAGGCCTGAAAGGGCGCAGACCTCTCGTTGGGCAAGAGCGGCAGGGGGCATGTACCACTTACATTTTCCTTTTGTGGCGGCCTGGATCATTTCTATGGCGGCGGAAGACGCAATTTTTAACCCCGTAAGAAGAGGATGGGGGAAACCCGCGGGGTCTCCAAACCAGACAACTATCGTATGTTCAGGGGTATAGGCTGCGGTCCAGGCATCCCTCAATCCGTAGGATGTTCCCGTTTTAAAGGCTATGGACATATTCTGGTTGGCCATTCCCTCCTGATGTACAGGAAGTAAACGGCCTGGATCCCTTAATATATCTGCAATAAGAAAGCAGCTCGCCTCGTCAAAAATCCGTTTTTCGTAGGGAGCATCATTTTCCTTTACCATTTGAAGGGGGCGTTGAATGCCTAAATTGGCCAGGGTTTCGTAGGCCAGGGCCATTTGGGTTACAGTGGTTTCGCACCCTCCGAGAATCAGGGAATCCCCATAATGGGACGGTTCGTGAGTGAGGGATGCAATGCCGGCAGCTCGCAGTGTTTGAAGAAGAGTCTCTGTCCCTACGGTGCGAAGAACTCTCACAGCCGGAACGTTCAGTGAAAGGGCGAGGGCTTTTCTTGCTGAAACGGGACCCCGGTAGGTAAGGTCAAAGTTTCGGGGAGCGAGGCCGCCGAAGGAAAGAGGCGAGTCCACAAGAAGGGAAGAAGGGGTAAGAAGACCTCTTCTGAAAGCTTCGAGATAGACAAAGGGTTTAAGGGCTGAACCTGGTGAACGCAGAGCCTGACAGCAGTCAATCCAGCTCCCCCACTGTTTTGTTCCCAGCCGCCCATTCCCTACATAGGCCAGGATAGCGCCAGTGGGATTATGAACGACCATGGCGGCTCCAGTAATAGAAGGGGGGAGGCCGCTAAGGGTTCTCTGAATAACATGCTCTGCTCGCTTCTGAAGTTGCATGTCCAGGGTTGTTGTAATGACAAGAGCTTCAGACTGAGAGAGCACTTGGTGGGCAAAATGGAAGGCCAAGGCTGGCATGGAATAGGTTTGGTCTGGAAGTGGGGTTCCAGCCCTTTTCGCGGCGAAACTTTTTGATATGAGTTTTTGATCCGCAATAGCGGCCAATATCTGGTTTCGGAGCGTCATGGCTCTCTTGGGGTTTCTGTCCGGCCTGAATAGGGAGGGGCCTCGGAGCATGCCGATGAGGAGGGCCGCTTCTTCTACGTTAAGGGTGGCGGCCGGCTTGCCAAACCAGATTCGGCTCGCTGCTTCTACCCCTCGAATGTTGCTTCCGAAAGGCGCTCTATTGAGATAGATTTCAAGAATTTCTTTTTTTGAAAGAAGTCTTTCCAGTTTCATGGCCTGAAGGAACTCAGCTATTTTCATGGGGATGGTTCGCGGCCTTGAAATAGAGAGGCGGATGACCTGGCTTGTGATAGTAGAGGCACCGGAAACGACTTTCTTAGCTCGGATGTTTTGCAATCCTGCCCGGGCAATGGCAAAAAAATCTACGCCATGGTGAGACCAGAATTTGCGGTCTTCAATAGCTACGGCGATATGGGGGAGCCAAGCGCCCATTTGTTCGTAAGATATGGGAATGCACCATTCTGAAGAGGAAGAAAGGCTCACGAAAAAAGGACGCAGCTTTTCATCGAGAAGGATAGGTGAAGTTGGCCATTCTCTGACCTTTTCAATATGTAATGGTATGAGAAGAGGGCTGACCCAGAGGAGAAAAAGGAGAGCTCCGCCCAGGACCAGCCCTTTACGCCATTTTTTATTCAATGGTGAGCGTGCCTCCATGGCTCAGGCTCCTTATGCCCGGATTATACATGTCTTCCACTGACACTGGCGGAAGGGCAAAGGTGCCCCGGGTTACAGCTCTTGTTGTGTATCGATATATAAGGGGGCCTTTAAGGTTTGTAATGAAAAGGATAAGGCGGTCGTCCCTTTTTTCTGCCCTGATCTCGCCCCCGTCAGCGGGCATATAGTAGATTTCTCCTGTGGATTCTATTTCCAACCCGCCGGGAAGAAGATCTGAGAGCACAAGGGTTGTCGTTGGGGCCAAGGGAGTGACATAAAGCTCCACAGAAAGCTTCTGCCCGAGGGAGGCGCTGCTGTTTACAACCCGCCGTACTTCAATTCCCTTATTGTAAGCTTCTACCGCTGCCTCTGGCACTCCCGAAAGGGACAGGCCGTAATAAAGGGGTCCTTCCCCTTTAAGGCGAAGGATCAGGTCGTGAGAAACAGCGTCTAAAGGAAGGGCGATCTCTTCTTTCTCTGAGATTTTTGCAAGGGGCGATCCCTCAGAAAGAAACACTTCTGCAGTAAAAGGCTTCTTTTGAAGAGGCAAAGTGCTTTCCATATATCGTCCCAGTGCGAGAAGGACTAAGGCGTTTTCCTGAGTTGTTTCCCACGTTTCTTTATAAAGCTGTTCAGTAAGTTCGGATGCAAGGGCTATTGTTTCTGGCGCCAGAGGGTCGAGAGCGTTCCACATTAGCAGCAGCAGGGCTTTGTTTCTCCAGTACAGTTCGTAGGTAGGGCCCCCCACCCCTTCTTCTGTTGAAAAAAGTACTTGGCCGAGCTCTTTTAATGGGGCGGTGTTTTTCTGATAAAGAGAGTAGGCTCCGGCCAGAAAGATCCGCCCTGAATCAGTCATTGCCTGTCTGTGCCCTTTCAGGTGCTCCATCCAGCCCAAGGGAGGTTCCCCGTTCAATGTAAGAACATAAGAGGCATAGGCTCTGACTGCTAGTTTTTCAGGCCCTTCTTCATCGCTAAGAGAAAGAATCTGGCGCAGATAGGACAAAGCCCCTTCCAGCAGACCTTCTGGAAGAGGAATATTCTTTTTGGCTGTTTCTACAAGAAAATGGGAGGCGTAGATGCTGCCCCATAAGTGGGGAATGCCCTCACCGCTCCACGAAACGAAACTGCCGTCAAAAAGCTGAAGGTTTCCAAGGCGGCGAAAAATGGATTCTAGCTGCTTCTCCACCTCTTTTTCAGAGGAGAGAAGAGGATCAATGTGTTTTGCCAGATTAGGCATCACAAGCAGTGGCCAGCCCCTCGATACGGTTTGTTCAAGACAGCTGTAGGGGTAATAATGCACGAAATTGAAAGCGCCGGTGAGGTTAGCCGTGGGAAGGGCCGATAGAATCAGCGTTCCCTTTTGTGTTCCAGAGAACCATCCACCGGAAACTGGAAGAGTATGGTCTCCTTCTTCTGTGATAACGCCGCTTTGAGTTGTGGTTATTTTGGGATAGGGCGGACGGATTGTTATCTCTTTAGAAAGGGTGAAGCTTTTCTCTCCCCACTGAGCTTCAATGTCAAGGCTTCCTGTTCCGGCTTTTGCCCCTGCGGTTACGGGCATTGCCGTGCTAATTCTGCCCTTTGCCGGGACAGAAAGGGTGACCACTTTATTGTCATCTATGGTCATGCCCTGGACCTCCTTGACCCGAAGGGTCACTTTTTGTTCAACATCCCCCTGGGAGAAAAGGGTGACAGGCATTATAAAATGATCCCCAGGGGCAACAGCCCGCGGAAGGGAAGGTTCTACAACTATGTCACGCTGAATGACCACTGATTGCGCAAAAGATCCAAAAGCAGAACCTGCCACAGCTACAGCCATGAGGCGCCCTTTACCGCTGAATTCGGGGATGTCAAGGTCTATGACCGCCTTGCCTTCATGGTTTGTCCCTGCCTCCCCTTCAAAAAGAGAGAGGATGGTAAAGGATCGTCCTGTAAGGAGGGGTGAGAGCAGGCCGCCCATTGCAGCGTCATACATAGCTTCAGCGCTGTCTCCTCCCGAGGGATGAAGAAGAGGAGTTTTCCGGGATTCAAGGGGCATAAGCTGGTCGTACATGTCGTTTGTGAAAGCTGACAGCTCTCTTTTGCCCAAAAAGAATGTATCCGGGGCAGGAGTTTCATATCCGGTTAGCCCTAAAATGCCCTCATCAACTAAAGCCAGTGCAACGTACCCCTCCACAGGTCTTTGCTTGAAATCTTTGAGCCAGACCGTTACGGGAAGACGGGAGCCAGGTTCTATTTCCTGTGGGCTTTCTATTGAAACGGATAAGTGAGATTCTGGTTTATCGACGAAAAGGGGGATTGTTCCTAAAGCGCGGTGCGCCCCCCATGCATCGTAATCTTTATCTGAAACAGAACGAATGACCCAAGCAGTGCAATAGGCGTTGGGAACCATATCTTCCGTAATCTTGACCTTGAGAGAGGTTTCTCCGGATTTCATTTCTTCTATTTTTCGAATAAGCTGTTTATCTGTATCCACTGTAAAGAGAAGCAGTCCCTGGAAAGGGGATTGGATGTTAACAGTGGCAGTTTCCCCAGGGACATATTTTTCTTTATCGGTGGAGATGATAACCCTGTCGATAAGGGGAGAGCCACCTTCCCCGGATTCAAAAGAGTACCAGGCCTGCAGCCTTGTTGACGCTGAACTGCCCGTTTCCTGATCTTCAAATTGCAGAAGGTATTCTCCAGGCTCCTGGGGAGTGAAGGTAAAAAGGCCGATTCCCTGGGAAAGAGCGACTTCTTTGACTTCAGGTGTTCCAATTTCTTCCTGTTCTTCCATGCGGGTCTGGTCAGCATACCGTTTCAAGGTGTAATGTTTCATGATCTTTGACACAGACACGGTGAGGGAGTGAAGAGGAGCCGGGGTTCCGTCAGGGATCACTGCTGCCACTCTGATTTCATAAGGTTTTTGTGGGAGCGGGGCGTCTTTGCTTTTCTCTATGCCAATCATGTAGGGGGCGGGATAGCAGGGTATGGAAACTGTTTGGGGGACCCAACGTCCACCCTCTTCCCTCACCCTGATGGTAAAAAGAAAGTTTAAGACTGACGGAGCTATGAGTTCTCCCCTCGCTTTATAAGAGAGAGATCCCTTGCCTGTTTCATCGAGATTGCCTTGTCCAATGAATTCACTGACAGGTTCCGATTTTTTTTCCGGATCTCCAAAAATGTAGGCTTTCCATTTGGGGTGAGCAAAGGAAGAAGAAACAGCCCTTACCTCTCCTTCCCAGGGGAGATCAGAGGCAGGGGCTCCGAAAAGGTAGCGGGAAGAAAATGAAAGCAGTAATTCCTCTTCTGGCTTGAGGGCCTTGACACTTTCTTCAATGAGGACCTCGAGGCGTGGAGGGGCAAACTCTTCAACATAGAAGGTCATGGTTCCAAGGGGGGGTTTTTCATTTCCTGGCATAAGAAGGGACAGCTGATAGGCTCCTGTCATAATGTTTTCAGGGATTTCCCATGAGTAGAGGAGCGTTCCTTCTTGAGAAAGTTTCGCTGTGGAACGGGAGAGTTCTTTCCCATGGCTGGAAGTGATGGTAAGAAGGAGAGGGAAAGAAGATGGCGCCTGGTGTGCTCCATCTCTCACAATCGCCTTGAATTGGGCGGTTTCTCCCGGTCTGAAAATATTGCGGGGAGCGAAACAGAAAGCTTCGTATCCCTTTCGAAGATAGGGGCGGCCAGAAATGTCAAAACCGTTGTCAGCGACGACGTTTCTATCCAAAGGCAGAAAAGATATATCCCCGTCTTTCTCTACGGTAATAAGGAAGGGGCGGAGTTCATCGTTCCATGGCGCTGTGCGATGAAGCATAAAAATGCCGTCCCGTCCTGTTTTTCCTTCTGCTATGAGTTGGTTGCTTCGGGAATAGACGCGCACTTCAGCTTTCACCAAAGCTTCGAGTTTCCGAATAGAGTTGGCCCAGACCATGATCCCCTCAGAATAGGTTCTTGCCATAATTCCTATATCGGTGAGGGCCACCACTTGCTGGGCCTCCTGCCATGTGTTTGGAGCGGTGTTTCTTGCAGTGAGCAGAAAAACCCCCTTCTCGTCCTTTGCCAGTTCTCGAAGGTCTATGGCCCGCCTTTCAGCAATATTGGGGGTGCCCTGGATTTTTGCTTTTTTCTGAGCCGTAAGGTTTGAAAGTTCCCGTGGGACAGAATTAATGCCTGTCATCACCGCATAGGGTATGTTATTTTCGTAAAGACGCCACAGGCTCATTTCCACTTCATCTATATTGACTGTTTCAAGAGGGATTCGAGAGTCTTCCGCGGGGGCGAGGAACATTCCTCCCGTGGGAAAGGCAATAGAAGGTTCAACATCTGAAAAAACAAACGCTTTTTTGAATTCTTCGCCTAACTGACTTCCAGTTCGGGTGGAGAGTTCCTTTTTCAAGGTGAGGACATAGCGCTGGCGGGGTTGAAAGGGACCATCAATTGTAAATCCGTTGTATTCAGGGTTTACTGTAAAGGGGATCTTTGGCTCAAGAGATATGAAATTGCTGGCTTTTGCCATATCTATCGGCGAGGATGTCTGGATCATAATAGATCCGCGGTTCGGTCCCTGAAGATAATTCCATGATCCACGAACGGCCAAAGCAGAGGATAGCAGTATTTTTTGCTCAATGGGCCTTTCGAGACCGAGGGGGCCTGCTTCGCTGGTCAGCCCACTGGCAATGGAAAGAAGAAGCTCATTTCCGTCAAAGGGTCGGGTTGTAAGAGTAATTGAGGTGGAGGGTTGTTCCCCTGAAACAGCATAGGGTACCATTTTCCCATAGGAGTCTTTGAGGGTTGCGAATCCGCGAATTCGAATGGGAGAAACAGGAGCGGAAAAAAGAAGTTCTAGGGTAGCGAGGCCATCCTCTGTAAGATCAATTTGACGGCACTCAACAAAAGTCAAAGGCGGGGTCTGGAAGCGGAAAGAGTGGCGGCCCGCCAATAGCCGTCCTTTTTCATCACGCAGGTCTTCTTTCATTTCTACAGTATATTGAGTGGCGGAAGAAAGAGGTTTGATGAGTTTCAGTGTGAAGGTTTGAGGATCGTTCCATGTTCCTTCAGCCGGAATGGCAGGGTATATGGATAAGGGCCATGTTTCAGAAGGCGTGACTGGGGCCGAAAAAACAACAGTTATAAGGGGCGCTCTTTCTTCTATTGATCCTTGCGGCTTGAAATCTGTGACTACAAAGTCTTCAGCGGCCCAAAGGTGTCCCGAAACCAAAAAGAGAACGAGGATGACAAAAGTCAGAAGAGGAATATTTTTCTTCTTCATGGTTTTCCCTCCATTAAAAAAGTCTTTTCATATCATACATATTATATCTTCTTCTTTTGTTCTCACCATAAGAGTTTTCTTATAAAATAGAAGTAATTAGAAGATAAAAAGAGAAATTAAGATTAAAATGACAGAAATAGAGAATAAAGCACTTTCAGCAACATTAAGCCCTCTTGAATGACCAATGCTGACCTTTATAATACTTAATGGTTAGTAAAGGTCAAACACGCCAGGATCGAAGGGCGGTTTCACGGGGAGGTATATGATAATGGATATTTCAAAATTTACAAAAAAATCACAAGAAGCACTGTCTTCAGCTCAAGACATGGCCCTTCGCTGGGGACACCAAGAAGTAGATGGTGAACATTTGCTTCTGGCCCTTCTCGAGCAGTCTGAAGGGCTGATTCCCCGTATACTTCAGAAAATGAACGTGCCTGTTGATGCCTTGAAAAAGGATGTGGAGCGGGAACTAGAAAAACGTCCGCGAGTTTCCGGGCCGGGATTGGAGCCGGGGAAGATCTATATTTCTCGCCGTGTTTCTCAAATTCTTGTACAGGCGCAGGAACGGGCAGAGCGATTGAAAGATGAATATGTTTCTGTGGAGCACATTTTTTCATGCTTTTTAGAAGAGGGTTCCGCTACAGCAGCGGGTCGGATTATTGCCGGATACAACATAACCATAGAGTCTTTTCTTGAAACATTGACCGCGGTTCGGGGATCTCAGCGGGTAAGCAGCGAAAATCCGGAAGAAACCTACGAGGCCCTTGATAAATACGGTCGAGACCTGGTAAAAATGGCACGCTTTGGAAAGCTGGATCCTGTGATAGGCAGGGATGAGGAAGTGCGGAGGGTTATTCGGATACTAAGCCGAAAAACGAAGAACAATCCTGTGCTGATAGGCGATCCGGGCGTGGGTAAAACAGCCATTGTTGAAGGGCTTGCCCAGCGGATTGTTCGGGGGGACGTTCCGGAAGGGCTAAAGGATCGAAGCATTTTTGCCCTCGATATGGGGTCTCTTGTGGCCGGAGCTAAATATAGAGGGGAGTTTGAAGAACGCCTTAAGGCTGTTTTGAATGAAATAAAGACCAGCGAGGGGCGGATTATTCTTTTTATTGATGAACTGCATACCATAGTAGGAGCAGGCGCGGCGGAAGGGGCTATTGATGCGGGGAACATGCTGAAGCCCATGCTGGCCAGGGGAGAGCTTCACTGTATTGGCGCTACAACTATCGATGAATATCGGAAACGTATCGAAAAGGACGCGGCTCTGGCCCGGCGTTTCCAGCCGGTTTTGGTAGAACAGCCTGATGTGGAAGATACCATTTCTATTTTGAGGGGTTTGAAAGAACGACTGGAGGTCCATCACGGCGTGCGTATTCGGGACAATGCCCTTGTGGGGGCGGCGGTACTTTCAAACCGTTATATAACTGATCGCTTTTTGCCTGATAAAGCCATTGATCTTGTTGATGAGGCCTGTGCCATGATCCGGACGGAGATCGATTCTTTGCCCGCTGAACTCGACGCGGCATCCCGAAAGGTGATGCAGCTTGAGATAGAGGAGGCGGCGCTCAAAAAAGAAAAAGACGCGGCCAGTCTTGAACGTCTGAGTGTTCTCCAGAAGGAACTTCAGGAGGCCCGGGAAGAAGCAGATGCCCTTCGTGCTCAGTATGAGAGCGAAAAAGAAGTCATCTCTAAAGTTCGCAAGATGCGCGAAGAAATTGACGCTGTAAAAAGAGAGATAGAAAAGGCTGAGCGGGAATATGATTTGAATAAGGCGGCGGAATTAAAACACGGGCGCCTTCCAGAATTACAGCAGCAGTTGAAAAAAGAAGAGGGGGCTCATGCCGCTGGACAAGAAGGGGATCAGCTTTTGCGGGAAGAAGTTACTGAAGATGAGATTGCCGAGATCGTTAGCCGCTGGACAGGCATTCCTGTGACTCGCCTTATGGAGGGGGAGCGGGAGAAACTTTTGAAGCTCGACGAGATTCTCCATCAGCGGGTTATTGGACAAGACGAGGCTGTTGAACTTGTGGCTGATGCGGTGATACGGGCACGGTCAGGCATCAAGGATCCCCGCAGGCCTGTAGGGTCCTTTATTTTTCTTGGTCCCACAGGGGTGGGAAAGACTGAGCTGGCTAAGACCCTTGCCGAGGCGTTGTTCGATAGTGAAGATAATATGATCCGTATCGATATGTCGGAATACATGGAAAAATTCTCTGTATCAAGGCTTATCGGAGCCCCCCCTGGCTATGTTGGATATGAGGAAGGTGGTCAGCTTACTGAGGCGGTGCGGCGTCGCCCCTATTCTGTGATTCTTTTTGATGAGATAGAGAAAGCTCACCACGATGTTTTCAATGTTTTGCTTCAAATCCTTGACGATGGCAGGGTTACAGACAGTCAGGGCCATGTGGTGGATTTTAAGAATACAGTAATCATCATGACGAGTAATATAGGGGCTCCCCTTCTTCTTGAGGGGATCACTGGAGACGGGCAGATCAAAGAAGATGCTCGCGAGGCTGTGATGAAAGAGCTGCGCCAGGCCTTTCGGCCGGAATTTCTGAACAGGGTTGATGATGTGGTTCTATTCAAGCCACTCCAGAGGCATGAGATACGCCAGATTGTCAAGCTATTAGCACAAGAGCTTCAGAAGCGTTTGAAAGATCATAGGATTGATCTTGAATTGTCAGAAGAAGCGGTAGACTATATTGCCGATGCAGGGTACGATCCAGTTTTTGGAGCCCGTCCCTTGAAGCGTTTCATCGTAAAACAGCTGGAAACCAGAATGGCACGATCTCTTGTGGCTGGAGAGGTTCGGGAAGGGAGCAAGGTATATGTCACAGTGAAAGACAAGGCCCTTGCATTTCAAACGAATCCTCCCCATCCTGACTGTTAAAGCAGAGAGTTGGCAACCTTCGTTATATTAATTGGGTATACATAAACGGGCCGGGATTTTCCAGGCCCGTTTGTATCGTATAATGGAACCTCTATAGTCTAGGGAAAATTGCTTTTAACTCTTTTCAAAGGGGCTGACAACGTGAATCGGAGAAAAAAATGCCTTGGGCTTGCGTGGGCGGTGCCTTTCTGTTGCTTATTAGTACTCGTTTCCACTCCTTCCTGGGCTTGTACAGCTGTTCTTGTGGGGAGATCCGCGAGCGCGGATGGTTCTGTGATCAATTCTCATACTGCTGATAATTGGTATGATGCAAATCTAAGGGTGGTAAAAGGACAAAAATACTCTCCGGGAACGATGATGGATGTTTACATCAACCTTTTAGGAGAAGACGCGAACCCGCCTCGGGTGATCGGCCAAATTCCTCAGGCTGAAGAAACCTACACATATTTCCACATAGGCTATTCCTGCTTCAACGAGCATCAGCTCTCCATCGGTGAGAGTACTGTTGGGCAGAAAGACGAATTAAGCGCTTTCCTTCCTGATGCGAAAGGGATTCTTACCATTGAGCAGTTGGAAATTATAGCTCTTCAACGAACAAAAACTGCTCGCGAAGCCATTAAACTTATGGGGGAGCTTGCTGAAACCTATGGATTTCTTCCTTCCTGTGTTGGTCAGGGCGAGGCTCTTACCATTGCCGATCCCAATGAGGCCTGGATTTTTGAGATTCGCAGTGTTGGTTTCATGTGGAAACCGGGAAGCGGCATCCCGGGGGCTGTCTGGGCAGCTCAGCGAGTGCCTGACGATGAAGTTGCTGTGGTAACCAACGGAAGCGTTATTACAGAGATTGATCTGAGTCAGCCCAGCTATTTTATGGCTTCTAAGAATTATCAGGATGTAGCTATACAGCATGGCTGGTACAAGCCAGGCTCCAGACGCCCTTTTAACTGGAGGGAAGCCTACTCCCCCCGTTCTGGGTATTGGTCTATGTATAGCGACTGGATTCGGCAAAGGCTCCATTATCTTTTTAAAACACTGGATCCTTCCAAGGAATGGGATCCGAACGCAGATGTTTCTTTTTATCCCTTTTCTATTAAGCCAAAGAAAAAAATATCCGTTCAA
Source organism: Aminobacterium sp. EBM-42 (assembly GCF_001896635.1). Classification (NCBI taxonomy): domain Bacteria; kingdom Thermotogati; phylum Synergistota; class Synergistia; order Synergistales; family Aminobacteriaceae; genus Aminobacterium; species Aminobacterium sp. EBM-42. Next base: position 18,411 of record NZ_MPPC01000013.1, read on the forward strand.
GATGTGATGACCATGCAACGTTCTACCCTTGAAGGAACGCCTTTCAACATGGAGGATAATCCAGCCTGGCTTGTTCCCGATGTTAATGGCAAACTTGTAAAAAGCGAGTTGGCAACTCCCTTCCCAGACAACTCTATGCGTGACCTCTTGAATATTCCATATCACCGGCCTATTTCGGCTAAAACATCCTATAGTTTTGTTTCACAATCCAGAAGCTGGCTTCCTGCCCCTGTAGGCGGAATATTGTGGTTTTCTATGGGACATCCCCATATGGGAGTTTATGTGCCGGTTTATGCTGGAACCACCATTATCCCGAAAGAATGGCAAAATTTCAAGATAGGCCGTTTTGACCAATCTTCTGCCAGATGGGTATTCTATTTGGCTGCTGATCTGGTGAATCGGCGTTATCAATTAGCTTTTCGAGATATGGAGCAGGTTCGCGTTCCCTTTGAAAGGGAATTGTTTGAGAAACAGGCAGAGATTGAAAAAAAGGCAGTGAAATTGTGGAGCTCTTCTCCAGAGTTGGGTACCGCTTATTTGAATGAGATTTCTAACAATGGGATGAAAGATGCCATGGAAAAATGGTGGGATCTCTGTACCCTTCTCATCTCCAAATATATGTGGGGCAGGGTCTGGTGAGAATGAGAAAAAGGTTTCGGATAGCAGCTTTTCTTTTTACCGCTTTTCTGATTGTTTTTATCTCTCTTTCTCCGAGCCGGGGGGCTGGCGCGGGAGGCCGAGTTATTTATGCGGTAGGGGACCGGGCACAGGATCCCTTTGAATTTATTAGCGAAACACAAGTACCGACGGGGTTCCTTGTTGAGCTTTTACAATCTATCGCCAGACAGAAAGAGCTTTCTTTAAACTTCAGAATGGTACGTTGGCAAGAAGTTCCAGCGCTTCTTTATTCTTCCCATGTGGATCTGTTGCTAGGAGTGGCAGATGCTCGTGGCAATGATGCCATATTGCCTCGTTTAGCGCCTGTGGTAAATATTCCACCATCTTCTTCACAAACAGACCAGCGTGGAGTGGGGTTGCCTAATGTTTCGGGAAAAGAAATAGGACAATATTATTTCTCCCTTCCAGTGCTTAAAGTTCCCTATTCCATTTTTACACGAAAAGGCTTGGGCGGCAGCCGCTTGAGCGACGTTTCCGGTAAAGCCATTGTTGTAGAGCAGGGCAGCGCTGAAGAAGAATATCTCCGCTCGAGCGGCCTGGCTTCAGAGATCGTATTGGCAAACCATCCGGTGGAGATCGTTCATCTTCTTTCATCGGGGCAATATGACTTTGCCCTCATGAACCTTTATCAGGGATTGGCTATCTGTAAAAAAATTTCTATTGCAAATGTGGTCGCCACGTCTTTGAACCTTTTTAGCAAAGATTGGGGATACACTGTTGCCCATGGGGATATATCTTTGGCGGGGATATTACGAGAAGGCCTTGCTGATTCCCGCCGCAATGGTACTTACGACAGGCTCTATCGCAAGTGGTTTGATGAATACAGGCAGGATGGGAGAATCGATAAAGGACTGATAATAAAAGTAGTAGGCGGCTTTGCCATTGCTATAATCCTTATTCTCTTATGGAACTTGTCCCTTAAAAGACAGGTGACCAGGATTGTAAGAGAGAGAGAGAGGCTGATAGACTTTATTCGTGATGGTATTTTAGCTATAGATAATCGCGGTCGTATCACCCTCATTAACCGTTCTGCGCGCAAGCTTCTGAATATGACTTCTGATGTAGAAGGGCAGGATGTAGACAGCCTTGTGCCTGAAATCAACCTCACAGGGGTTCTAACGTCTGGGGAAACAACCTATGACCTCGAACAGAACGTTGGGGGAACCCCCCTGGTAATAAACAAAATTCCTGTGGTGTTAAATAATCAAGTGGCTGGGGCCATTGCCAGTTTTCGTGACATGTCTGAAATTCATGCGATGGCAGAAGAGATGACAGGCGTTCGTATGTACGTGGATTCCTTACGGGTCCAGAACCATGAGTTTGTAAATAAACTCCAGGCCATCTCCGGTCTTATACAGCTGGGCAAATATGAGCGGGCTTTGACTTTTATCGCTCAGGAACAAGCTCCGGGACAAATAACGGCTTCTTTGATTGCAGAAAGAATTAAGAACCCCGCGGTAGGGGGTATCCTTTTGGGGAAATTAGGGCGATGCCGAGAGTTGGGTATAGAGTGCGAGATTACTCCCGATAGTTATTGCGGCGAGCTTGCAGCAATCAGCGACCAGGCACTTGTCATTATCATCGGGAACCTCATGGAAAATGCCATAGAAGCTGTACTCAATCTTCGTGACCGGAAAGGTAAAATATCTTTTTCTATTTTTGACGAGTCGAATCAGATAATGCTATGTGTTTGGGATAACGGGGGAAAACTTTCTAAAGAAAAGGCAAGTAAAATTTTTGAGAAAGGGTTTTCCACCAAAGCCCGTCCCCGTACTTCTGGATATGGACTTTACAACATCAGGAGAATGGTGGATGCGCTGGGGGGAGACATCTCTTTAGATTTCAGTTTTGATGAATTTACTGAGTTTATTGTTACCCTTCCCAATAGAGAAGGAGGAGATTTTTTTGAATAAGATAGAGGTTCTCGTAGTTGAGGATGATCCTATGGTGGCGGAGATACACCAAAATTTTATTAATAGCTTAGAAGATTTTCGCGTTGTTGCAGTGGCTGGAGATGGCGCAAAAGCTCTTGAGCTGTTAGATGTGTTGCCGATTCGCCTTTTAATCCTTGATATCTTTCTTCCAGGTCTTGACGGTTTGAATACTCTGCGTAAAATACGAGAACTGCAAAAGAATGTTGACGTAATTATCGTTTCAGCATCCAGAGATGTAAGCACTGTAAACGAAGCTATTCAGGCTGGAGCATTCGATTATATTGTAAAGCCCTTTGTATATGAACGGTTGAAAGCCTCTTTGGAATCTTTCAGACAAATGGAAGTTAAGCTTAAAAGAGGGCCACGAGACGTGGATCAAGCAGATATAGACAGCCTTTTTCAGGTTAAAAGCTATAAAAATTACCAATCATCACTTCCTAAAGGTTTGAATCCGGAAATGCTGAAAAAGGTGGAGAGCCTTTTGCGGCGAACCAGCGATTCCCTTTCTGCTGTGGAAGTGGCGGAATCCCTTAATGTTTCGCGAATAACCGCAAGGCGGTATTTGGAATATTTTGTAGCTTCTGGGAAAGCTATAATGAAAAGGGAATATCAGGATGTAGGACGTCCTATTAACAAATATAAACTCATTTAAACATAGCTACAGATTAATTTAGACGTTATAGGGGGGCTTAAAGCCCCCCTATTGTTTTGTTCATTTAGTTCAAATCTATAAAGCCAGACGTAGACTATATTGAGGATCTTTTTTTATTCTTTAATTTTAAACAAAACATTACACTCGTGAACGAAAAAAACTAAAATCTTGTTGTCCTGCCCTCTTCAAGCTACCATTTCATGCGAAAAATTGAACTTATTTATCTATTGAGGAGGGAAACATATGAAACTTAAGACAATGAACCCAAAAAGCTTCTTGCTTTTTGGAGTGGTATTCCTTTCTGCCGCTCTTTTTTTTGCAGGCGCAGCAAGTGCTGCTGAAATGCCTGCTGTGGAACCTCCTGTTATTGTAACTACCTGTGGACAGAGTCCGGGCGCCGTCATGGTAAAAATGTCTCTTATGCAATCTCAAATAACCCCTGTGGAAAGCAAC
>NZ_MPPC01000011.1:0-201451 GCF_001896635.1 Aminobacterium sp. EBM-42
GCTCGATGCCGTGTTCCTGACGCTCCCGTTCACGGGTTATAACATCGGCTATGGCCCGATCCGTCTTCTCTAATTCTTCCCATGCTTTCTCAAACATATATATTTCTCCTTCCACTCTATGTGTACCCTCGTTTATATCTATCTCGATGATGAGATAATTTTCATTTCCTCTCCAACAAGCTGGAATTTCTGAAGGGCAAAATTAAGGTCTTCCTTTGTGTGAGCAGCTGAGACCATCACTCGAATGCGAGCTGTCCCCATAGGCACTGTGGGGAATGTAATAGCGCCGGCAAAGACTCCCTCTTCAAAGAGGCGGGCGCTGAATTTCTTGGCCTCTGTAGCTTCCCCAATAATGACAGGTGTGATGGGCGTTTCGCTATGCCCAATGTTGAAGCCCATGTCTTTAAGTCCCTTTTTGAGGTATCGTCCGTTTTCCCAGAGGCGTTTAACCCGATCTTCACTTCTTGAAAGCTCTTCAAGGGCAGCCAGGTTCGCACCAATATCAGGAACGGTCATAGCGCTGCTGAAAAGGTTGGGACGAGCTTTTTGCCTAATATAATCTACCAATTCGGCATCTCCGGCTACAAAACCGCCAACTACGCCAAAAGCCTTGGAAAGGGTGCCAACTTCTACATCGACCCGGCCATGAAGATTGAAGTGGTCCACAATACCTCTGCCGCCTCGGCCAAGGACACCTTCTCCATGGGCGTCATCCACCATGATCATAGCTCCATGCTTTTCTGCCACTTCAACAAGCGCTGGCAGCGGAGCTATATCGCCGTCCATGGAAAAGACCCCATCGCTGATAACAAGTTTGTGACAGTTTACATTGTCATATTTTGCCAGCTGAGCATCAAGATTCTCTGGATCCGCGTGTTTAAAGCGGACTATTTCAGCTCGGCTTAAACGGCACCCGTCGATAATTGACGCATGGTTTAATTCGTCACTAAAGATAAGATCTCCTTTGCTTACCAGAGGAGGAATGGCTGCCAGGTTTGCGCAAAAACCGGACTGGACCACCATAGCCGCCTCTGTACCCTTAAATTCTGCGAGTTTTTTCTCTAGTTCCAGGTGAAGGTCAAGGGTTCCCGCAATGGTACGGACCGCTCCGGGCCCAACTCCCCATTTATCAACATACTTCTTGACCGCTTCAATAAGAGCGGGGTCGTTACAGAAACCCAGATAGTTATTAGAGCAGCACGAAAGATATTTTTTCCCCTCTATCTCTACCCATGCTCCCTGAGGGCCTGCTATGACAGGTATATTCGTATACAAGCCTTCCCTTTTCAACCGGTCCAGCTCTTCTGTAATAAAGGTTTTCTTTATGGTCATCTTTTCTTCCCCCTCTTAGATAATTTTTCTTTTACTTTTTGTTACATTTTTTCACTTTTAGGGTCTCTTTGAGATGGGCCAACATATCCTCGGTCATTTTATCGAGATCATATTTGGGGTCAAATCCCCACTCTTCCCTGGCAGCGCTTACATCCAGAGAGTTTGGCCAGGACTCGGCAATAGACTGTCGAACAGGATCCACTTTATATCCCAACGTGAAATGGGGTATGTACTTTCTGATTGAAGCCGCCAACTCCTCGGGATCAAAGCTCATGGCAGAAATATTGAAGGCGTTGCGATGTTTCAGTTTTGAAGAATCTGCCTCCATAAGCTGGATAACAGCATCTATAGCATCGGGCATATACATCATATCCATATAGGTGCCCGCGGCAATGAATGAATCATAATGACCATCGGCAATAGCCTTATAGTAAATTTCTACGGCATAGTCAGTCGTTCCTCCACCTGGTTCTGTCTCGTAGGATATCAGGCCTGGAAAACGGACACCTCGTGTATCCAGGCCATATTTTTTATGGTAGTAATCGCAAAGAAGCTCTCCTGTTACCTTCGTAATGCCATACATGGTGGCGGGCCTTTGAATGGTATCCTGAGGCGTATGGTCCAAAGGTGTATTAGGCCCAAAGGCCGCTATGGAACTGGGGAAAAAAACCGCACACTGTTTTTCTCGCGCTACTTCTAATGTATTAAAAAGCCCGCCAGCATTAATTTGCCAGGCAAGCTGAGGCTTTGCTTCGCCAACAGCCGAAAGAAGACCCGCCAGATGAAGAATCGTATCAATATTATATTTCTCCACAATACGTACAAGGGTGTCACTTTCACGGACATCAAGAATTTCAAAAGGTCCGTCACCAAGCTTTTCTATGCCTGTCGTTTTAATATCAGACCCCACAACATGGTCGGAGCCGTACTGGCAACGAAGCTTCTTTACAAGTTCCGTTCCAATCTGCCCTAGACACCCTGTGACCAAAAAATTTTTCACCACCCACTCCTCCTTCATCACCTTTTTATGAATTATTAAATAAAATAAAGGACCCCCGAAGAGGCCCTTTATGGTATTGTTCCGTACAAACTCCTGATGTCATAGCAGTTGATGTAGTAGTAGTCGACGTAGTAGTCGACGTGGTAGTCATTGTAGTTGCAGTTACTGTTTTATTTTTGTGACCTGCCATAGGAGAACCTGCTCTCAAGGCTTGGCGCTGTGAGCTCATTTCTTCCACGAAAGAAACTGTTTTTATTTTAAGACAGGGGGTGATAAGCCCTTTGGCAAAGTTCGATGTTAAAGCCCGCATTACGTCCTCCCACTTCTTTACTTGACAGCTTTATCTTAGTATTTTAACTCAACCTGCCTAGTATACGCACAGTCTTTAGAAGAAACAAGCTAAAACACTCACTCTTTTTTTATTTTACCATGGCCCCGAACCGGGGCCTGTTTCTTTTATCAGGTGGTACGGCACTCCGCCTGTTTTCTTCTGGGAAGGAAGGGAAGGTCAAGTTCTCCGGCAAAGGCCTCCATTCGGTGAGGAGCCACAAAGCCCCGCCCATCTTTCCATTCCACGTAGACCCAATTTTCAGGAGTGCCCCTTAAACGCACTTTTCCTCTATACCAGCCCCGCTGTTTTATGCCGTCTGTGATTATTTTTTGCCCCTCTGTGGTGTTTCTCTTTTTGACAGTCCAATATCCATCATCTCCCCAGGGGACGGTTCGGCTCTTAAAGACCCAGGCAGAATCTTTATATTCCAGATAGGAAAAAGTATCCGGCACAGGGTTTCCTTCTACATGAAGAAAGCTATGTCTCACCTCTCTTGGAGTCCCCTGATCTGAATAAGTTATTTCTTGTCGAAGCCCTTCTGGCAAGGATTGGGAGGCTCCATCCTCTGAGATTGGAGCGGAAACCTCCTTCCCGGAATTTTTCAGGGATTCTGGGAGTTCTATTTCATCGGGTTGAACAGAACTTTGGGCGAGAGCAGCTGTTGCAAATAAAAAGATAAGACAGACAATACCCACCCAACGAAAAAACCTGTTTGCCATACCACTCACCTCTCTTTTGTTTATTCTCTCATAATTTTTTATAAGTCGTCAAAGAAAAAGAAGACGAAAAGGCGATTTGATGTGTAGAATAATAAGCTGGTAATTATAAACTATCGGGGGAATTCGCTATCTCGCCTAGCAGCCCACGAAATAAAAGGAGGATTCCCATGCGGAAAGAAGCAATCTTCGCCAAGGCCCTATTAGCCCATCAGCAGTCAAAAGGGAAAGTTGCCATTACAAGCAAACTTCCTGTTGAAAGTATGGAAGACCTTGCCATCGCCTATACTCCAGGCGTCGCTGAACCGTGCAGAGAAATAGAGAAAAACCCTGACGCTGTCTATGATGTCACCTCTAAGGGAAACATGGTGGCTGTCGTTACCGACGGATCTGCCGTGCTTGGTCTGGGAGATATTGGCCCTGACGCAGCCCTGCCTGTCATGGAAGGCAAAGCCGTTCTCTTTAAGCGCTTTGCAAATGTAGACGCTTTTCCAATCTGTATCAGATCCCAGGATCCTGAAGAAATCGTGCGGACCACTGCCCTTATTACCCCAGCTTTTGGCGGCATAAATCTTGAGGACATTTCAGCTCCCCGATGCTTCGAAATTGAACGCCGGCTTAAGGAGGTATGTGATATTCCCGTATTCCATGATGATCAGCATGGAACGGCGGTTATAGTTCTTGCAGGCCTCATAAACTCTTTCAAGCTGGTTAAGAAAAACATCGAAGATGTGAAGATCGTCATGAGCGGCGCTGGTGCCGCTGGCATTGCCATATGCCGCTTTTTGCTCTCTGCCGGAGCAAAGAATGTTATACTCTGCGACCGGAGCGGCGCTATTTACAATGGCCGGCCTGAGCATATGAACTGGGCCAAAGATGAGATTGCAAAAGAGACAAATCCCAATAAAGAGATGGGAAACCTTGCCGAGGTCCTGAAGGGGGCCGATGTCTTCCTTGGCATTTCGGCTCCCGGAGTGGTGACCACAGAAATGGTGAAGACCATGGCCAAAGACCCTATTCTTTTTGCCATGGCCAACCCAACCCCTGAAATTTACCCTGATGAGGCCCAGGCTGGCGGAGCCGCTGTTGTCGCTACAGGACGAAGTGATTTTCCAAACCAGATAAACAATTGTCTTGGCTTCCCAGGCATTTTCAGAGGAACACTCGATGTACGGGCCAGCACAATAAATGAAGAAATGAAGCTTGCTGCCAGTGAAGCAATAGCGTCGCTCATATCAGATGAAGAGCTGACGGCTGAGAGGATCATCCCCGAGCCCCTTGATTCGCGGGTTGTTCCCTCCGTTGCTAAAGCAGTGGCCGAAGCAGCTAGAAGGACAGGCGTGGCAAGAATCTAAAAGTACGAAAACGTAATCTTTACATAGCCAAAGAGAGGCGGTGGAAATATCGCCTCTCTTTGGTTTATGGAGTAAACTTATATTACTCGGTTATTCTGCTCTAACTCTCTGAGCTGCTGCTCTCTCAGCTTTCTTCTTAAAACTTTCCCCACTCCTGAAAGAGGAAGCTCTCGCACAAAACATATCTTTCTGGGAATTTTATAATAGGCAAGCTGATCTTTACAGAAATTCGCCAGTTCAGAAGACGTGAGTCCGCTTCCTTCTTCCCTTACCACAAATGCCACCGGAATTTCTCCGCTTACAGGATGTTTGCCGCCAATGACAGCCGCTTCGATAACGTCGGGGTGGCGTTTCAGGATTCGCTCTATTTCTTGAGGGAAGACATTGTACCCGCCAACAATAAGCATATCGCTGACCCTGTCAAGAATTGTAATAAAGCCATCTTCGTCGATCCGAACCATATCTCCAGTATTGAACCACCCTTCAGAAAATCGTTCGGCTGTCAATTCAGGGGCTTTTAAGTAGCCTGAAGCAACAGAAGGCCCCTTAACCCAGAGAACGCCTTCCTTTCCTTTTTTCAGGGAGTTTCCCTCTTCGTCCCGAACATCCAGAGAGTAGCCTGGAAGGGCTGGTCCCACCGTGCCCTCTTTTCGCATCGTGTCGTTAGGGTTACATGAAACCACAGGGGAACATTCGGTAAGGCCGTATCCTTGATAGATAATAACGCTAAAAGTATCTCGAACCCGCTGTTCCAGCTCTGGTTCCAGGGCTCCCCCCCCGGTAAGAATATACTGGAGAGAGGAAGGCAAAGCCTCTCCCTTACTCACAGCCCCGAGGAGGAAGGGCAGCATCGTGGGAACTGCGATAAGGATATTTGTTTCTGAATCACGAAGGGCCCTGAAGAAGTTCTTTGTGGGCATAAAGGAAGGGACTATCACTTCGCGAAGACCCCAGAGCATGGGCAATAATCCGCAAATCGTATATCCCAGAGAGTGAAAATTGGGCAGCACGTTCAGCAATGTCTGATGTTCCTCAAAACCCTCTATGGTCTGCTGTACCTTCAGAGTGTTATCGTAAAGGTTTGAATGGGTAAGAGGCACTGCCTTGGGATCCCCCGTGGTTCCAGAAGTAGCAAAAATAACGGCAACTTCAGGATCCCCCTTCTCCACATGACGGCCTTGAAAGGGCGGGAGAGGTCCTTCAAGAGGAGCAACGGTCCAGGGAAAGGAAGAGAGGGACAGGGCTTCAGCCACAACCCCTTTTTCATCAGAAGTAATAACGCCCCATGGACAAATATGATGGAGCATGGCAATAGTGGCTTCTTTTCCCGAACGACTGTTCAGCGGAACGACGGTTCCCCCAAGCTGCCACACGGCAAGGGAAAGATAGAGTACCAGAGGAGAGTTGGGAAGAAAAAGAACCAGACGGTCCCCAGCGCCAAAACCTTTTTCCTCCAGGTTTTTACGGCACTGATCAACGACATCCAGCACATGGCTTCCTGATAACCACTTTCCTTCCCACCAGAGAATAGCATTATCTTTATCGTTTTTAAGACGGGAGAAAGCGATTTCTTCCAGGCGTTTTCTCATAGGCGGCCCCTTCTTTCTTTTTTATATGGTGTTAGAATACCACGGATAGGAAAAGTGGTGAACCACAGTAAGAGAAAATGATACAATCATTGATGTTTAAAAGAGAGTTGGTGGGAGAGTTGAGCTATACTATCTTAAAAAAATATTTACCTGATGCTGTTATTAAAAAACTGAAGCAATCTCGACGATGTGTCGTTTCTTTCTCTGGAGGAATTGACAGCGCCGTAGTGGTGGCTATCATGGCGTCTCTCATGGCTCCGGAGGATGTACATGCTGCCATGTTTCGTTCCTTTTTGCATTTCCCAGAGGAGATGGAACGGGGGGGCCTATTTTGCCACAGCCTGGGAGTTACCCTTCACCCTCTCCCTGGCCCCGAGCTGGATGTAGACGAAGTTATGAACAACAGCAGTGAACGCTGTAGATTTTGCAAGAAAGCACGGGGACGGGAGCTCCTTGAATTTGCCAAAGGCATAGAGGCCGATCTTGTTCTGGAAGGCTCTAACGCGGATGACCTCAAAGATGCTACACGTCTTGGCACAAAAGTACTGAAAGAAATGCCCCAAATCTATTCCCCCCTTGCGGAGGGTGGTCTTTCGAAAGACAAGGTGCGAACTCTTGCCAAAGAACTGGATATTTCATGGTGGGACGAACAGGCAACAGCGTGTCTTGCCACCCGTTTTCCTGAGGGACATCCTCTCGCGGCAGCAGAATGTTCACGTGTCGCCAGAGCTGAATGGGCCTTAAGAAAAGCAGGGTTTTCACAGGTGAGGATAAAGGTTTTGGGAGCCATAGCCTGTCTGCAAGTTCCTCAGACTCTCATGGAACAGGCTTTAACGCGAAGAGAGGAAATTCTCGAAATAGGGATGAAAGAAGGCTTTCACCATCTCATGCTCGATTTGCAGGGATATGAATGGGGAAGAAAGTGGATAGAAGAAAAAGATCTTTCAGGAAGGACGGAGCACATATGAAAACTCTTTACCTGGATTGTTTTTCTGGTATTTCAGGAAACATGTTCCTCGCGGCCCTTCTAGATCTTGGGCTCGATAGAAAAGAATTTCTTGAAAAGATGGAAACCTTGCGAATTCCATCGGGGCACCATCATCATGGTGAGGTACACCATGATAGCGGCGCGGGATATGAGATCCATATCAAGGACACCGTGCGGAACGGGTTTTCCGGCATCGATCTGACCGTTACAAGTACGGAGGATCACCCTCACCGCGGACTTATGGACGTGTGGGATGTTATTGACAAAAGCGGCCTTTCCCATAACGTAAAACAAAAGAGCAAAGACGCTTTTAAGCTCCTTGCCGAAGCTGAAGGAAAAGTACATGGCCTTCCTCCGGAGAAGGTCCATTTTCATGAGGTGGGAGCTGTTGATTCCATTGTTGATATTGTGGGTGCCTTTGTTCTCATGGAAATGCTCGAACCTGACTCTGTTATCTGCTCGCCTCTTAATGTGGGAAGCGGAACGATCAGATGCGCTCATGGCGTTCTTCCTGTTCCAGCTCCCGCCACTGAAAATCTCCTCATTGGCATGCCCGTATATTCAGCAGGCTCTCCCATAGAGCGGGTTACCCCCACAGGAGCCCTGCTGGTGAAGATGCTTGCATCCCACTTTGGAACCATGCCGGCAGGCAAGGTGATGGGAAGCGGACGGGGGTTAGGGTCTCGTGAAAGCGATATTCCAAACTTTTTACGAGTTACCCTTCTTGAGGAAACAAAAGAGAAGGACAATGCCCCTTCAGCATCAAAAGAAGAGCCCTTTATTCGCGATGTAGGAATCCTTCTTGAAACGAACATTGACGATATGAACCCTCAATACTATGAGCCTGTAATGGAACGTCTTTTCTCTATTGGCGCCATGGATGTCTGGCTTGAAACCATTATCATGAAAAAGGGACGGCCTGCCATTCGCCTTTGCTGCCTTGTATCTCTTTCCCAGGAAGAACAAGCCGCGGAAATTATCTTAAAGGGAACTACAACGCTGGGGCTGCGGCGTTCTGAAGTAGACCGGATAAAGCTTCGCCACCACATTACGCCAATGGAAACTACTTTTGGCCTGGTGCGGATCAAAGAAGCCTGGTGGGGGAACGAAAGGCTTCGCGCCAATCCAGAGTATGAAGACCTCAAACGAATTTCGAAAGAAACTGGCATTCCTCTAAACAGCCTGCGGGAAGAAGTGCTGCGTCAAATTGAAGAAATGGGTCATCCATAGCGCTCGACCAGCAAAGAAATGTATGTAAAAACGCCCCATTTCTTCTCAGGGAGAAAAGATGGGGCGTTTCTTGTATCGATCAAAATATAGTATATAATCCTATTTCGACATTCCCCTGGCTAGAATCTTATACTCCTCCTGAACCTGTCCATTCCTCACGCCGTAAAGTACAGGATACAGATTACATGTGGGACACGCGTGGTTGGGTATGATCTCTACCTTGTCACCGATGCGGAATGCCATGTCCTCGGGAGGGGTAAACATGCCGTGCTCCTCTGAGAGGCTTTTCAAATAGACGGTGGGTCTCTTTTTCAGCAGTCCGAAACCGGGGCTCGATGTTATGTTCCCACGGTGAAAATAAAAGGTCAGCGCCTTCGTTCCAGCGTCCAGAACTATACGGTCAGGAGCCGGGCAGCTGATTACCGTAGCCAGCACTGAGAGGGCACAATGTTCGTAGGTTCCTATAACCCCTGCCTGGTCGGCGTCCAGAAACACGTAGGTTCCCGGTCTGATCTCTGTAATTCCCTGCATAATTTCCGAAACAAGAAGAGATGGCGTAGAGCCAATACTGATCTCCTCAACCCCTATGCCTTCTTTTCGAAGAAATTCAGCCATCTCAAGCATCATATTTTGGCTGCTTTGGGAAATTGACCGGACTTCTGATATGGTTGTCGCATTATAGCAGTTCCCATCGTGGGTAAAGATACCTCTCAATTTAAGAGAGTCACGGTATCGAATAAGTTTCGCCAACTCAAGAATCTCTTCTTTTGAGCCCACCCCTGTACGATGATAACCGGTGTCCACATCAATCATTATTTCCATGGGACGAGACTCCCCATCGAAGGTTTCCGCCAGCATTTTGACATGATCAGGATGATCAACACCTACAGCGAGGGTTGTTTTTCGAGCGAGGGCAAGAAGACGATCCATTTTTATATCGCCCGCAAGCTCATTGGCTATAAAAATATCGTCAATCCCTTCTGCCGCCATAACCTCTCCTTCGCCAAGCTTTGCCACAGTAATACCTTTAGCGCCGGCAGCCAGCTGTTTTTTTGCTATATCCGGCGTTCTATGGGTCTTTATGTGAGGGCGAAGATTGACCCCTGCTCTCTGGGCCTTTTGCTGCATCCAGCTTATGTTTCTCTCCATAACATCCAGGTCCACAAGTAATGAAGGGGTATCAAGATCTGTTATCTCACAACCTCTGAAAGACTCATGAAGACATTTCATCATACTCTCCCACCTCTATTCTCTTTCTTATCATGATGCATATATTCACACTCTATTATAATCGGAAATTTTTCTCATGCCTTCTCTCTTATCTATTAAAAGTTTCAAGAAAACGCCAGGCCAAAGACGAAAGGAGGGCCACTCCATTGGGCAACACGCTATCGTTTGTTCGGAAATTGGGGCTATGGTGCTGAGCATCCGTTCCCTTTGATGGATCGCCCATCCCGAGGAAGAATAGCACTCCTGGCACTTTCTGCTGATAGAAGCTGAAATCCTCAGATCCCATGATAATGGGAAGTTCCTCAAGGGCTTCTTCACCCAGAAGTTCACCTGTGGTTTCCCTAAGAAGGCCTACCATGGCCGCATCGTTGACCGTGACAGGATAGATAGGTATAAAATCGACCTTGACCTCACATCGAAGGGCTGCGGCAATTCCTTCAGCAATACGGCTGATCCGCCCCCCCATGCTTTCTCTGACTTGAGGGTTTGTTGTGCGCACATTGCCCTGGATACGGGCTGTCTCTGGAATAATGTTGACTGCTGTTCCCGACTCAATCTTTCCAACGCTAAGAACCGCTGTCTCAAGAGGGTCTATTTCACGGCTCACTACAGTTTGAATCGTCGTAATTATGGTGGCCGCGGCTATAGTGGGGTCTATGGCCTCGTGGGGCCTTGATCCGTGTCCTCCCCGCCCCTTTACTTCGATCTCCCATATATCGGCAGAGGCCATCATGGGGCCACTGCGAAAACCTATCTTTCCCGCCTCAAGGGTACTCCAGACATGAAGCCCGCAAATTGCGTCCACTCCAGCCAACGCCCCTTCCTCAATGAGCATCGGAGCACCAGAATTAACCCCCGCCTCCTCCGCCGGCTGAAAGACGAGACGGACCCGGCCGGGCAGTTCTTCTTTAAGGGCAGCGAGAACATGGGCCACCCCAAGAAGGACCGCCGCATGGGCATCGTGTCCGCAGGCATGCATAACCCCGTCACAAGTGGATTTCCAGGGGTCATCCACAGCTTCCTGAAGAGGAAGGGCATCGATGTCAGCTCGGATAGCAATGAGCGGGCCATCTTCCTTTCCTGTAATATCCGCTATGACTCCCGACCCTGTTCCATAAAAACCTCGACGGATATTTTCATATCCAAGGTCTATTAAGACCGATTCGATCTTTTTTGATGTTTCTTCTTCTTTCCACGACAGCTCTGGATGAGCATGAAATTCATGACGGAACTCTATAACTTTCTGCTCAACTTCAGATGCAAGGGCGTGGATTTTTTCTGTGTTCATAATAATAGCTCCTTTGACCTAAAGTAATTTCACGAGGAATCCCGCAAGGAAGACAGATGCAATGGTCACTGTAGTAAAACCGGATACAAGCATTTTGGGAAGAATGCCCGTGAGTATAAAATCCCTTTCCTCTGATGTTTCTCCCACGGCATTGGCCACTTCCTGAGAAACAATAAATGTTCCGGGGAAACCAAAGAGGCAGCATACCCCCACAGCCAGACACATTTCCCAGGTGTAACCAAAGATCTTAGATGAGACAAAGGCGACAATGGCAATACCGACTACGGAAACTGCGAAGGCTACGACGATGGGAAAAATCAGAGACGCCACCATCTGGGGGGTTGCCTTGTTCAGGCTCATGAATATAGGCACTAAAAGGGCGAAAAGGGCCAAGCCTGTGGAATTGGCCTTGTCGAGAATTTTATGCTCAAGAAAACCAATTTCGTAAAAAACAATTCCAAAGATAAGGGCCATAACAAATTGATTTATTACCCCGCCAAGGGCCTTGGCACACATAACAGCGAGCCAGCCGACAAGCATGGCCTTCATAATGAGTATAAAAGGCGTTTGCAAATCTTTGGGGGTAGCGGAAAAAAGTCTCCATGTGGGCTCCTCTGGGTTGCTTTTGGCCTTGCTTCCTTTATCAGCTGTAAGACCTTCGCCCCTCCTGAAAATTTCACGAAGACGCCGGCCTTCTCTGGAAAGGCAGACAGAAGCGACAGGAAGACCCACAAAATTCTGAAGAACGAGGAGCAATGTAACAAAAACAAGCACTGTTTCAAGCCCCTTGGCTTTGGCAGCCTCGCTCATAATAAGGGTCGCTACAACCCCGCCTGAAATAGGGCCTGCGGCAGGAACAGCATACTCTTTACCTATGATGGGCGAACCGATGATAAAGAGGGCAGCCGCGGCGGCAACGATAGCTCCGAGAGCTATAATAACGGTCTTCCACTCCTCTTTGAGATCTCGAAGTTTCATCAAAGTGCCCATATGGATCATCAACATGGGAATAAGGGCAATAGCCAGTTTGACTATAACAGCATCTTCAAAGAGTGTTGCGGGAATGCCAAACCAGAACCCCACCATGAAAATAATGCCGGAAACAAAAAGCATGGAACAAACAGCCTTTGTTTTTTGAGCTACAAAATCACCAATAGAGTAAACAACTGCTATGACTAAAAGTGCTGTTACCGCATTCATTTCTATTCCTCCTTTAGGAATTTATTTAAATAAAAAAAGGCCAGGACCCCGCATTCGGAGGTCCTGGCCTTGAAGCGCGCAAAGTACCTGCGCCAGCAGGCTTATAGGGCCTCCTCGCATGGGTACCAATAGGCAAAAAAGAAAGAAAAAAATTCGCAAACTAAAGAATTTTTCATTAAAACAACAACCTCACATAAAAAGTTGCTCTCTTCTTACCATGATTTATCTATGCCGTCAAGAAAATACTTTCATGATATTATGGCGTTATCTGCTTTAGTGTAGAAAGTAGATTGCGAGCTTCAGGATTCCATTAAACACGAGGAGGAAACATTTTTATGAAGTGTCTTGTAACCTTTCATGTCACCAGTATGGCCCTCATGTTCGAAAAACTGTGTCGAAAAGAGGGAATGGACGTAAAGATTATCCCCGTTCCTCGCCAGATTTCCGCTAGCTGCGGTCTTGCCTGCAGCTACCCTTGTGATAAAGAAGAAGCTGTTCGCCAGGTCTGCGAGAAAAAGAAAATTGAAACCGCGGGATTTCATGTAATAGAAGATCTCTAATCTCCCCGAGACAAGTTTCTTTGCATAACAATGGAGTTACAATATCCCATTGGGTATAAAAGGAGGGAGCGGTGTGACTAAGAAGGTTCTCATTATCGGCGGAGTAGCCTGTGGAGCTAAAACTGCCGCCCGCCTCATGCGTATTGACTCGGAAGCGAAGCGGCTTGGCTTCGGGAACATTGCGCTTCTTGAGGGGGGCACCCTGGCCTTATGAATTGCGGTAGAAATTCAGTAAAAATGCCGAAATTCTCACTGTCCTTTCTCACGATATGCAAACTCCCCCAGGGTTCTAAAATATGGATACCATTTAATTAAGGGGGAGTTTAGTGATGAAGAAAAGTTTCATTATTGTTGCCATAGCAGTTCTTGTTTTAACCTTTGCAGGTTCAGCATGGGCCCACGGCGGCAACAGCACTGGCAGAAGGAGTGGAGGAGGGCATATGGCCTATTGTGGCAGTGCTCAAAATCAGAGTTTCGGCCATCACATGATGAGAAGAACTCAACCAGGGATGGGATTTAGGAATTCAAGCAACCGTCCCTTTGATCAGAGGGATATTCCTCAGGATATTCTGAACAAGCGAGATGAAATGAGAAGAACCCATTTGGAATTGCGACTGGAGCTTGCACAGCCCCAGGTCAATCGCGAGAAAGCCTTGTCCCTCCATGAAAAGATGCTCAACCTTCGTCAGGAGCTATCTCGCTGGATGTTTAACCAGAGGCTTGCCAATGGGATAAGACAATAAAACTTTTAATTCTTCACAATCCTGAATAAATAAGAGGATGGGTCCTTCTCAATGGGAGGGCCCATTCTCTTATAGCCTCAACTTCTAATCATATCAACTGGCGGGCAGCTATTTGTATTGGATCCCAGGGAAGGGAAAATGGCGGGGCATATCCCAAATCAAGATCTACAAGCTCACGTACAGTCATTCGTGCCGCTATTGCTGTGGCAACCACATCAATACGCTTCGCTGAACCATGATTTCCCACAATTTGGGCACCTAGAATGCGTCCTCCCGGCTTTTCCGCAATCATTTTTACGTGGATCTGCCCGGCGTCAGGATAATAGCCCGCCTGGGTCTTGCTTTTAATAGTCACCGTGTCGTAATTAAAATCGAGGTCCTCCAGCTCTTTCTCAGAAACCCCTGTTCTTGCCACCTCAAGCTCGCAGTGCTTGCTCACTGCTGTTCCTATAACTCCAGGGAAGCGTTCCTCCCCCCCTCCCATATTTATGCCCGCGACCCTGCCCGTTTTATTGGCCACAGATCCAAGAGCGATCCAAAAGGGGCGGTTTGTTACCATATGCCATGTTTGGGCACAGTCACCGGCAGCCCAAATACCTTCTGTTTCTGTTGCCATGGCCTGATCTACAAGAATTGAATCCTTTGCGCCAAGAGGAAGGCCTGCCTCCTTGGCAAGTTTCGAGTTGGGACGCACGCCAAGACCAAGAATAACCAAATCCGCGGGGATGGCGCGCTGGTCTGTTACAACTGCTTTAACCCGGCCGCTATCCCTTTCAATGGCTTTCACCGTTTCACCAAGATAGAGTTCGGTGCCCACGCGGCGAATGGCCTGAGCTATATGCTCCGCCATATCTATATCGAAGGTATTCATGACCTGGAACGAACGATCCACCAGGCTCACCTTCATCCGCCTCATACAAAAGGCCTCGGCCATTTCAAGACCAATATAGCCTCCCCCAACCACTACTACACGCTGAGGCTGTCTCTTTTCAATAAATTGATGAAGCAAAATACCATCTTGCAGAACGCTCAGCTGAAAAACTCCCTCTCCATCAAGGCCTTCTACAGCCGGACGGATAGGTTCAGATCCTGTAGCAAAAAGCAGATGGTCAAAGGTATCGGCAAAAACTTCCCCTGTTTTTAAATCCAAAACATTGACAGTTCTATCCTGAATATCCACACTAAGCACTTCGTGAAGCACAAGGGCCCGTATGTTCTGCTTAGACATAAACTCCTCAGGTGTCCGAACAATGAGTTTGTTTTCTTTTTCCACCAGGCCGGCTATGTAATAGGGCATGCCGCATGCTGAATAGGATGTATGGGGAGAGCGTTCGTATGCTACGATCTCAGCTTTGGGCTGCAACTTTCGGATCTGCCCTGCCGCTGACATTCCCGCCGCATCGCCACCGATAATAACGTATTTTTCTCGTTCCATCAGGGGCACCTCCTTATCAGTTCGCAAGATGGAGTTTCCTCTACCTTTACTTTATAATCTAACGTGCCAACGCTACCATGGCCTGAGCCATTATCTTCACATTTTTCATCAGATCCTCTATTGCCCAACACTCGTCCTCTTCGTGAATCGTATAAGACTGACCTGGAAAGATGGGGCCAAAAGCCACTACATTAGGCATAGATTTTGCATAGGTGCCGCCGCCGATAGCAAGAAGATCGGCCTGAAGGCCCGTCTGTTCTTCATAGACCCTCTTAAGAGTTTTGATCAGTTCAGTTTCTGGATCTACATAGAGAGGAGCTGCATGTTTCACCTTCGTAATGGTTATGCCCGCATTAGTGAGGGTTTCCTCGAGAATTGGCATAACATCAGATTCTTTTTTCGTTACGGGATAGCGCAAATTTAAGGTAAATTCAACTTCAGGTCCGTTGCTGCTCATTGTCCCAAGACAGACGGTCAACGGTCCAGAAATACGGTCTCTCATGGTAACGCCAAGGGATTTTCCATCTGTTTCAAAACCAATGATACCGTTAAGGGAACGTACAAAAGAAGCCTGGGAGCCTCCCAAATTGACCTTTGAAAGAATATCAATGACACAGAGAAGAGCGTTCACACCAAGCTCTGGGGTGCTTCCATGGGCAGGTACTCCCTGAATTTCTATTACAAGGGTTCCCTCAGCGGTGTCTTCTACTATCTTATATCCGCTTCTATCAGGTCCATTCCAAGAATCCACTATGGATGCGAGGCGCCTTCTTTCTTCGGCTGAAGCCCGAAGGATAACCTGGCTTGACGCAGCCACAACATTAGGAGCCACCCCGCCATTGAGGGAAGAGATGACAACCGGGCCATCCCCTTCGAAAGAAGCTTTGCACGTTACTGTCAAAACCCCTTTTTCGGCATAGATGATGGGATACTCTGCATCGGGAGTGAATCCGGCGGCTGGCAGATCTTCAGTTTTGACGTAGCGAGCCATGCACTGACTGCCTGATTCTTCATTGGTTCCAAAGATGACGCGAATTCGCCGTTTTAAGGGAATTTGAAGATCTTTAATGGCTTTCAGGGCAAATAGCGCTCCCAACGTAGGGCCTTTGTCGTCAAGAACCCCCCGCCCCCATATCTTTCCATCATGGATTTCCCCGCTGTAAGGATCGCAGGTCCAGCCTTTTCCCTCTGGCACCACATCGAGATGGCCGAGAACCGCAACCATTTCTTCCCCTTCTCCCCATTCGGCATACCCTGCCACATTATCTACGTTTTTCGTTCGGAAGCCAAGCTCTTCTGCCAGGGTCAGTGTATGGTCAAGGGCGCGCCTGACCTCCCACCCGAAAGGAGCATTTTCTTCAGGAGTCCCCGCGACGCTGGGGATTCGAATAGATTCCTGTACGGCTGATACAATATGGTGTTTCAGCCCATCAATAGCGCGGTTGAGCATAAAAGTCCCTCCTAAGATATTTAGATCTTTCATTACCCCCGATCCACTTTATCTGTTTCTACGAAAAGACCGGCTAGGTATACCATATTGTAACAGAGGACCACCTGACCATACCTACTTTCCTTAACTATCGCTCCCCTGGCCTGAATCAGTAAATTCAGCATCCACCACATCTTCAGACTGGCTGGCTTCCCCTTGACCTTCTTTTTGATTGCCCGGTTCAGCGGAAGCTACCACCTGAAGGACCTGTTGCAGTTCAGATATGCTTACCTTCATGCTCTCGACTGTTGCATCAGGTTTTTTGAGCAGATCTTTCCCTTCCTCCAGCAAACTTCGGGCCCTGGACCTTTGGGCCGGCTCAAGGATGCTTTCTTTTTCAGTCAGTTCTTTCTCCAGTCTGTATGTAAGGGTTTCCAGTTCATTCTTAGCATCAGCCCTTTCCCTTTTTTTACGGTCTTCAGCAGAATGCTCCTGAGCTTCCCGCACCATCCGTTCCACTTCTTTTTTATCGAGGTTGGTAGACCCGGCTATGGTAATCTGCTGTTCTTTTCCCGTATCTCTATCTCGTGCCGAAACTTTCAGAATTCCATTAGCATCGACATCGAGGGTCACTTCTATTTGAGGAATGCCTCGAGGGGCCCTTCGTATGCCCTCTAATTTAAAATTACCGAGAACTCTGTTATCCGCAGCCATTTCCCGCTCTCCCTGAAGAATGACAATGTCCACCGCCGGCTGGTTGTCTTCAGCTGTTGTGAAGGTCTCAGTCTTTTTATAAGGGATGGTGGTATTCTTATCGATGACCTTTGTCATAACGCCTCCCATGGTCTCCACTCCAAGAGACAGGGGTATGACGTCGAGAAGAAGAACATCTTTCATTTCACCCTTTAAAATACCAGCCTGGATAGCTGCTCCCATAGCCACAACCTCATCGGGATTAACAGACATATTTGGGTTCTTTCCCCCTGTAAACTCTTTTACAATGGCCTGTACAGCGGGCATTCGCGTAGCCCCTCCCACAAGAACAACTTCATCGATATCCGAAGCAGACAGTTTGGCTCCGGCAAGAGCATCTTGCATGGGCTTAAGACATCGTTTCACTAGCGGTTCCGTAAGCTGCTCTAATTTAGCCCTGGTCAGATTCATGCTTAGATGCTTGGGTCCAGTAGCGTCAGCAGTAATAAAGGGCAGACTGATCTCTGTAGACGTTCTCCCGGAAAGCTCGCATTTCGCCTTTTCCGCCCCTTCATAAAGCCGCTGAAGGGCCTGACGATCTTTTCTCAAATCAATGCCATTTTCTTTTCTAAATTCATCTGCGATGTAATCCACGAGAACTTTATCGAAATCGTCACCGCCGAGGTGGGTATCACCGGAAGTGGCCAACACTTCGACAACCCCCTCGCCGATATCGAGGATGGAAACGTCAAAGGTTCCGCCGCCCAAATCAAAAACAAGAATCTTCTGCTCTTTCTGTTTTTCAAGGCCGTAGGCAAGGGCCGCGGCTGTGGGTTCATTGATGATTCTGAGCACATTTAAGCCGGCAATGGATGCCGCGTCTTTCGTTGCCTGCCGCTGGGCATCGTTAAAGTATGCCGGTATGGTAATGACAACATCTGTAATGGCGTCCCCAAGGTACGAACTTGCGTCGCTGACCAATTTTTTCAGCACCTGGGCGCTTATCTCCTCTGGAGCATATTCTTTGCCCCAGGCCCCAAATCGTACCGCCTTGTTCGGTCCTTCCTTGACCTTGTAGGGGACTATTTTCATCTCTGATGTTACTTCATCGTAAGTCCGCCCTATAAAACGCTTCACAGAAAAAAGGGTTCCATCGGGATTTAAGGTCGCCTGCCGTTTTGCCATAGCTCCCACCAAACGCTCCCCATCTCTGGTATAGGCGACCACAGACGGGGTTGTCCGGCTTCCTTCTGAATTGGCGATAACAGTAGGAACTCCGCCCTCTACCACTGCGATAACAGAATTGGTCGTTCCAAGATCAATACCA
This sequence comes from Aminobacterium sp. EBM-42, assembly GCF_001896635.1. Classification (NCBI taxonomy): domain Bacteria; kingdom Thermotogati; phylum Synergistota; class Synergistia; order Synergistales; family Aminobacteriaceae; genus Aminobacterium; species Aminobacterium sp. EBM-42. The sequence goes on from NZ_MPPC01000011.1 coordinate 18,447, forward strand.
ACAGCTTTTTTCATCCTTTATCCCTCCCAGTTTTGACCTTTGTTGACCAATATATATTACACTCGCCCATTACTTATTGTCAATAATGGTCAGAAACATTTTGGCTCCTTATTCTTCCTTTTTTTATCCTAAGACAGGAATTTCCAGCCCTATGCCCCTCACAAATTTCTTGACTTTTATAATTTTCATGTATAATCGTTCCATGATTCAAAGTATTCCTACTTCCATTTTATTATAAGAAAGAGGTGGCTGTATGGATCATATTTTGAATGAAGAGTTTTTTTTGGTCAAAAAAGAAAAAGGAGTTCGAAAGAACATCTTATGCCATATGAGGCTGCTTTCTGAAAGGGAAACTCCTTTAGCTCTTGCCCTTCATGAAAAGATCGCTCAGGAGATTGGCGATGAAAACATTTTCTGCGCAGTTCACACAATAGAAGAGAGTATAAGGGGAGAAGGATTCGTTATTGGAATTTTTTCTGGAAACCGCCTGGTGGCCATGCGCGCTGTTTCCTATGAAGGAAAATATATGGAAGAAGCCCTCGCAGACCTGCGATTGCCGTTGGCAGAAAAAGAACATGCGGCGGTAATGGATTTTTGCATCACTGAAAAAAACTTTCGCGGCAACTATATTCAGCATTTTACTTTTCTTAAGGCAGAAGGGATCCTCTATCCCGAACGCTATCACCTCCATTGCACTATTTCTCCTCTTAACGTTTTCAGCCTTAGGAATGTTCTTCGGTCCGGCTTCCACATTGTGGATCTCAAAGAAAAGTATGGAGGATATCTACGCTTCATTCTTCACAAAAACCTCAAAAACGCTCCCTGCATCTATACCCACGACCACATTGAGGTTCCTATAGAAGATTATGAAAGCCATCTGGCCCTGCTCTCAATGGGCTATTGCGGATATGCCGTGAAGGGCGCTCATTCCGGCTTTTCCATTATGTATGGGACAAAGGTGGCTCAACATCTTCCATTGCATGCCGTGAGCGGTGGGAGACCCATTTTTCACCTCACGCAGAAGGGGAAACCGCATCGTGGCAAAATTCTGCCCTGGGACCGCTATTTCCCCAATAAACAATAGGGGGAAGGGCGAAAATGCTCCTTCCCCCTATATTCACTCTCTCTTTATGGCAGCGGCGTACCGGTTGCGACAAACTTTTTCAAATCATCAAGAAAAACCCCTTCTAGCCCCAGACGGGCGAGAGTTCTTCCTTCTGCCCGATAATCCTTTTGATGGATCAGGTTGGCAAGATCAATCATCAGGTTCATGGTGGGGGTAGGAACACCAGTAATGCGTCCAAACTCTGCCAGGGGAACCAGGCTCATTGGGACATCCTCAGAAATGTACCTGGCGAAAGGATTTTGAGGGGCTTTGATGCCTCGGTAGCCGTCCTGTTTCTGTACGGCTTCATAAATAGAATCACTGTCTGTATGGGGAGACCCGTAGACATCCTCAAGCCATTCAATACATGTCATCGTCTTTACGCCAAAAGCTTTGGCAACAGCCACACGCTCTGCGTCGATCCGCTCTAAAACGTTGCTTACACAAGGGGTGATGCCATCCATGTAATACTCAAAAAGTTCTTTGTTTTCTATTCTTGCGATGTTGAGCAAGGCGGGTGTAGGATGGAAAATAGCCCCAATATTAAGCAGACTTGTCTCAAGAACATTTTCTGCCGCGATGAACTGAGGGTAGAAAGGCTTCAGTTCCTGAAGCACTTCCTCTGTTCTCGTTGCGGGAAGAGCAGCCAAAGCCATTTCATTTTTAACCTTGAAAATAGTGACTTCGGCAGGTCCCGTTTTACGGCAGGCGTAAATGAGGGACTGAGCCTCTGCCACTACAAAATCTGCTTTGGGATTGATAACCTTCGCTCTCATATGAAACTCTATGGCTCCGGCAGTTCGACCCGGGTTCAAAACTATTTTCTGTCCCCTATCAAGATAGGGGGCCATCGTCTCTGCCAGTTCCCTGTGGGCAAAAGCCGGAGTGACCACAAGGATCATGCGGCAACCCTCTATGGCTTCCACTACATTTGTGGTTATCATGTTAAACTTAGCAAAACCGGTACGAGAAACCCCTTTAAGGGTAACGCCGCCAGCCTCTCTGATTTGCTCGATCGCCGCTGGGAATTTATCAAAAAGCTGTACGCTACATCCGCTCAGTGATAAAAAAGCCCCTATACTTAATCCGCCGTTTCCGGCTCCGAGGACAGCAACTCTATTCAAGTGGATCCACCTCACCTTTTAGATCCCGCTTTTTCTTGCGGGCATTGACCTGGAGAAAAATAATTGCTGAAAGAAGAACCAGACCGACAATATCGCCTTTCCAGCCTGGATCAATAAGGAAAATAGCCGCAACTCCCGCAACAACCCTCACAAAGAGGGAAAGGTTTCCCATAAAGTATCCTTCCAAACAGGCAGACAGGGCCATAACCCCTAAAGTTGCGGTAACAGTAGCCATTATGGCAGCCCCGACAGTGGTATCCAGAAGCAAAATGCGGGGGGACAGGGCAAAAACGAAGGGCAATATAAATGCAGATGAAGAAAGTTTAAGCCCCTGCAATGCCGTTTTAACAGAATCCGCTCTGGCAATAGCCGCAGCCAGATAGGAACTGAGAGCCACAGGAGGGGTGACAGACGCCATGCAGCCAAAATAAAAAATAAAGAGGTGAGCGGCAACAACAGGTATATTCAGCTTTACCAGAGCCGGCGCTACCATGGATCCCAAAATAATGTAGAGAGCCGTGGTAGGCATACCCATACCCATAATAAGAGAAGCGATCATGGTGAGGAATAAAGCTAAATAAAGGCTTCCTCCAGACAAAACGATAATGAAATCGGCAAACTTGAGCCCCAGCCCTGTCAATGTTACCGTTCCTACAATGAGACCTGCCACAGCACATGCCGCGATCACGCTCAGGGCACCCCTCGCCCCCAGATCCAACGCTCTCAAAAAGGACTTAAATGAAAGCCGCGTAGCCTTTCTAAAAGAGCTCGTAATAATAACGATCAGAACAGCTGTAACAGAAGCCTTTATTGGCGAGTACCCTGCTAAAAGCATGTAGACAATACTTAGGGGGGCCAGAAGTAAAAAAGCACCATCTTTGAATACTTTTGAAAAAACAGGGAGTTCACTCTTTTTCATTCCATAAAGCTTGAGCTTGGCCGCTTCCATGTCAACCATAATAAAAACAGCAACATAATACAAAATGGCTGGTATAGCTGCGTGGATAATCAACTTTCCATAAGGAACTCCTGTCATTTCTGCCATTACGAAAGCCGCGGCTCCCATAATGGGCGGCATAATCTGACCGCCCGTGGAAGCGGAAGCCTCTACTCCGCCAGCAAATTCAGGCTTATACCCTACACTTTTCATGAGTGGAATCGTAAAAGTTCCTGTTCCAGCCACATTGGCAAAAGAGCTTCCCGATATAGTTCCCATAAGGCCGCTTGCAACAACCGCAGCTTTAGCAGGGCCGCCGCGATACCGGCCGGTAATGGAAAAGGCCAGGTCAATAAAAGCCTGGGCCCCGCCGGTCTCGGTAAGAAAAGAGCCCAGAAGTATGAATATGAACACGAATGTAGCCGTTACATAAATAGCTACCCCATATATTCCTTCACTTGTCAAGAACATATGCTCTATAATTCGCGCTACTTCATATTGCCTGTGGCCAAGGGTCCCGGGAATAAGGTGCCCAAAAAAAGCATAGAGAAGGAAGCTCACTGCAACAATGACAAGAGGCCAACCCATAGTTCGGCGGGTTGCCTCCAGTACTATAAAGATCATAATGGCTCCTATGATAATATCTCTTGTTGCGGGATCCCCCATTCGAAAAACGATATTCATGTAGTCTAAGGTAAGATAGACACCCACTCCCAGTGAAAAAAGGATTGCCCCAATATCCCATAGGGGAATTTTGTCTTTCTGTTTGCTCGTTGCCGGGAAAATAAAGAATGTCAAAGCAAGGGCAAAGGCCAGGTGTATGGCTCTATGCTGAAACTGAGGAAGCATATGCACTCCGGACGAATACATATGATATAAAGACATGCATATGGCCAAAATGCTGCAAATTCGTGCGGAAATACCTGTCAAGTTCCTCTTTCTTTCAAATTTTTCGTTGAGCTCTTTAAGTTTTTCTTCAGGAGTAAGCTCTTCCTGTTTTTTTCTCTTGAAAAACATCGGACTCACCTCGTCTTAAGTACTGAAAATACGATATTTTTTCGACCAATACGTCCATGCGCTCCATATCGTCAAAATATAGCTTCAAATCAATTTCCCGCCGGCCGCCATCTAAAAGCAGGCGTGGTTCAGCTATATAGCTAATCCTGAAAGGAACTAGATCCAGAGGTATATTGAGCCCTTGAATAACCATATAACCATTTTCAAAATGAACCGTCTGGTCACATGTGGAAGGAACACCCCATCCCAGATCCTGAAGCCTTGTTTCCACCACCAGTATGCTGCCGCTCCCGTCAACCCTGTAAAATTCATATACAGGTGTCAAATGAACTGAATGCCGAATACAGGTGGCGAAGGAATAACCAGCCAGTATTTTCTGTCGATACAATATCTGATCTGTTTTGTAATTTTTTACACTCAAAACAAGTACGGGAGAGAAGAAGAGAAAATACAAAATCACTACTGCACCTGAAAAAAAGAGACTTGCTAAAACCCTCTTTCTCATTTTTACCGTCCTCAATTAAGAAGAGAGGGGTACAAGGGCATACCCCTCTCTTCTAATCGTTTTTTCGCTTATTTAACAACCCACTTGCTTACATCTACGCCTTTTTCTTCATAATATTTTGCGGCACCGGCATGAAGAGGAATAGACATAGCGCTTAGCGCAGTTTCAAAACTGATCATTTTACCCTGAACGTGAGAGTCTGCAACGACATCAAGATGGTCGAAGAAAGCCTTTGTTATCTGATAGATAGTGTCTTCAGGAAGGTCTTCGCGAGCGACAAACAGTGCGGGGCTTGCTACAGCCGCTACATCTTCATCAACACCGCGGTACGTTCCTGCAGGGATATTGATCATTGCGAGATAGGAGCGCTCTTTCAAAAATTCATTCATTATGTCTGCATCAAGGGTAAGAAGCTGGATGTCAAGGGTTGTGGAAGCATCGACAACCGCTGATGTGGGAATGCCTGAGCCTATTACCGCACAATCGATAAGGCGGTCTTTCAGGGCTGTAATGGCTTCGCCAAAGTTGAGGAACTGAGGAGAGAATTTATCGTAATCCAGTCCGTGAGCCTCAAGAACCATTTTTGCCGTCCGTTCTGTTCCGCTTCCAGGAGCCCCAACAGCAACCTTCTTGCCGGCAAGATCCTTGGCGGTTTTCAGATTAGACCCCTTTAATACGACAAACTGGAAAATTTCAGGATAAAGGCAGGCGATGCCACGAATATTCTCCACAGGCTCATTTTCAAATGGGGGCTGGCCGCTGTATCCTCCAAAACTGGTGTTTGAAGCACCCATCATAAGCTCTACCTTGCCTTCGCGGATCATTTTCAAATTCGCCACGGAAGCGCCGGTTGATTCTGCTGTAACCTCGATGCCAGGTACGTATTTTGTGATGATAGATGCGATTGCCGAACCGATAGGATAATACGTCCCCGCCGTTCCTCCTGTAGCGAAAGAGTAGCGCTCTACCGCCATAGCAGATACAGAAATCCCTAAAACCAGAACGAGTGTTAGAAAAACCCCAAAACCTCTTGCATATTTTCGCATGCTTTTTCCCCCTCCATTAGAGTATGGATTAATAAACTCCTAAAATTACAGAGACAAAACCCTTGGCCTTCGATTGACCAACGGAACTTTGAGCAGTTTTTTCCACCTATAGGGACTTATCTATCTTTTGATATTTATGGATATCAAAGATTTTAAAAGTGATATATTGAATTTCAGAATATACTCACTATAATTTTAAGGGGAGAGAATGTCAACTGAGGATACAGAGAATGTGTAAATGTATACATTATGCCTTCTAGAAAGGAGGGACAGAATGCACAATAGAAAACAGGATGTTTCTATAGAAAAAAAAAGCAGTGAAAAAGACCTCTTTGAACATATGAGAGAAACGAGCCTGAAGTTGCCCTCACAACAAAAAAACGTTTGCGATTATATCCTCGCCCATTACCAACAAGCAGCCTTTATGAAAGCGGAAGAAGTAGCCCTAGCCACAAAAACAAGTAATGCCACTGTGATACGGACTGCGGGAAGCCTCGGTTTTAAAAGCTATACGGAGATGAAAGAAGAGATTCAGCATGTTCTTACCTCTACAACTCCGCCTCCTCTCGATCGTTTGCGGAAAAACATAGCTGGAGACTCCGGTTTAAACGTTCTCGATCACGTTATTAAAGAAAATATTCAAAGCTTACAGACACTCTACAGTCAGCATTTGGCCGAAAGTTTTCCTCGAGCAATCCAAATCCTTAAAAATGCTTCCAGAATCTACATTCTTGGACTTCGTTCAACTCGGGGGCTCGCGGTGTACCTTCACGCCCTTTTGCACCAACTGTTTAAAGATATTTATCTTGCCGACGGTTCCGGGTCAGACAATCTTTTTGATGAACTTTATGACATGACTGAAGATGACGTATTTATCGCCTTAATGGCCGGGAGTCCCCACTATACGAAACGAACTATCAATGCCGTAAAATATGTCCGCAGCCGCTCAATACCCGTTATATTGATAACTAACAATCTTTCGAATGTCGCGGCACCGTTGGCTTCTGCCGTGCTACTCGCCCCGCAGAACATGAATCACTACTCTACAGTAACGCTCCTAACCATTATCGATGCCCTGGTATTCCAGCTGGGACAGCTTAAAGCAGACGACGCAAGGCCTAAACTTGAGCAATTAGGCGGCCTTTTAGTAAAAAATGATATTTCTGTATAGAGGACAGATGAGGGAAACGACCCTCTGAGAAGAGGCCTTTTCCCTCGCTGCTCACGGTTGGACAGAAAAAAATTTGCCGTTTTTCATCTCATACGTTGAAAATTTATGCGCCATGCCATCCCTTGCCTCAAGAAACACTTCTTCTATATCCCTTCTGCACGAGAAGAGGAGGATCTGCCCTCTTGACGCTACATCAAGAACAACCCTGGCCGCTCCAATCTGGCGCCTCTCATCAAAGCGAACAAAAACATCATCGAGTATGAGGGGAAGGGGTTCCATTCTCTTTCCATAAAGCTCTGCCAGGGCCAGACGGATAGAAAGATATACCTGGTCAGCGAGGCCACTGCTCCAGACATCTTCCTTTTTGCGAAGGAACCCCGACTTTTCTTCAAGCTCTACTGAAAAACCCCCCTCTTCCGATGCTGTAGAGATAAGGGAGTACCGTCCTTCTGTCATAAGTTCAAGGAAATCCCCCGCCTTTTTAAAGACTTCAGGTTGTCGCTCCTGTTCATGTTTTTGACGGGTCTGCTCGAGAACGCAGCGGCATGCCACCACGGCGAGCCATTCCTTAAGTGCGAGCCTTAGCTCTTCTTCCAGCTTTTCCCGTTCTAAAAACAATGCGCTTAATTCCTTGTCTTTTTCCAGTTCATCAATGCGGGTTTTCAAATGACCGCGCTCTTCATTCAGCTCCTCCAGTTGCTGGGAAAGAAGCTGCTCCTGCTCTTTACTCTCACCTATGAGGATTTGCGACTCAGCCGGTGTTCTTTTAGGGAGCTCCTCCAAAACTTTTGTGAGATTTTCGTTTCCGCCAGCTATGGCAAGAAGAGAGAGCCTGTGGTTTTCAATGATCTTTTTCAGGTCGTTACAACGCTGCCATCTCTCACCCAGCTCTAAAAAAGACGGCTCATCGTGAACCTTCGCCTGCTCAAACAATTCCTTTTTTAGCGTTCTGCTTTCATTCCATGCCTTATGGGCTCTTTCGTATATCTCCTCGTTCCGTTTTTTCTCTCGTTGGATCATGGTTATCTGATTCCACTGCGCCTCTGCTTCTTCAAGGCGGGATGTGAGAATATCGATAGGAGAGACGAGGCTAAGTTTGTCCCATGAGCCCAAAGACAGTGAGCGGAAAAGAGAATGGATTTCCTCCTCCTTAGCTGATATATACTCCTGAGAAGAGGAGAGCTGCTTTTCCATATCCCTTATCTGAGCAAGCTGGCCGCGAAGCTGTTTGACCAGGCTTTCAAATTCTGTCCAATGTTCTACTTTCAATGAAGCGGAAAATCCTTTCTCCTCTACAAAGCTTTTCCACTCTGCATCAGTTTGATCTAAAAGCTTTTTTATACTGTTGAGGGAGCTTTCGCAATCTTCGAGTTTCCTTTGGCGGCGACCCAGTTCTTCCTCGGCATCCCTTTGGGACAGAAGAGCCTGGTCGTACTTACGAATGCCGTCAATACAGTCGTCGATATGCATTTCCGCTTTCTCCAGCTCAAGATAATCCTTCGGGCATTCTATCGCCAAACCTTCCACTGCATGGCTAAGCTCTTCCTCTGTTTCTGCAAGATTTTTTCTTAGGCGGCAAAGAAGCTCTTCTTTTTCATTGAAGAACTTCCTTTTCTGGAAAAAATCCACGATTATAAAACCTAAGCCTGCAGCTATGGCTGTTACCCCTGTCTTCAAAAAGAACATGTCTCCTGTCCTGTAGCCCGCTCCCAAAAAAGCTAAACCTAAAGTTCCTGCTGCTGCCCCTCCCCACTGCAGCTCTTTTTTCTGCCGGAAAAGGTCAAGATTCATTTCATTTTCTTTTATCTGATTTTGAATCTGATGCCAACGGGTGAAAAATTGGCGTAACGATCCGCACTTCTCTCTCAATGTCTGAACTGACAGTGGGGAGACATTTCGTTCCATCTTCTCAACACGTTCTTTTCGCATTTTAAGCATGGATCTTGCTTCGTCTCTTGCTTTTCGGGCCTGTTCACAAGTTTCATTACGTATAACATGCTGATTGCGAAAATCTTCTTTCTGCTTTTCTAAATCCCCTGCTTTTTGGGAAACGCCAAAAGACAAATCAAGGGATTCCAGGTCATCAATAGTCCATGACTGATGGATTTCCCGTACCTCGCGGTCAAGACGCTGTTTCATCGACAGGATATCTAAACTGAGATTCTGAATGATTTCTTCTTCTTTTTCGATGCGATTTCGATTCTGAGCCAGTGCCCGAATGGCGCCTTTCTGTTCAAGGACCTTCTGAATAGAGGGGATATGAAAGGCCTGAAGCTGCTTTTCTAAGTTTCGGCATTGGAAGACCAGTTCCTCAAGTTCTCTTTTTCTAGCCTCTTCTTCCTCATGAATTTTTTTGAATCGCTGAAGGCCTTCGTCTGGAAAAAAGAGAACTTCACCAATCTCTTCGAGCTTTCTCTGTGCTTCCGTCATTTCCACCCAGGGAGACCTGGCCTTTTCAACCCACTCCATCAAGGAAAGATCGTAACGGAGGGCTTCTAAGTTTTTTCGCGCCGATTCTATCTGATGACCCGTCTTTTCCAATTCTTCTTTCTTTTGCAGATACTCGTCTTTTTGTTGCTGGAGAAGTTTTATTTGTTCTTTTGTCTCCTGTATTTTTTTTAGGAAAACATTGATCTCCGCTGATGACCTGGCCCCTCCCTGAATTCTGTAAAGGGCCTTTTCCTGATTGGCAAGGGAAACAAGGAATGTGGGAAGAGATGCTGTACCCAGTCCGGCGCCTGCAGAAAAAAAACGACTTTGTATTCCCTGATCATTGAGAGGACGTATCTTTTGCATATCCTCGAGACCTACGGCAAAGATACGTTCATACATTTCCCGATCCACATATCCCAGAAGATCCTCAAGGCTGGTTCCATTCCGCGCACCTGAAAAAGTTGAGTTCCTGCCGTTCATGACCAGGCTAAACCGTTCGCCCTTGAGGGATTCAATAATTAAACTTCCCTTTTGCTTTCCTCCGTGGGGAGGGGCATATAGATTGCGGTTGGAACGTCCGTCAGGGCACCCAAAGAGGCTATATCGCAAAAAGCTCATCAGGGTTGTCTTACCGCTCTCATTATCTCCAAGGATAAGAGACAGACCTGCAGGAAAATGTCCTTCCATGTTCTCGAGGAGACCAAAACTACGGATTTTGAACTCTATGAAACGCATGGGTCATTCTCCCCCTTAAGCAGCCCGTCCAATCCCTTTATAGCGGCCTTTTCAAGAATTTGAGCAATGTCTTCCCTTTCCAGGGTTTGCAGGTAGGGCTCCAGGTCGCCCCGCCTCCATCTCCCATTCCCCAAGCCCTCATCCATAAAGGCAAAAAGTGTTTCATTGTCCCGTATTTGAGATCGGACGGTATCAATCTCCCTGAGAAAATCCCCCACAAAGGTCTGGGTCTTCCGAAGGTTCTCTATGGAATAATCAGGGCGGGTTTTATTCTGTATGGCCTCAATCCATACAAAGTCGGACAAGGCCTCTTCCTCCCTATTGAGTTCCCCTATCAAGGTTTCCATGAATCCATCCCGGCCTAATCGCCTATAAAGACTCGTATTTCCCGTCAATGTCACCCGAAGCATAATGCCCCTGCCCTCCGCTTCCTTGCGGTATTTTCCCCTAAGGTTTTCGATGGCATCCATGAGAACCTGCTCTTCCTCCACAGAGGAAATATCAAGGGTTTCTTCCCACCAGCGAATTTTATCTGTAGGATGGAAAATCGGAGAGATGGAGCCCTGTGCCGATACCGTCACAAGGTAGCATCCGCGAGGGCCCGTTTCCCTCACGCTCCTCCCCTGAATTGTTCCCGGGTAGACCACTAGCGGATTTTCACATGATAGAATCATGGGGCTATGGATATGCCCCAAAGCCCAGTAATCCACAGAAGAATCCCGAAGATCTTCAATAGAACATGGGGCATAATTCTCATGGCCCTCCATGCCTCCTACATTGCAGTGAAGAAGGGCGACATTAAATCCCTTCCTGCTTTCAAGGGCTTTTGCCATTTGAATGGCGACATTGCCCCTTTCATCCCCAGTGGGGTAACTATATCCTGCTATGTGGCCGATAAGGGTATCATTTTTTCCGTATAAGGGACAAACCTCTACCTCGCCCTTAAATTGGAAAACCCTCTCCGGGAGACTTAATTTTGCCCGATCTCCAGAAAGGGGGTCGTGGTTCCCATGAACCATATACACGAATATTCCAGCCTGGCTTAAACGAAGAAGCTGCCGCCTAAGGGCAAGCTGGGCGCTGAGGCTTCTATCAGCGCTATCATACAAATCTCCGGAAAGGAGCACAAAATCCACTCGCTCCCGCAGTGCCAGGTCAACTACTCTTTCAAAGGATTTAAAGACCGCATCCTGCAGCATGCCCGCAATTGCCGGCGAATAAGAACGTACCCCCCGAAAAGGACTGTCCAGGTGCAGGTCTGCACAGTGAAGAAACGCAAAATCCCGCTGAAGGCCCATTCCACTGCCCTCCTTCTTCTGTTAGACTTTTATTTATGATGACAACAATATTTCTAGGAAAGGGACTTGTTTATATTATTTTCATTCTCGTCTATCTTGGCATGATCGTCGGACGATTTCCAACATTGGCTCTCGACCGAACCGGCATCGTGCTGCTTGGAACCATTATATTGCTTATTGCGAGTCCTTTCCCTACAGAGATTCTTTTCCAGGCTGTGGATACCTCCACAATAATGCTTCTTTTTGGCTTTATGATTATTTCCGCTCAATTACGGCTAGGGGGGTTTTACACAATAATAACCCAAAGGGCAGCAAACCTCGACGGTTCCCCTCAAAAGCTTTTGGCCGTGGTTATTATCGTCTCAGGCGCTCTTTCCGCCCTTCTTTCCAATGACATCATATGCCTTGCCATGACCCCTGTCTTAGGCGAAGTCTGCATCAAGAAGGGGCTAAATCCTCTTCCTTTCTTACTCTCCCTGGCCTGTGCCGCAAATATAGGATCGGCACTGACCCTTATCGGCAATCCTCAAAACATGCTTATCGGTCAAAGCCTTCTTCTTCCCTTTGGACCCTATATGCTTTTCGCCCTCATACCAGTGGTTGTATCTCTTTTCGTTCTCTGGAGCATAGTCTGTTTTCTGTATAGACAACATTGGCATGAAACCCTTCCTCTGCCGCAGAAGGTGGACCTTCCTTTCCTGGGCTGGCAGACTGCAAAGGGGATTTTTGTTCTGTCTGTTGTGGTCGTCCTTTTTCTTTTCGCCCCTCTGCCCCGTGACCTGGTGGCGCTAGGTGCCGCGGCTATTCTGTTAACAAGCCGTACCATGGCCTCTCGCAAGGCCCTTAACCTTGTAGACTGGCAACTGATCGTTCTGTTCATCGGTCTCTTTATTATAAACGGTGCTTTCGCAAAAAGTGGAGGACTCGCAGCCATAGAAAAGGGCCTGCACATGGCAGGGATCTCCCTCCAGCACGGAAGCTGGCTTTTCTGGATATCGGCCATCCTTTCCAATGTGGTTTCTAATGTCCCCGCTGTCATGCTGCTTCTTCCGCTCTCAAAGATCCCCCTGGCAGGACCGATCCTGGCATTAAGCAGCACCTTCGCAGGAAATCTCATCGTCGTAGGGAGTATCGCCAACATTATTGTGATCAATGGGGCCAGGGATCTGGGACTCGCTATTTCATGGAGGGACCACGCTCGTATTGGCATCCCTGTTACTTTAACATCTCTTCTTATTTCATGGATTTGGATTTTTGCTGGTGGCCCCCTATGGTAACAATTTGTTTGGGAACAGTTGCTCCTTCCCGCAACTCCATAGGTAAAGATGTTATTGCCAGGCAGCTGCGGGAAGAGGGGTATTGCCTTATAGATCTAGGGGGAAACATCACTGTCCAAACCCTGGAAGAAGCCTTTTCTCGAAAAACCTTTAGCCTTCTAGCCCTCTCCTGTCCTGAAGAGGAATGTTTACATGAGCTGAATTTTCTTATATCCTGGGCCGTTAAACGATCTGTTCCCGTCCTTATAGGCGGAACGGCTGTTAATGTTCATGACGTCGCAGCCTTGCGTTCCGCGTTGAAGGCCCCTTTTCTCTATTACAGCCACAATGTCTCCGATCTTATGCCCGTTGTTCAAAAAGCGCTGAAGCTTGAGCCCCCGGCCATGCCCCTCCAGGGCGAAGGAAAACCCTTCTTTCTTTTCGGGGAAGAAAAGGCTCTCGCTGAAGAGATGGGGCTATGGATCTTAGAAGGAAACAGGGACCATGTGGTTATTCATGAAAGAACCCGACAGTGGTGCGGCGAGTGCCCTGGCAACATAAACCGCACATGTCCTCTGAGCAGCGGCTATTTTGTCCAGAGATCCATGCAAGAAAGCCGGCTCTTTGTAGAAAAATTCCGCCGTCTGTTTCTTATCGGCCTTCCAGCGCTGAAAAGAGAAGAACGAGAAGTGGAAAGAAAGGGGAGAATAGCCATATGGCTGGCCATGAAAAAGCTTGAAGGTGCTTTTTCAAAACGTTTTTCACAGGCTGTCTTGTTCAAACTGCCCATTCAGTGTCCTCTCTGCCCGCCTGAGGACTGCATCATGCCCCTGGCCAGATGCCGCCGGCCCCAGGATCAGTTTCCCATGCACGAAGAATATAATATAGACATGATGGAAACGGCCCGCGTTATTGCCGGGGACAGAAGATCAATGGAGATGTATGCCCTTCTTCTGGCCGATCCTTTTCCAAAGGAAGAAGTAAACCAGGACAGATGCCCCGAAAGCAAAGAGAGAAAAGCCCCTGAACGCCCATGAAATTCCTGCCAAGGCTGATGCATATCCAATATAGACCGGCAGGAGGGTCCAGCTGATATCCATGGAGAAATACACCATGGATGATGCCCTCCCTCTGAATCGCTCAGGAATCATATCTCCAATAAGGGCAAGATGAGTGGGGTATCCGTACCCCACTGCAGCGCCGTAGAGGAAACCAAAGAAGGCGATCATGAAATTCGAAGTGGCAAAGGAAGCGCCAAAAAGGGCCAGTCCCATGGCCCCAAAGGATGGAGCTGCTATGACTGTTCGCGGTACTCTCTCATAAAGCCCCCTGCCAAAGAGCCTGATAATGATCGCTCCGATGGAAATAGCCACCATGTAAACTGATGGGTTGAGACCTCTGCCAATGGCAAGACTTGATACATAGGCAATGGACGCATCCGTAAGTCCCAGGAAAACACAGGAAATCAGAAGAAATTTTATGGGCGTTTCCTTGAAAAGAGCCGCATAAGAAGTTTTTTGAGTTTTGTTCGAAGAAAAATCCTGCTGGACAGGGGGGAGAAGAAAGGCCATGGACATTGCCCAAAGGGATGCCGCGGAAGCCATGAGCAGATAGGGAAGGTCCCAGCCCCGGTTAATAAAAAGTTCAGCCAGAGGAATAATGGTAAAAGCTGTCATTACCCCCCCAATACTTGTAATAGCAAAGGCAGAACCTCGTATTCGCTCTGGAATGACAAGGGATTGGTAGGTTGTTGTGGAGACTACAAAAACACTGAAACCGCCTCCCATAAAAAGACGAATAGTATAGAGGATTCCAGGTGTATGGTCGGTAAAAGCCAACAAAAGGGCGGAAACAACGCAGATACTCGAGGCCCCAACCATGGTTCTCCGTATTCCGAAACGATCTATAAACCACCCCGCAGTGGGACGGCATAGTGTAGCGGCAAGATAAAAAGCGCTGATGATCCAGCCAATGCGCTGTGGCTCCAGACCGGCCTTTTTCAAAAAAGGCGGCAGCATGAAAAAAGTATGAGAATAAGAAAAAATAGCAAAGTAGGTAAGGAGTATAAGAATAATCCGCTTTCTCCACGATGCGAGCTCCGATCCACAGAACAATTAAATCGCCCCCTTGATGTATTCACATTAAGACCCTCCGCATTCTTTGTAAAGCCCCTTCTGCGAAGAATGTTGCCAATAGGCTATAATATCTGAGTTGACCCATAGGGGGGGAATAAAAAGTGAAGGGACCTGAACGGAGAAAGAGAATTTCTAACATTCTCAATACAAGTCAATCAGCAGTGAAGGGAAACGAGCTTGCGGAAACCTTCAATGTGAGCCGGCAGGTGATTGTTCAGGATATAGCCCTGTTGCGGGCAGAAGGGCATAACATTATAGCAACGCCCCAAGGATATATGATGCTTTCACCACACCAACCCTCCTCACTAAGATCAATTATGTGCAATCATACTGGAATCAAAGAGATGAAAGAAGAACTTGATATTATGGTGGATAATGGAGCCACTGTTATTGATGTCATGGTAGAACATCCCGTATATGGCGAGATAATAGGCAACCTTATGCTCCGAAACCATGAGGACGTGGAAGAGTTCATTGAAAAGGTTATTCAGACAAAGGCGGAACCTTTATCAATCCTGACAAGAGGCGCCCATTTTCACACATTGGAAGTACCTAATGATGCAACGTTTCAAAAGATAATCGCGGCTTTAAAGAAAAAAGGGTACTTGATGGATTGAGTTAAAACCTATATACTCCTTTACAAGTGACAAGACACTTGTAAAGGAGTTGTTCCATGTTGAGCAATAAAAATCTTCGTTCCTACGCTATCAATGTTTTTAATGGAATGGCACTGGGTTTGTTTGCTTCTCTCATTATCGGGCTTATCCTCAAGCAGTTAGGCGCTTTTCTTTCTATTCCCATTCTTGAGCACTTCGGTAAAATAGCACAACTTCTTATGGCTCCGGCTATAGGGGCGGGCGTCGCTCTTAGCGTCAAATCACCGCCATTGGGGGTATTTGCTGCCTCAATTGCTGCAGCAATAGGGGCCGGATCTATCAACTTTACAGACAACGGGGCTATTCTAACTATAGGAGAACCCATGGGAGCCTTGGTGGGGAGCCTTGTGGGAGCAGAAGTCACCAAGCTCATCGCTGGGAAAACGAAGGTGGATATCGTTCTTGTCCCCGCCGCAACAATCCTCGCCGGGGGGCTGGCGGGATATTTGACCGGGCCATGGATTGCTCAGGGAATGAATTTTTTGGGAGCCCTCATCAACACGGCAACGCGCCTCCATCCATTTCCTATGGGAATTCTGGTTTCTGTACTCATGGGCATTATTCTTACCCTTCCCATTAGCAGTGCCGCTCTCGCCATAGCCCTGGGGCTCAACGGCCTTGCCGCCGGAGCTGCCACTGTAGGCTGCTGCTGTCAGATGATTGGATTTGCCGCCCAGAGCTACAAGGATAATGGTGTGGGAGGACTTATCTCCCAGGGGCTAGGTACATCCATGATTCAAATTCCCAACATTATCCGCAATCCATGGATATGGGTTCCTCCCACCCTTGCTTCCGCCATTCTCGGACCAGTAGCCACTATGGTCTTTAAGATGGAAAACAATAAGGAGGGCGCGGGAATGGGAACAAGCGGACTGGTCGGACAATTTGGAACCATAGCAACCATGGGAGGCTCCGGATGGGTGGGAATCGTGATCCTTCACTTTCTACTCCCTGCTCTCCTCAGCACTCTTTTTTGTCTTATTCTGCTGAAGGTTAAAAAGATCCGCCCCAGCGACATGAGGTTATAAAGAACACATACAAGGGGATTCCATCTACCAGGGGGATCCCCTTTTTTATAAAATATATTCAAACCGCAAAAAGATTACCCCCCCTTCACATACCTTTTAATTTCATGTATTATTTTTAATAATTTATCATTTTCTTAAAAGAGCAATATTCTTCCTTTCAGGAGTGTGATCCTTTGCCCAATTATACAAATAGCAACCTCTCCACAGAAATGAGAGGGAACATCTTGCGTCGCTCTCTATGGATACTGCCTATTCTCCTGGCAACGATATGGCTCATGGGGCGCTTCTATTCTATGGAAATCGCCCAAGAGCAGGAGCTGCTCGAGAGTCTGGAATACCAAAGCAGCCTCTCACGCCTTGAAATTGCTCGCCAACGCATGGATACCGTCCTTAGCGATCTGTTCTTTTTAAACCACGTAGCAAGCTATGTATGGGTTGACGGCGTATTATCACCTCATGAGCAAGGATATATTGAAAATTTTTTTCGCTCTTTCATCGAAAACAAGGTCTATTATGACCAAATCCGCATTATCGACATGTTTGGACAGGAGTTCATCCATATTGAAAAAAGGGATGGAAGCTCTGTCATTGTGCCTCCGCATAAAAGGGATAAAAGTTCAGAGGAACATTGCTTCAATCACTCTATCAAACTGGAAAGAAACCAGGTGTACCTCTCTCCTCTTAATCCTCATCTGAACTATGAAGAGATGGAAGGTTCCTTAAAGCCCCTGCTCCATATAGCAACTCCTATTTTTGCAGGAAACAATACTAAGATCGGTGTTTTGATCATCAACTATCTGGCTCGTGATCTGTTAGATACCCTTTATTCCTCTTCTGCCATGGGAAATATTATGCTCCTCAACAAAGACGGTTTCTGGCTGGAAAGTTCGAACCAGGAAATAGAAAAAGAGATACAGACTCAAGAGAACCAAACCAGGAATTTCTTTACCCTTTACCCCGAGGAAGCAAAAACGATTTACTCCCAGAAACAGGGGCAGGTCAAATCATCAGATGGTCTTTTTACCTTTGTCACCATAGGCCCCCTTGACTCCATGGCTCTTACACAGGAAGCCCGTGATTATGAATGGAAGATTGTTTCAATGATCCCTGCTTCTATGCTGGAATGGCGTGAAGAGGCCATAAAAAACCGCTTCAGAACCCTTTTAGGCATTGTCGTTCTGATTCTCTCTGTTGCGATCTTTCTTTTTATAGTTGAATACGAACGCCGGCAAAAAATACATGTTCACTTAAAAGAGAAGACCCTTGAGCTCGAAAGGGTCAACATGGCCCTTAACGCCATGGTTAAAAAAACAGAACGGGATGCCATGATAGATCCACTGACAGAACTTTGGAACCGCCGGTATATGATTAAGCGCCTTCACGAGGAGGATGCCCGCATTCAGCATACCCAAGGGAGCGCCTCCATCGCCGTCATTGACCTTGGCAATTTTAAAAAGATCAATGATACCTATGGTCATGCCAGAGGGGACAGAGCCCTTGTGCAAATAGCCGCTATACTCAGAGAAGGGTTACGGCAGACAGATTACGTAGCCCGCACAGGGGGAGACGAATTTCTCATCTATTTTGCAGATCTTTCCTTAACAAAGGCAAAAAAGATTATGGAACGTCTCTATAACCGCATTATGCAGCATAGGTTTGCCGGGGCAAATTCACCTATTTTCGCTGATTATGGTATCGCCCATTGTCCTTCTGACGCAGACAGCCTTGAAGAAACCGTCAAAGTAGCAGATTCGAGGATGTACGCGTTCAAGGTCAACCGAAAGAAACATACGGCCGACACCGGAAAATAGTTGCATATGCAACGAATATCTTCTATACTAATCTCTCGTTTTATAAACATGGAGGGATGAGTATGGATCGGCGTGAATTACTTGCAAAAGAACGGGTGGGACGGCTGCTTTGGCGGCTCTCCGTCCCCGCGGTTATAGGGATGTTGGTTCAGGCATCCTACAATATAGTCGATGCTATTTTTATAGGCCGGGGTGTGGGGCCTCTTGGCCTTGCGGGAACGACTATTGTTTTTCCCATTCAATTATTGGCCTCATCTCTTGCCGTTACCATTGGGGTAGGAGGCGCTTCCATTATTTCCCGCAGCCTTGGGGCCAAAAAATATGAAAAGGCGAACAGGGCTCTTGGAAACATGGTCTTTCTCTCGTTAATATTCAGCACCACCATTCTCATTACGGGTTCCCTTGCTCAACAGCGTCTCCTTCGTCTTTTTGGCGCGAGTCCTACTATCCTTCCTTACGCTGAAGAATATTTACAGGTCATTTTGATGGGCCTGCCCTTTGTGGGATTTGGCATGTCATTGAACCACGCGGCCCGGTCAGAAGGCAATGCCAGGGTTGCCATGATCAGTATGATCATATCTGCTGTCATGAACATGATATTAGATCCTATCTTCATCTTTGTGCTTAATATGGGCATTCGCGGGGCTGCCATAGCCACCGTGATCTCTCAGATAGCCATGGCCTGCTGGATGGGTTACTATTTTCTGTTATCCGGAAACAGCTTTCTTGTACTTGCCCTTCGCTATGGACAACCCCAATTGGAATACATTAAAGAGATTCTCTCTGTAGGGGCAGCGGAATTTGTACGCATGGCCTCAGGGAGTATGATCATAGTCTTTATCAATAACAGCCTTATCCATTACGGCAGTGATATTTCAGTAGCTGTATATGGCATATTGCATCGGGCACTCTCTTTTTCTTTTCTGCCCATTGTGGGAGTTTCCCAGGGATTACAGCCCATACTTGGCTTCAACTATGGGGCAGGACGGTACGACCGCGCTCGAGATGTCGCGCGCCTTGCAATTATAGCCGCATCATGCATTGCCTTTTGTGCCTTTATGGTCGGGATGTTCTTCCCGGAAAAAGTTGTCAGGCTTTTCACTACAGATCTTCTTCTCATCAAAGAAGCAAGTGCTTCTTTGCGTATTGTGATCACGGCTTACTTTCTTGTGGGATTCCAAATTACAGGTTCGTCCATGTTTCAGGCCCTCGGAAAGGGCAGGGCTTCCCTTATTTTGTCTTTGACCAGACAGGTTATTTTCTTTCTTCCCTGCGTGGTTATTCTGCCGCGATTTTTCCTTTTAAAGGGCATATGGCTAGCCTTCCCCACTGCGGATGCTCTTGCCTTTCTTGTTACGGTAACTCTTGTTTCCCGACAATTAGGAGCTCTTAAAATGGAAAGGAGTGAACAAAACCAATGACCCAGCAACCCCATATCGGCCGGTGGATCTCATGTTTATACAGGCAAATGCAATGTCTTTTCGATCGGGCATTTCAACCTCTCGGTCTTGGCTGTGGTAATTACTCTTTTTTGCTGATGCTGCGCCGCTGTGACGGCCAAACACAGGAAGAGCTGAGCAATGAACTGGGTTTTGACAAGGGAACTACAGCAAGATCTCTAAAAAAGCTGGAACGCCTTGGATATATTCAAAGAAAACGAAGTAAAATTGATGGCAGAGCGAATCTCGTTTTTCTTACTCTTCAGGGTAAAAATGTGATACCATTCGTTGAGCAAATTTTAGAGGACTTAATGTCCAAAATTCTAGAGGGCATGTCGAAGGAAGAAAAAGAAATGACTTACTCTCTGATCAACAAAATGGCATTAAATGCCCTTTATCTTAAGCAGGTTGAAGGAGATCGAACACCATAACAGTTCGAACAAGGGGTGACGTTACATGTTCCTGAGGAGATTTTTGTCTCACCCAAAGAGATATCTCGTATCACTGACACTTCTCATCAACATTCTTACCGTTCCTATACCTCTTTTTTGCGCCGTTCAGGAAGAGGTTGGACTTGCCTTCGTAAACCACAAGGCAGAAGGCCTGGCTTTAAGGCCTTTTGAAGATCCCAGGGGCTCCGTACCTAAACTCCTCATGGAATTAAGCTATGATCAGTGGCGCGATATTCGGTTCCGCCCTGAAAAGGCCCTTTGGAAAGAGGAGAAACTTCCTTTTTCCCTTCAATTTTTCCATCTTGGCATGTTTTATGACCGGGCAGTCCAAATTAATATCGTAGATAAAGGAAAGGCTGTACAGTTTCCTTTTTCTACAGACCTGTTCGATTACGGTCAGAATCAAATAGATCTTAAAAAGCTTCCGCCAAATCTTGGGTTCGCTGGTTTTAGAATACATTTTCCTATCAACAGGCCAGGCTATGATGATGAAGTGGCTGTTTTTCTTGGCGCCAGCTACTTCAGGGCTGTGGCAAAGAATCAGCAATACGGCCTCTCTGCCAGGGGAATGGCTATTGACACTGCCTCTCCTACCGGAGAAGAGTTTCCCTGGTTCAAGGAATTCTGGCTTGTGAAACCAACATCCCGCTCTTCGTCTTTAATCGTCTACGCCCTGCTTGATAGCCCAAGCTGCACAGGGGCCTATAAATTTACCATCACGCCGGGAGAAGAGACGCAAATGGATGTTACATGCAACATTTTCAAGCGTAAGGATATGAACAAAATAGGTATCGCTCCTTCCACAAGCATGTTCTTCTACGGAGAAACCGAAAATGGCCGGCCTGGGGATTTCAGACCCGAGGTGCATGACTCCGACGGCCTTTTAATGGAAACCAACGGGGGGAAATGGATTTGGCGTCCTCTTGCAAACCCCTCCCGCTTGCTCATAAGCCGGTATAAAGACGTTGACGTAAAGGGCTTCGGTCTGATGCAAAGAGACTTGAACTTTGATCACTATCTCGACCTTGAAGCACGTTATGAAAAGCGTCCAAGCTTGTGGATTACCCCCCAGAACGATTGGGGGGAAGGGCATGTGGAGCTTGTTGAAATACCTTCTGATAGCGAGATAAACGACAATATCGTAGCCTATTGGGTTCCCGAACCCAACGGGAAGCTCTCTTTCGCCTACAGCATGAAATGGCTTACTCCCCACATGGATAAAGACAAGCCTGCCCGAGCTGCCCATACCCGCCTCGTCACAGAAAAAGAAGAAGGGGTCTATCGTTTTATTATTGACTTCGAAGGCAAAGAGCTTAATGCCATACCGGCCGAAACCGGCTTGGCCAGCGACATCACCGTGGAAGGAGATGCCTTTCTTATAGAACGGCAACTTCTGAAAAACCCTGCGACAACAGGATGGAGGCTCAGTTTCAAAATAGCTGTCCCTGTAGAAAAGCTGAAGAGTATCGTTCCTGACCGAAAACCTATAGTAAAACTTACAGCCTTCCTTAAAAAAGGTGAAAACATACCTGAGCCCCTCACTGAAATATGGACCTATGATTTTAGGCCTTAGGTAGGAAAGGGTGAGAGACTGAATGGAAAGTTGGCAAGTGGTAAGAGACCGCATTCTTCTTTATGTACGCGCCATGGATCTTCCGCCTTTTAAAGGGCTGGAATTAGCGTTAGATGCCCTCAAACAATCAGAGGCATCAAGTATAGAGGAAGCTATGGATGCTCTTGAAAGCTGCATCGTGAAACAAAAGATCGACCTTGGCGTGCGAAATGCGAAAGGGGAGCATATTTCTTCAGTCCCCCCCATGACCAGAGGCACAATGGTATCGAAAAACTTTGATCGCACTCCCTGGCTCACGGCTTTAAACAAATTTATTCTGCGATGGGCCCGGAATCTTTTCGGTCCGTCGCGATCCCGCTAAAAAACGAGGCACATCTATTATGACCACAAAGCCTGTTGAATTAAAATGGACTCGAGCCGCCAGCTGGAGAAGGATTTTGCTTTTAGCCTGTATTCTTCTCCCCACCATCATGGCAACCCGATACATGGCAGGAATTCTTCCTTATAAAGGAACTACTTTTGTAGAAGCTGCTCTTGTGACGGTCTTTGGCATTCTTTTCGCCTGGATTTCTATTGGATTCTGGACAGCCATGCTCGGTTTCTTTGTATTAATCCGCCAGAAAGACCCCTTTTCATTTTCACAGACACTGAAGGGAAAACCCCTCCATATCGAAGATCCTGACGCTCTTACCGCCATTCTTGTTCCCATTTACAATGAAGATGTAAACCGGGTCATGGCAGGAGTGCGGACAACCCTTCAGGAACTGAGAAAGACAAAGCTCGACCACATGTTCCGCATTTTCATTCTTAGCGATACTACAGACCCGGACATCTGGATTCATGAGGAAACTGCATGGCATGAGGTCTGCCGTGAAGAAAACGCCTTCGGTTCGATTTTTTACCGCCACCGCAAGAGCAATGTGAAAAGGAAAAGCGGCAATGTAGCAGATTTTTGCCGACGATGGGGAAAAAGCTACCGCTACATGATCGTCTTCGACGCCGATAGTATCATGACAGGAGAAACTCTTGTCCGAATGGTACAGGCCATGGAGCTTTATTCTAATGTGGGGATACTTCAAACACCGCCTTCTGCTGTTAAACGACATTCCCTCATCTCTAGAGTGCAACAATTCGCCAACAGGGTCTATGGCCCTGTCTTTGCCGCTGGACTTCATTTCTGGCTTCTTGGCGATGCTCAGTACTGGGGACACAATGCTATCATAAGGGTCGTGCCATTTATGGAACATTGCCAGCTCCCCCGGTTACCTGGAAAGGGGCCCTTGGGGGGAGAGATCTTGAGCCATGACTTCGTAGAAGCTGCTCTTATGCGCCGGGCAGGATTTGGCGTCTGGCTCGCCTATGACCTAAAAGGAAGTTATGAGGAAACACCACCCACCCTGCTTGATGAACTTAAACGCGACCGCCGTTGGTGTCAGGGGAATTTGCAACACCTCAGGCTTATCTTTACCCATGGTTTCTTCCCCGTTCACAGAGCGCTTTTTATAAATGGCGTCATGTCATACGGCTCTGCCCTGCTATGGCTTGTCTTTTTGATCTTAAGCTCTATTGAGGCTGTAGCAGAGGTAATCATTGAACCGAAATATTTCCCTTCAGCTGGGGTGTCCCTCTTTCCTCAATGGCCGGTCTGGTATCCCCAGTGGGCTATTACGCTCTTAGGTTCCACTGCTATAGTTCTCTTTCTGCCTAAATTTCTCAGCGTTGCCTACATTGTTTTTCACGAGAAAAAAGCCCACCTCTATGGAGGGACTTTTCATCTCTGGGCCAGTATGATTTTGGAGACCCTTACTTCTACCCTTCTTGCTCCTATCCGCATGGCATTCCATAGCCGTTTTGTTATTATGACTCTGGCTGGACGGACCACAGGCTGGGGAACACAAACCCGTTCCGATCGAGGCACCACCTGGAATGACGCTTTTCAATATCACATTGATCAAACTCTTGTTGCTTTGCTTTGGGGAAGCATTCTGTATATCTTCAATCCCTCTTTCTTCTGGTGGATGTCGCCTATCCTGGGACCAATGGCCATATCCATCCCTATTTCGGCCCTGACCAGCCGTGTTTCCATGGGGCTAAGGGCTCAGAAGGCCCGTTTGCTCATCACACCGGAAGAAACGGATGAACCAAGGGAGCTCCGTAAGATTGACCAAAATGCGGAAAAGCCATCGTCGTACTTTCCTCTTCCCCTTCCGCTGGAAAAGGGATTTGTACGGGCAGTAGTGGATCCAAAGGTTCTTGACCTCCATACGTCTCTGATTCTTCGCCATCGCATAGCAGCCCCTTCTATCCGCAAACGACGGGAAGACCTCCAGGCAAAGGCGCTGGAGAAAGGACCAGAGGAACTCACATCCAAAGAGAAAATGGAATTATTGAATGACCCTGAACAGCTGCGGGAACTTCACTGTAAAGTCTGGCGCATACCTACGTGGGAAAACGCGGCTCGGTGGGGCATAAAATAAAAGAAGACATTTCAAGAAAGGAAGAGCAGCAACAATGAATGATGAAAACAAGTCGTTCCTATTTATATTTCAGAAGGATAGGGTTCTTGTAAAAAAGAACTCTTTCTTCTCTATACCGACCTTTTCTGAAGGCTGCGATTTCACCCTTCCCTTCATTCGTCAGGGAGATGTTGGCATCCCAAAAGGGAATGGACACCATTGGGCAGAAGTTCCAGAGGGCATACAGGCCCCTCAATCCATGGATTTTGTTCCCTTGAGGGGGCTTTATGAAGGAATAGGAGAAGAGCTTTTTGCCGTGGCAGGGCAGGCTTTTCAAATAATGTACTGGCATCGGACAACCCGCTTCTGCAGTTGTTGCGGCGCCCCCTTGCAGAAACATAAGGTGGACCGTGCCATGGAATGTCCGGCCTGCAATTTTCTAATCTACCCGAGGATATCACCAGTTATTGCGGTAGCAGTGGAAAAAGAGGGGAAGCTCCTCCTCGCCCGAAGCCCCCACTTTCCTCCCAGACGCTATAGCATTTTAGCTGGTTTTGTTGAACCCGGAGAGAAGCTTGAAGAAGCCGTTGCCCGTGAAGTTATGGAAGAAGTTGGTCTGGAGATAGAGCATATTCAATATTTTGGAAGCCAGCCCTGGGCCTTCCCCCACTCCCTCATGATGGGATTTACCGCTCAATGGAAATCTGGCGTCATTCATATTGATGGCAAGGAAATAGAGGATGCTGGCTGGTATACTCCCGAAACGCTGCCTTCCACGCCAACAAAAGCAAGTATTTCCGGTTGCCTTATCTTAAATTATTTAGAGAGATCAAAGGGTTTATCAAAACCTTGAATGGGTAGGGAATCCTTGCGTTTTCCTATGTGATCAAGAGCGATATGAATAAATATATGAGGGTTTTCAGAAAGGTCAACGATAGCATGTTCCTCATATTTGTTTCCCTCTTCGTCTGTTTTAAGAAGCACTCTCGGTTTTGCGGCGTTCTTCTCTCCGGAAGTCAGCACCATTCCAACTCGATTATCTGACAGCTGAACCATGGTTCCCGGCGGGTACATGCCAACAGCGTCAAGAAAGGCCGCTACAATAGTTTTATCAAACTGAGACTCTGCTTCTTCAAGAATAATTGAAACGGCCTTGTGCAAAGGAACTGACCCTTTATAAACACGAACTGTGGTAAGGGCGTCGAATACATCGGCGACAGCCGCAATTCTGGCGGCAAGGGGTATTTCTTCGGCCTTCAGCCCGTAAGGATACCCTGTACCATCCATTCTCTCATGATGAGACTCGATAACAGCAAGAATATTCTCGTTCTTTATGTCAAGCTGCCGGGCTATTTGGGCACCATAGACCGGATGTTTTTTTACTTCCTTGAACTCTTTTTCAGACAAACGGCCAGGTTTGTTCAAAATAGAAAGAGGCAATCTGGCCTTGCCAAGATCATGAAGAAGGCCTCCCGTTGTCACCGCCTTAACCAGTTCTCTGTTTTCAGGGAAAAGGCGGTAGGCTAGAAACCCGCCAAGAAGTGCTACATTAAAAGAATGGACAAAGGTATAATGGTCCTGTTCCCTCACGTTGCCAAGGGAAAGAAGAATGCGTGGATTGCGAATAATACACTGAGCTAAGAGCTTTCCTACCCGCAAAAGAGGAACAAAATACATTTTGGAAGATTCGCCGGCGGCAATGGCAGTAAAAATCTGTTCAACTTCACGAACAGTGTGAAGGGCTAACACTGAATCTGTTGGATCTGAAGGAATCCGGAGGCTTTCGAGAACCTCAAGCACTTCTCCAAGGGCAAAATCCACGCTTTCTTTTACGGTCACATAAGAAATGCCTTGATACTCAAGAGTCGCAGCAAAGGAAAAACGGGAATCGCCCATTTTTGAAAGATTCTTCCCTTTAGGAACTAATAAAGCTCCCCTGGGGGAAAGTACATCTTCAACTATTACACCAGAACAGCAAGGAATATCCCATACCGGGATACGTTGTGCTACGATCATTTCCCATCCTCCGCTTTGAATATTGCGTCATGTCGCCATGTATTTAAAGTATATTAAGTTATTTTTTGGTTATTTTTATTTCACCTGGTTTTTATTTTACACTTTTTTATTTTTTATGCCACTACTTTATCTTAGTACAGTAATTTTTATATGATAAGATTCCTATACCAGCATAAACTATTTGGAGGTGATCATATGGAGAGAACGGGAATTGTTACTATGAAGGGGAAACCTCTCACTCTGATTGGGGAAAGCCTTTCTGTAGGCGATAAGGCTCCGGATTTTGCCGTCTTGGACCAAACCTTGGCTACTAAGACACTAAAAGACTTTGAGGGGCGAATCAAAGTAATTTCTGTAACACCATCACTTGACACCCCTGTTTGCGACCTGCAGATCCACTGGTTCAATGAAGATGCGGCCAACCAGCCTGATGATGTAGCCGTTTTAAACATCTCCATGGACCTTCCCTTTGCCATAAAACGGTTTTGCTCGACGAAGGGAATTGAGAGGGCCGTAGCCCTTTCTGACCACAGAGATGCATCCTTTGGCATGAACTGGGGGGTTTTAATCAAAGAACTTCGTCTTCTTGCCCGGGCCGTTTTCATTGCGGATAAAGATGACGTGATTCGGTATATTGAAATAGTTCCCGAAGCGACCCACGAGCCAGACTATGAAAAGGCCCTCCAGGCCCTCGTAAAAATAATACGATAGATCTGTGTTTCTTTCTCACCACGCCGCATACTCAAACCGAGGGAAGGTCCTTCCCTCGGTTTTCTTTTGCATGCACCTAGCAAATTGTTATTTTTTCGATCTTCTCCACTTGAACATACATCTCGCCACTTCCGGCAGAAGAGCGTATCTTTCCCTCGATGCGAACTGGCGTTCCTTCTTCTTTGTCTCGCAACCATTCCTTAATATCGGAATCGAAGGCCCGCATTAGAAGAAAATCGTGGCGAATGCTCCCGTCTTCCCATGGCGTGTCCTGCCTCACCGAAAAAGCTACATACTTTCCCATACGGCTGATTTGTTCTTGTACACCCTCAATAAAATGTAGTCTTCCCGAAATCTTAACAGTATTTTCAATCATTTTGCCTTTTCCAACCCCTTTACTGGCTTCGTATGGAGAACACATATACCACGAACAGAACTTTTTCGCCAATAGGAGACAAGCCACGAAAAAAGGGAGGCACCGTTCCCCTCCCTTATGCTTCTTCTATTTTCCGAACAAGGACATACATTTCACCGCTGCCAAGTGACGAACGAACATCACCTTCCACCCTTACAGGCGTGCCCTCCTTCCGGCCCAATATCCACAATCGCAGTTCAGGATCATACGCCCGCATAAGCAGAAAATCGCGCCGGGTGCTCCCATCCTCCCAAGGGGTCTCCTGTTTTACCGAGAAGGTCACATACTCACCCAACCTACTTTGAAGAACCCTGTTCCCCTGGACGTGATGCAGAGTCCCGGCCACCGTAACGATGTTCTCCGTCAGCATATGCACATCACTCCTTGTGGCTGGATTTGAGGAAGTCATATTCCTCTTTTTACCTTATGTCTTTACTTTACAATGGAAAATGTTTTGACTCAAGCCCCGGAAATATTCACCTCTGGCTGTAGGGTCTTCTTGTAAAGAAAAAACCCCAAGGGAACGACGTTTTCACCGGGGGCTTTATTTTTTACATTTCAATATCAACAACTGTTATTTCAAAGGTCAGCGCCTTCCCCGCCAGGGGGTGGTTGGCATCGAGAACCATTCCTTTCTCTGTTACGTCTACCACTAGGGCGTTGAACACATGGCCGTCTGGCGTCTGGACCTGCAGTACTTCTCCTGCTTTGGGATTCAAATCTTCTGGTATGTGTTCCGGAGGAACTTCCGCTGTTAAATTGGGGTCATACTCGCCATAGGCCTTGGCTGCCGGGATGGTAACCGTCTTCGTTTCTCCTGCGGACATTCCCAACACTGCCTTGTCAAACCCCTCCACCACCTGGCCAGACCCCACAGTGAACTTCAAAGGATCCCGCCCTTCGGATGTGTCGAACACTGTGCCATCATCTAAGGTGCCCTTATAGTGCACCGCTGCTATATTTCCATTTTCTATTTGAACCATGAGGTCCTCCTCTCGGCTACCCTTTCCTTAAAGGCGCTTTTTTATTCTACATGGACAGGAAGACCCCGTCAAAAGAATAATATTTGCTAAAAATGATATAGTGGATGGGACGAAAAGGGTCAGGAGGGATCATAATGGATTACTGTTCTGTTGCAAGCCTTATTGATAACACATTGTTAAAACAAACAGCGTCTTTTAATGAGATTCTGGCTTTTGTTAAAAAGAGCCTGCCTTACAATTTCAGGACACTTGTCATTCCGCCATTCGCCCTTGAAGAATCTCTTCGCTATTCTTGTTCGGAAAATATCTCATGCCGCTTTTCCGCTGTAGTGGGCTTTCCCCTGGGGTACATCTCCACAGCCCTAAAGTGTCATGAGATTGAAACATATAAAAGCTTCGGCCCCGCCCTTTCCGACATTGATGCTGTTATCAACATCAACTACATAAAGTCTGGAGACTGGCACGCAATTGATAAAGAAA
Source organism: Aminobacterium sp. EBM-42 (assembly GCF_001896635.1). Classification (NCBI taxonomy): domain Bacteria; kingdom Thermotogati; phylum Synergistota; class Synergistia; order Synergistales; family Aminobacteriaceae; genus Aminobacterium; species Aminobacterium sp. EBM-42. The sequence goes on from NZ_MPPC01000011.1 coordinate 47,229, forward strand.
TGCAAGAGCTTTGCAAGGCTGCGGAGGGAAAAACGCTTAAACTTATTATTGAGACACCTCTTCTTACCCATGGAGAAATCACCCATGTATGCAAAATAGCTTTAAATCATGAGAATATCCATTTCATAAAGACTGGAACCGGTTTTTCAGGAAAAGATACGTCTATAGAGGAAGTGCGAACAGCAGCGAAAGCCCTTCATGGTCAAAAGGGAATTAAAGTTTCTGGCGGCGTTCGAAGTCTGGAGCACATCCAGGCCTTTCTCGACGCAGGAGCCGCCATCTTTGGATCAAGCGCAGGCATTACTCTTGTTGAAGAGGCCCGAAACAAGTAGTTTCAAGCCTCTTCAACGGTGAGGACTGGATTATATCAGTCTTTGTCATCAAGCTCCAAAAGAGTTTCAAGAAGGGTGTTTGCTCCGCAAATTATATCTTTTGGAGCAGTGGCTTCCTCTTTAGAGTGACTGACCCCTTCAATGCTTGGAACGAAGATCATGCCTGTGGGCACAAAATGAGCCATGGGACTGGCATCATGAGATGCCCCACTGGGTATCAGCTGATGAGAAAACCCGCGCTTCTGAGCAGCTATCTCTATGGCTGAAATAAGGTTCCTGTCAAGTTCTACAGCTGGTTTCTCTACCATAAGCTCCATGGATCCCCGGCAAGAAGGCATTTCCTCAAGAAAAGATCTGAAGGTTTTGGCTACCTTATCTACAACTTCATCCCGCAAGGAACGGAGTTCTAGTATGAAAGACGCTTTTTCCGGGACAATGGGCGCCCCGCCGGGAAATAGAGAGAAGACTCCCACGTTACAGACAAAATCATTCTTTTCCCGCAGCCGTTGCTCTACCCACGTAAACCATCTTGCCAAAAGAAGAGAGGCAGATCTCATGGCGTCACGCCTTTCTTCCATTGGTGTGGTTCCTGCATGATTGGCCTGGCCGCAAATATCGATCTTATAGCGAGTAATACCCACGATACCTGTGGGAATTCCAATGGCAATGTTTCGCCGCCAAAGGATTGGTCCCTGTTCTATATGGAGCTCCAGATAGGCCAGATAATCTTCTTTTTTACCCCAGCTCTTTTCTATCACCTCGTGAGATAAACCGAAAGAAGATAAAATATCATTGGGTACATCCCTGGACACGAGCCCTGTAAAGGCCCTGCTTCCAAAAGTTCCGCCAAGGGGGCCGCCCTCTTCGGCCGTAAATGCCACGACTTCGAGGGGATGACGAAGAGGCCCGCGCTCTTCTCGAATCCTCCGCGAAACTTCTATTCCGGCCAAGATTCCCAAGGCACCATCGTATTTCCCCCCGCCAGGAACAGCATCGAGATGAGATCCGACGAGAAAGCTCTTCGCGCCTTTCTCTTTTCCATCGTATCGGCCAAAGAGATTGCCTACCCCATCAATTCTGGTCTCCATCCCCGCATCGTTCATAAGGGTGTGGAGGTACTCCCTCGCTTCATTATATGAGGCAGAATAGGCTGGTCGATCCATACCTTTTCCAGGAACCCATCCTATTTCACCAAGTTTTTCAAATTCTTTTAAGAAGCGCCCTTCCTGGACGGTTAGCAACCACACTCTCCCCCTTCGACACGGGAGAAAAGGGCTAATGCTTCGTCATATATCCTCCGAATTTCATTTTTCACTTCTTCTGTGGCGGGAAGAATTGGCAAACGTGGATTTCCTCCCCAGTATCCGGCCATTTCCATAGCGGACTTCATGCCTCCGATGCCAAAACGGGCCGTGACAGCAGCATTGAGCTCAAGGAGCCCAAGCTGAAGTTCCCGGGCCTTATCAATCTCCCCTTTGTTCCAGGCATTGTAAATGGCAACGCAATATTCCGGAACAACGTTAGCCACCGCGAGGGTTCCCCCAACACCGCCAAGCATTAGAGTAGGAAGAAGAAAGCTTCCCGACCCGGCAAAAACAGAGAAGTTCTTATTTCTTGTCTTTGCGATAACTTCTGATATCTGCACGATATTTCCGGAACTGTCTTTAATCCCCACAATATTCGGGTGATCGGAAAGGGCGATTGACAGGGAAGAAGGAATATTTACCCCTGCGTTTCCGGGCATGTTGTAAAGCATAATGGGCATGGGGGAGGCATCAGCCACAGCAACGAAGAACTTTTCAAGAGTCTGTGGGTTCATGTCTCTTTTAAAGAAATTCGGCGTGATGACAAGAGCGGCATCCGCACCGGCCCCGGCGCACCGTTTCGTCAGTTCTATGGTATCGCGGAGAGACTCGCATCCCGTTCCAGCAATAATTTTCATTGAGGAAGAAACCGCTTTCCTCGCAGTTTCGACCAACGTCACCTTTTCTTTCATATTTAACATGACAAACTCGCCATTGCTCCCGAGAATAACCAGTCCGGCGAGGCCAGTTTGGCTAAATTTCCGGGCGTTCTCTTCATATTTCTGAAGATCAAGGTTCCCATCGCCATCAAAGGTGGTTCCCACTGGGGCAAAAATTCCTCGAATGTCTGACATAATATCGCTTTCCTCCTTATAAGATTTTAGTTATTTAAATATCCAGAGAGGCCAAAGAGAAATAGCCGGAACATAGGTAATGATCAACACCGCTACGAAATTCGCAATAATGAAAGGCATGGCTCCCTTCAAGATGTTTTCGAAAGGTGTTTTCACAATGTTTGCGGCAACAAAGAGGTCTACACCCATGGGAGGTGTCACCATTCCTAAAGCCAGGTTCGCCGTTACGAAAATCCCAAAATGGATGGGATCGATACCAATCTGATTGACAATGGGAAGCAAAAGAGGGACAAAAATAAGAATATTTGAAAGAGTATCAATAAACATGCCTCCCAGCAAGAAAAGGATGTTAAAAAGAATCATGATAATAAACTTATTGGTGGTAACTGAAAAGATCATATTGGCAATCATACCTGGCAGATCTTTCATATAAAGGAATTTTGAGAAGGCACCGGCAGCACCCATAAGAATAATGCACGAAGCTGTGATAACCGCCGCTTCGATCATTGCATTGCAAAGACCTTTAAGGGAAAGTCCACCAGTAACGCCTCCGAGAATTATAGCATAGACAACGGCCACTACCCCTGCTTCGGTGGGAGTAAACACACCGGAATAAATGCCGCCAAGAATAATGATTGGCATGAGAAGGGCATATTTTGCATCCCATATTTTGCCCATGACCCATCCAAAACCTCCATCACGCGGCTCCCCGACATAGTTGCGTTTTTTTGAAATGGTCACGGCCACGATGATAAGCACAATGCCTACCAGAATGCCAGGAAAGACTCCCGCGATGAACATGTCCGTAACCGATACTCCGCTTACTACTCCATAAACAATCATGGGTATGCTTGGGGGGATAAGAACGCCTATGCCGCCAGCTGCGGCAAGAAGGCCGCCGGAAAACCCTTTATCATATCCGCGGTCGTTCATTGCCGGAATCATAATAGCTCCGATAGCCGCCACAGTTGCCGGCCCTGAACCCGAAACGGCCGCAAAGAACATGCAGGCGACCACTGCTGAGATCGCAAGGCCGCCCGGGTAGTCCCCCGAAATGGCTTCTGCAAGATCAGTTAATTTTCGTGATATGCCTCCATTGGACATGAGGGTCCCCGCAAGAATAAAGAAAGGAAGGGCAAGAAGAGTGAAAGAATCTGCCGTTGTTATCATCCGCTGCCCTACCAAAAGCATGACTCTGTCTATACCGCCAACGAGCCACGGAGTGAAGACGAGACAGCTTCCTCCTATAGCAACAGCTACAGGTACGCCAAGGAACAACAGTAGAAACATTGTGCCGAACACATAGAAAAGAAGCATTATGGCCCCTCCTTACATCATCCGGGATTCTTTTTGGGGCCTGAAGAGCGGCAGAATTTCTTTTTGAATAATACGAAATGCCATCAGACCGAAAAAGAATGGACCAAAAACAAAGTACGTCCACGTAGGCAGACCCATGGCCGCAGTAATCTGGGAACTTTTAAACTGCATAGCAGTAATTTTCACAGAATAATGGGTAACCAAAAGACAAAATATAAGAAAAACCGCTGAGGAAAAAACATTCGCCGCTACCAGCAAGCGGGGAGGGAGAATGAGCTTGATAACTTCAACCCTCACATGCTGCAATTTCTTTTCGCACAGCGAAAAACCCACGAGAGAAAGCAGCACAAAACAAACTCTCATCAATTCCTCAGACCATGAATGTACAAAGCTAAAGAGATACCGGGTTATTACCTGTTCTATCCCCACAACGATAATGATGGAAAAAAGAAGAATGGTAATGACTTCTTCCAGATATTTGTCAATTAATTTCAGCGCTTTCACAGCCTTACCCCCTCGAGAACCTTTTCCATGGGGCGGGAGGATATCATGGCCCCTCCCACCCTTTTCTTACTCTGCAGTTCCATTAATTTTGTGGCGGAACCTCTTCAAAATCTTTTTGGAAATCCACTACTTTTTTGTAAAGGTCTTCGCCTATTTCAGGCAGGTATGCGTCATATATAGGCTGTGAAGCTTCGCGGAAGGCCCGACGCTCTTCTGCTGTCAGTTCAATAATTTCAGGAGAACCGGCTGCCTTAAACTCTTCCATAATTGCGCGGTTAGCGGCCAGAACATGTTCCTGGTCCCATTTACAGGCCTCTGTGGCCGCATTTTGGATGACCTCTTTTTCCCTGTCAGACAGGGAATTCCACGTATTCAGGGAAATGACAAGAACCATAGGGTCAAGAACGTGTCCATCCATGGTTATGCATTTCTGAACTTTATCAAAACCCTGGGCTTTGATATTTTCAAAGGGGTTTTCTCCACCATCAATAATTCCCTGCTGCAGAGATGTAAAGACTTCGGAAAATGCCATAGGAATTGCGTTCGCTCCAAGGGCTTTGAAAAGCTCGATGTGAATAGGAGTGGACATGGTCCGTATCTTCATGCCGGCCAAATCCTCAGGGCTCCGAACAGGTTTGTTGCTATGGATATGACGCCATCCCTGGGTCATATATCCAAGGCCTTTAATGCCTTTGTTTTCAAGGGGCTGAATGATTTCCATAGCGATATCGCTGTTAAAGAAAGCAATGCCTGCTTCAGCGCTCTTAAAAAGATAAGGGAGATCGTAGAGAGCGACAGCATTTGTAAAAGGCGCCAACAATCCTGTCGAAATTACCCAAAAATCGGTAACACCAAGCTGAAGCTGTTCAATACCTTCCCTGTTATCTCCCAGAGCCCCGGCTCCCATAACCTTGACTTCGATTTTGCCATCGGAGTATTCATTAACGTACTCGGCAAATTTAACTGATGCCTGGCTGAAGATATTAACCTCTTGCCCTGTATGGCCCAAACTGAGAGTTTTAGCTTCCGCGACTGCCATGTGAGATCCTGCAACAAAGAGCGCCAAAAGAAGACCTGTAATGAGTTTGCACATCTGCCGTTTCATGATAAACCCTCCATTTTCTCTAAAAATTAAAACACCGGATTATAGCGGCGTTTTTTGCTTGTGGAAACACCGTAACGAACCATACCTGATGCTACAATCAGAGCACAGACCACTCCATCAAGCACTGGAACACCAAGTTCTTTTTCCATACTTTTGTCAAGTCCGGCAAAACCGGCACAGCCCAACACGATCACTTCCGCCATATCTTCATCAATGGCCTTCCGTGCCGCTCCCATAAGACGCTGCTCCTCGTTTTTCCCCTCATCTTCCTTTTGAGGTGCTCTTATAGAAGCAAGGTACCCTTCAAGATGATACTTTTCTATAAGAACTCTCTTGTTCGGAATATTGCGTTCCACGGGGGAAATGACAGAAAAACGGTCTCCCAGCATAGTGGCCATTTTCATGGATGCCTCTGCGATACCAACAACCGGCTTGTCACAGATCTCTTTCATTAAGTCAAGGTTCGGATCTCCATGACAGGCGATGACAAAAGCATCGAAATCATCGTTATTATCCCGAATGATCTTCATCATTCCGGAAGCGGCCCTGGCGTGGTCTTCATAGGTTGCAACAAATGGGGAGGACTCGGGTATGTGAAGAGTTACGACCTCGAAATCCCCTTTCGCAAAGCCACAAGCACTTTTATGAATGGCTTCCGTCATTTCTAAACTGCTATTGGGATTGATAATGAGTATTCGCATGAGAGATAGTTTCCTCCTTATTTCTGAGGATAGAGACGCTGTCCCCACCCCTTAGCTTCTGGGTCGACAACGCCATCTTTCATAACCATACGTCCCCGAACAGCTGTATGAAGAGGACGCCCCACAAGTTTCGTACCATTATATTGAACCCCTATGGCCTTGGCATGGGTCAATAGATTCTCATTTGAAACTTCAAAAGGCGTTTTCATGTCAACTACAACAAAATCGGCATCTGCCCCCGGCCGAAGAACTCCTTTTTTCGGAAAAAGGCCAAAAATCCGAGCCGCATTTTCACTCAAAAGCTCCACTGCCCTGGGAAGGGTAAGCCTGCCATCCCGCACCGCCGTCAACATGAGAGGCAATGTAAGCTCAATGCACGGAGAACCTGCGGCGGCAGTGAAAATATCTGTAAGGCCCTTCTCTTTTTCTGAAAGAAGGAAGGGGCTATGGTCACTGCCAATAAAGTCTACTGTTCCGTCGTTAATGTAATCCCAGAGCTTTTTCATAGATTCTTTGCCGCGAAGAGGCGGATTCCCCTTGGCAAAAGGCCCAATTTCTAGTAACTTCTCATCTGAGAGGAAGAGATAATGGGGGCACGTTTCGAGGTAGACTTCCTGTCCCTCGTATTTTGCCTGTTTTACCAGTTCCATTGCTTCAGGAGTGGAGATGTGGGCGAAACTAATTCGAACTCCTGTTTCCCGGGCGAAACGAAGCAGTTTTTCCACTGTCTCAATTTCGGCTATTGGCGGACGGGAAAGAGCATGGTAGGGAAATCCGACTTTCCCTTCCTTGCGAAACTGCTGAATCAGGCGCTGAATAATGTCATTGTTCTCGGCATGAACAGTACAGATCAGCCCTGTTTTCGCCACTGCCTTGAAGCCGTCGAGAATGGCGCCATCGTTGGCCATGGTCAGCCCTCTAAACTCTTCCTCTCTCCCTTCTGGAGCTTCATGAAGAAAAGTCTTAAAGGCGACAATGCCTGCTTCCGCTACCCTGCCAACCTCCTGAGGAAAATCGGCTCCTGCCGCTCCAAAAAAGGCGTAGTCAACCAAGCACTGAGGCTCAGCAGACTTGACCCTCGCCTCGAGGATCTCAGGAGAGTAGGGAGGAGGACATGAAATAGGATGTTCCAGGAACGTAGTTACGCCGCCGTGAGCGGCAGCCCTGGTTTCTGTTTCGAAGTTCCCTCTTTCAGTATGTCCGGGATCCCTTACATGGACATGGGGGTCGACGACCCCTGGAAGTACAGGATTGTTTTCTGCATCGATAACTGTTTCTGCGTCAGGAAGAAGCTCGTTTCGGCAAATCGCAACGATAGTGCCATTCTTAACGGCAATGCCGCCAGTGAAGAGCTCCCCTCCTGTAAATACTTGGGCGTTACGAACGACAAGATCAACTTTTACCATGAGAAACAACTTCCCCTCCTTTGTAATAAAGATGTGTTTATGTATTTCCCCCACCCAGCGCCTGACTCGCAAAGATATCCACGGCTATAGACAAAACGCCCCCTGACCATGGTGTGAAGAACCTTTCCATATAGGGCCTGTCCTTCATAAAGCCTTGCGATCTCTCGGCCATTGGTGAGAAAATCTGATGACTTCACTATAAAAGGTGTTTTTACATCAACGATAATTAAGTCTGCATCGGCTCCGGGCAAGAGGGAACCTTTTTGCGGATGAAGATCAAAAACTTGTGCAGCCTGACGTGATAGGAGATCAACAGCTTTAGCCAAAGAGATTTTTTTCTCTTTCACCGCTGTCATAAGAAGGGGAAGGCGCACCTCAAACCCGACAGAACCTGCTGGTGCGTTAAAAATGTCATCCCATCCCCTTTCTTTTTCTTCAAAAAGAAAGGCCCCATGATCGCTTCCCACGTAATCCACTGTCCCATCAAGTAAAAATGGCCACATTTCTTCTTGATGACATCGAGAGCGAATAGGCGGATTGAATTTTGCGTAAGGACCGTAACCAAGGGCACTCTCTTCATTAAGAAACAGATACTGGGGGCATGTTTCAGCAAAGATGCGCTGCCCTTTTGCCTTGGCCTTCTTGATCATCAAAAGGCTCTCGGGACACGAAACGTGGCAGAAGCTCACTGGAATATTGAGCAAGGAAGCATAGCGGATGATTTTTTCGACTGCCTGAACTTCCGCATGGGGCGGACGGGATAGGCCATGAGCGGCAAAATCTTTTCTTCCCCCGTTACGAAGTGCAGCTGTACATCGCTGGATAATAGCATCATTTTCAGCATGAACGGCAAGGGTAAGACCTGTTTCAGCAACAGCCCTCATTCCTTGCCACAAAGCACCATCATCATCCATGCATGTTCCTCTGAACTCCTGATCCCGTCCTGGCAAGGGAGAGAAGAGGAATGTTTTGAAACCGATAATACCGGCCTCCGCAAGAGCCTTGAAATATTGGGTTTCCCGGCCGGCGGCACCGTAAAAAGCAAAATCTATATAGGATTGAGCGGAGGCTGTATCTATTCGCTTCTGAAGTATTTCCGGACAATACTGGGGAGGGGCGGAAATGGGCATTTCAAAGATTGTGGTAATGCCTCCAGCAGCAGCTGCTGCTGTTTCAGATTGGAAGGTTCCTCTTTGACACATTTCAGGCTCTCGAATGTGTACATGGGTATCGATTCCTCCCGGAAGGACAAGATCTCCGTCCGCATCCATTTCTTTCTTACCGACAATTAAATTATCTTTTCCTATATAGACGATCCGACCCTCATCCACCCCTATGCTCCCGTGAAAAAGGGTGTGGTTATAAAAAATGTTTCCATTTCGGATAACACAATCTACATATTTTTGCATGGCCCTTCAAATCCCCAATCAAGGCGTTTTCGAGCCTCGCAGGCTCCTTGCTGAACAGCAGCAAGAACTCTTTGAATCTTTTCTTCGTCCGCACGATAGTCAGGCAAAACAACGCCAAGGCTTCCGTAACATCGCTCGTAGGGGAAATAAAGAGGAACCGCAATACCCGTAGTCCCTGGGTCAACCTCGCCGGAAGCGATAACGTACCCATTCTCTCTTCGTTCTTTATAACGTTCTCTCAATTCCTCCATGCACGTTGGGGTCTTGTCTGTATAGACAGGAAGAGGCAGATCGTGGGAAAGAGTTCTAAAGGCCTCTTCTTCAGGCATGCCAATAAGAACAGCGAATCCGGTAGCCCCTGCGTGAAGTGGAGAACTCTGGCCTACCTGAGATGAGATCATAAGACGTTGAGATGTTTCAACCTTATCGACACAAATGGCCTGATTTCCCATAACCATTGTTAAAATTGATGTTTCCCCCGTAATTTGCGTCAATTTTTCAAGGATGGGATGAATGGCTGTTATGGAGTTCGCATCGGACACAGCCTTTTTGCCAACGGCTATAAGCTTCAAGCCAATACGATATTTATCTGTTTCCGGCATACGAAGTAGCCACCCTGAAGTTTCAAGGGTAATGACAAGGCGATGAACTGTACTTTTATGGAGTCCTACCAAACGGCTTATTTCAGTGACACCAAGCGGTTCTTCCCGCTGTGCGAAAAGCTCAAGAATACGGAGGGCCCGGATAATTGATTGATTCAGGTATCGATCTTTTTCCATGGTCTTGTCTCCTTTTTTCAAAATATAGAGCAATGCGTCTTGCATAGTAAGACGCTATCTCTGTAAATGAAACAATAGCGCTATCATAGCTACTCCTTTCACAATTGTCAATATGACCATATATAAAAAGGGGTTCCCTTTAAAGGGAACCCCTTACCGTAAAAAGTATTTTGTTTTCTTATGTGATTTAGTGCTCTTCAGCAAGACCCTTCTGCAGAACACCGAGGCCCTTGCCAGGCTCAATGTCTATGCCACAACGCATTGCTGCCCGTTCCACCGCTGCCACTGCCGAAACAAGTATATGCTTGTCAACGTTGCCCATATGTCCCATTCTGAAGCCTTTTCCTGCAAAATCCGCGAGACATCCTGCTGTCTGGGCCCCTTCTTCGGCCAATACGGTTCTAAATTCGGCATCATTCACATTGGCGCCTTCTGGATAGAGATAGACGGAAAGGGTGGGAGCGCGGAAAGGTTTCTCCGCGGCAACCCTGAATCCCATGGCTTCAAGAGCGGCATCAACGAGAGCTGCCTGACGAAGATGGCGATTATATCGTTCTTCGATGCCCTCTTCTTTGATAATTCGGATCGATTCTTTCAGGGCCCATACAAGGTTGATCGCCGGGGTTCCCCAATACTTAGAAGGATCATGCATAACGGGAAGCCATTTTTCAAAATCCGCATAGGACTCAGGGATGGTTCCGAGAGAACGTCTCTTTTCGACAGCCTCTTTGCTTGCCCAGAGGATAGCCAGGCCGGGAGCAACTCCAAAAGCTTTCTGAGTACAGCTAAGGAGTACGTCGATCCCCATGGGGTCCATATATTCCTCGGCCCCAGCCGAAGCCGCGACACCATCTACTACATAAAGGGCTCCGTGAGCCTTTACAACCTTCCCAATGGCGTCGATAGGAGCCGCCGCCCCAGTGGACGTTTCCACGTGGGTTACAGTAACCACATCATATTTCTTCTCAGATAGTTTTTTCTCAACTTCTTCCGCGGTAACAGATGTGCCCCATTTGGCTGAGAGAACATCAACTTCAAGGCCTTTTCTCTGGCACATATCTATAAAGCGGTCGCCAAAATAACCGTTGGAGCAAATGAGAACGCTATCTCCTCGTTTGGTTATGTTGGCAATAGCCATTTCCATGGCAAGGGTTCCTGAACCGGCAACGACAAAAACCTCTCCGCTGCACTTCCAAAGCTCTTTCAGATCTGCCAGAACATCTTTATAGTCCTGAACAAAAAAAGGATCGCCAAAAGCTACTGTCTCTCGACCCATCTGGTCTTGAATCGAGCGGGTCACCGGAGTTGGTCCTGGAATCATAACGAGTTTGGGGGTTTTAATCATTTCATATTCCTCCTTCGCCGATAAGGCTCTATTTTTTAATTTTTCTTTCACGTTCATAGTGAAGTAATGCGGCGCCAATGTCCTGGGCAGTTTGATAAACCGTCTCGCCATATTTAGCGATCATTTCATAGCTGAAACGATATACGGGCGCAGAAACACTCAGTCCTCCCACAGGTCGGGAATAGCTATCTAATATAACAGCCCCCACACAACGAAGGCCTTTTTCATTTTGCTCATCATCAATAGCGAATCCTCTTTTGCGAATCTCCTCCAGTTCGTTAAATACATCGGGCGTCGCCTCATCCCCTAATATACGACTGACCTCTTGCTGGGGAAGGGCGGAAAGAAGGGCTCTCCCCGCGGAGAGATGGAGCAAAGACCCCTTGACACCCACACGGGAATGCATTCGCACCTGATACGGGCTTTCAAGTTTATCGAGGTAAAAGAACTCCCCATGTTCAAAAACGAAAAGATGAACCGTTTCTTTTGTTTCTCTGTTAAGCCTCTCAAGAAAGGGCCTTGCGATTTCAGAGAAAGCCACTTGAGAGCGATAGGCATCGGCCAAAAACAACGTGGCAGGGCCCATTTCGTATAGACCCTCCCGCTCTGTCACCATCCGTTGCGTTATAAGGCTATCAAGAATACGATATGCCGTTGCCTTGGGGAGATTTACATTTCGTGCTACATCAGTAACACCTATAGGTTCTTTATGGCGGGCCATAAAGAACAGAATGGAAAAAGCCCGATCAATAACTCGTATTTGACTCTGATTTTGTGTCATTTGTTCCACTCCATGGATTTATAATCTATTGTGCGAAACCAAAATGATGGTATCACAGTTTCATTTTTTTGTAAACAATAAAAAAGGGGCTGTTGAAAACAGCCCCTAAAAATCCATTTTGTGAGCGTTGATGAGGTCTCACCTGTACTCTCTGCCTTTTTCTTCTCCCTGAAGAACCCGGAGTGCTCCTTCGGCAAGGGCCTTCATTTCGTCTTCTCCCGGGTAGACCAGCACCGGCGCGATAAAAGAGATGCGTTGGCGTATTTTCCCGACGAGTCTATCACTATAGGCTAATCCTCCTGTCAAAACGATGGCATCCACCCGCCCCTTCAAAACAGCTGAGCAGGCCCCTATTTCTTTTGCCACCTGATAGGCAAGAGCTTCAAAAAGAAGGGCTGCTTTTTCGTCCCCTTCTTCATCGATCCTTCTTTGAACTTCCCTCAAATCATTGGTCCCGAGGTGAGCAACAAGGCCGCCGCCTCCTACGATCCGTTTTAAAAGACCGTTCAGATCATGCTCACCACTATAGGCAAGGTGCACCAGCCCGCCGGATGGAAGGGATCCAGCCCGTTCCGGTGAAAAGGGCCCTTCTCCATCAAGGGCATTGTTGACATCCACAACCCGGCCGCAATCATGAGCTCCCACTGATATGCCTCCCCCCATGTGCGCCACCACAAGGTTACAACTGCCAGGTTCTTTGCCAAGTTCCGCTACAGCCCGTCGTGCTACTGCCTTCTGGTTTAGGGCATGAAAAATCGATCTCCGCTTTATTTCAGGCAGGCCCGAAAGACGGGCTTCAGGTATCATTTCATCCACGATAACAGGGTCAACAATATAAGACCTATTACAGCTTCCCTGCTGGGCCAGCCGAAAGGCCAGGGGGGCTCCAAGATTACTGGCATGGGAACCATACCGGCATGAACGCAAGTCTTCCAACATGGGCTCACTGACAATATAGGTTCCGCTAGGTATGGGTTTTAACAGCCCCCCACGCCCTACAACAGCATCCAGGGATGTAAGGTCAGTATGGTGGGCGGCCAGTGCTTTTTTTATTTCAACAAGACGAAATTCTTCCTGGTCTGGAATGGAGGAAAATTGTTTGATAACTTCCACATCGTACCGCTGGGTATCGCTCCAAAGTTGTGATTCGTCTTCAAAAAGAGCAACTTTAGTACTCGTAGAACCAGGGTTAATCGCTAGTATTTTCATAGTTTTCCCCTTCCGTTATCAAAATATGAAAAAGGGGCCGCGCAATGCAGCCCCTTAATCACGAAAGTTATCTTTCTTCAAAAGAAGAGAGGACCACTGCTGCAGCGATGGAAAGCATTTTGGCCCTCGGCGTATCGGCTCGGCTTGTAAGAATGACAGGAGCCGCTGCCCCAAGAATGAGGCCTGCTGTTTCATTTTTAGAGAAATAAACGAGGGCCTTAACCATCATGTTTCCTGCTTCAATGTCAGGAACTAGAAGGACATCGGCGTTCCCCGCTACAGGAGAAACAATACCCTTCGTTCTGGCAGACTCTTCACTCACTGCGTTATCAAGGGCAAAGGGGCCGTCAACGATACAGTTTTTGATCTGGCCACGGCGGTTCATAACCGTAAGGGCTGCAGCTTCCAGGGTGCAGGGCATGTCTGGATTGACAACTTCCACGGCTGCAAGGACTGCGGCTTTCGGTTCCTGCACGCCAAAGGCGCGAGCAAAATTCACTGTATTCTGAAGGATATCCGCCTTGGCAGAAAGGTCAGGATACATATTAAAGGCAGCGTCAGCCACAAAAAATACTCTGTCGAATCCTTCCACAGAGTGAAAATAACAATGGGAAATAGTGTTCTTGCCTTTGCGAAGTCCTACTTCTTTATTAAGCATGCCTCGAAGAAAGTTATTGGTGTGAAGCTGCCCCTTCATATAAATATGGGCTTGGCCGGAAGATACTTTTTCGACAGAGGTCAGAGCCATTGCTGTTTCACCTCTGGGTTCATCTACTACTTCGTAATTGGAAAGGTCCACTCCTGCAGCTTTCGCCGCTTCTTCCATTTTTTCCTTACGCCCCACAAGGATAGCCTCAGCAAAACCGGCAACCCTGGCTTCCTCTATAGCAGAAAGCAAGCCTGCATCTTCAGCCATGGCTACTGATACTTTTTTGGGCCCTTTTTCTGCACCTATTTTTTTCGCATATTCAAGCAGTTGAGACAAAGAACGAATTTGTTCCATGAGAGTAAAAAACCTCCTTAATAGATTTATTTAATATTAAATCACTCTTTACTGGCAACGACTGCTCCCAGAGCGATAGAGAGCAGTTTCGTTTCCATTGAATCAAAACGACTGGTAAGAACTATGGGCTTCCGTGCGCCAAGAATGACACCTGCACCTCGACCGCCTGTCATATATAACAGTACCTTTCCTATGAGATTTCCAGATTCGATAGTAGGAACAAGCAGCATATCTGCTTTTCCTGCAACTGGAGATTCGATCCCTTTAATCTGGGCAGCTTCTTCGCTGATTGCATTGTCAAGGGCAAAAGGACCGTCGATAGTACAGCCTTTGATCTGGCCCCGGCGGTTCATAAGAGTTAAAGCTGCCGCGTCGAGAGTCGCAGGCATGTCAGGATTCACAACTTCTACCGCACCTAAGGCTGCGATAAGAGGATTATCCACCCCTATTTTATGGTAACATTCTACCGCGTTTTCGATGATGCCAACTTTTGCGTTCAGGTCCGGGTACATGTTCATACCTCCATCGGACAAGCCTATGATCCGCCGATTAAGGAGGGGAATCTCGAAAAGAAACAAATGAGATAGCAACGACCCCGTTCGAAGCCCCCATTCCTTGTTCAGGACTGCCCGAAGGAGAACTGCCGTTTTTACCAGTCCCTTCATGAGGAGATCTGCTTCTTGTGAAGAAACCATCTGAACGGCCTTCTCAGTAGCGGAATAGTCGTCTTTCTCTTCTACAAAAGTGAGGCCTTCAATATCAAAATGATGTTCCTGTGCTTTTTTCTTTATCTGCTCTGAATCCCCAATAAGAATACCGTTGACCAGCCCTCTTCTGTGAGCCTCACAAACCGCTCCAAGAACATCGTCTCCATAAGGGCAAGCCACTGCAAGGTTCATCCGCTTGCCTGCCTGACATTTTTCGAGCAGAAAGTCGAGATCATGCATCATTGTTTTCTACCTCCTGCAATACACTGTTCATAATCTTTAGGTTCCTCTTCGCCAGATAAGACACGTAGAGCGCCCTCCGCCAGGGCTTTCATCTCGTCCTCGCCGGGATATACAAGCACTGGGGCAATCCACTGGACCCTACTCTGGAGCAACGCTATGAAATCACTATCAAAAGCAACTCCGCCTGTTATAAGTATGGCATCTACATCGCCGGACATGGCAACAGCCTGGGCTGCTATTTCTTTCGCGAAATGATAGGCCATTCCTTCATAGGCAAGTCTTGCTTCCTTATCCCCTTCAGCAATTCTACTTTTTACTTCGCGAACGTCACTTGTTCCAAGATAGCCCATGAGACCCCCCTTACCCACCATCTTTCGAAGCAAATCTTTTTCGTTGTATTTTCCGCTAAAGCAAAGGCGAACCAAATCCCCTGCAGGCAAACCTCCAGCCCGTTCCGGAGAAAAGGGGCCAAAATCGTTCCCGCTATTGAGGTCGATCATCCGTCCCTGACAATGGGCACAAACAGTGGAGCCTCCGCCGATATGGGCTACTACAACATTCAGTGTTTCCCAACCTCGCCCAAGGTCTTTCGCTGCCCGGCGGACAGTGGCTTTTATGTTGAGAGCGTGCCCTAAAGAGATCTTCGGCAATTCCGGAAGGCCGGTAATACGCGCCACGTCATTCATTTCATCAACAGCAACAGGATCCACAATAAAAGCGGGAATATTACGGGGAGAAGCTATGGCATCCGCAATAATTCCACCTAGATTAGAAGCATGTTCCCAGGGTTTTCCAACGTGCAAGCGTTCCAGCAAAGCATCATTTACAATAAAGGTTCCGCCAGGTACCGGCTCAACGAGCCCACCCCTCCCTACAACGGCACTGAGACTATAGAAAGATGAACCGTGAGAGGAAGCGGCAGCCTGAATCGTAGCAAGGCGAAATTCAAATTGGTCGGCAATGGCTTCAAAACGAGCCAGTTCTTCAGGATCATGGCGAACCGTTTCTCTCCACTGTTCTTCTTCATCATAGAACCAGGCGATCTTAGTGCTTGTGGAGCCAGGATTGATGGCTAACACTTGAAATACCATGGAACGACCTCCCTCTAAAGGTGCTCTGCCCCATACTTTTTTACCAAATTACATTATACATTATGGGATGACTTTGTGATTTCTTTCCAAAACTCTCCTCCTGTTTCCTTAAAAATATGAAGACATACGTCAACAACCCTGCTATCGAACCATATTTGCCGTTTTTTCTGTATCTCTTCCAGGGCTTCCTCTATGCCGAGAGCCGGCCGATAGGGCCGAAAAGAGGACATGGCCTCCACCACATCAGAAACACAAACAATCTTTGCTTCAAGGGAGATCTCGTCACCCTTCAGGCCATGGGGATACCCTGTACCGTCAACATGCTCATGATGCTGAAGAACAATATCTGCGATAGGCCATGGGAAATTTATTGCAGATAATATTTCCGCGCCAAAACGGGCGTGGTTCTTAATAATGGCAAACTCAGCTTCGCTGAGACGTCCGGGCTTGCTAAGAATAGATGAGGGGACAGGGATTTTTCCGATATCATGCACGAGAGCCGCATAAAATACGGCTTCTACCCTGTTATGGGGAAGCTCCATCCTTTCGGCAATTGCTTTGGCGAGGTATGCTACTTTCTGCTGATGTCCCGCAGTGTAAGGATCTTTTATCTCAAGGAGACGGCTCATGAGATGAAAAGTTTCCTTGAATGTCTTTGATAACAAAAGTAAATTTTTCTCCAGGGCCAGTTCTGTTTCGTAGCGCGAGAGAGCAGAACCTAACAAAAGTGAATAGATGCCAAGAAGGCCTTCAGATATATGTTCTTCATGGTCATTTCCCTTTTCCCGCACAAAAACACAACAGACACATCCTGCCATGGCTTCATCTCGCAAAAGAGGAAGGAGAATAACTGTTTCGTCAGGTGTAGTTTCAAGTATTTGCTTCTTTTCTTCTGTGTCCCAGGTAAAGGGACTTTTCCCTTCTAAAAAAAACACGGTCTGAGACTGGATCGTTCGTCTAAGAGGTTCAGTTTCCCCAAAGGTAAGGGGAAAAACCTTCCTGCCCATTTCTTTTTCTCCTTCATAACGAATAAAAGCTGTTCCTCTTCCTTTATCTGGCCTGTCAAAGAGGAAAACGGACATATATCGAGCCCGAAAAAAAAGTCTCAGGTCATGGAGAGAAGAAAGAATCGTCTGCTCAAAATCTTTTTCTTTGACAAGAGCCGCTGAAAGGGACGAGATAATTTCTTCTGCCCTGAGATGCTGACGAATAGCTCCCTCATTGTTCTTGCGGGCGGAGATATCAGTATAAATTCCATAACTCCCTCGATACATGCCTTTCGTTACAAGAGGGTACCCAGAAATCATAACAGGAAGAAGGGAACCATCTTTACGCAGTCTTAAACTTTCCCGCCCCGAAACCACACCGCCCAGACCTGTGATTATGGTCAAATCCTGGGCGTGGCGCAGCAGGTCTCCTGCTTTTGCCAAAAGGGAATCCACATCCTTTCCCTTAACATCTTTCCGACCATATCCAAACATCCGCAGAAAAGCGCGATTGGCCCTCATTATCTCTCCTCTTGGATTAATGAGAATGGTTCCATGGGGGGAGTTTTCAAAAAGTTTCTCCAGGTGCTCTGTTTCGGACTGTAAGTTCAATACTTCCCTTTTGAGCAATTTGTCATTCCAGAGGAGAGCAATGACGAGAATGGCAAGAACGGATGTGATAGCCACGTTAATAGCGATAAGCCGTCTATGCCGGTAAAAGAAAGTTTCTGGTTCACCAAAGAGGATCATATCCCCTGGAAGGCTCTGAAGGGATTTTTTCAAATCTTTAAGCCCGGTGTAGTTGCCCATGGACACCGGCACATCCTCTCTGATTGGGATAGATGAGGGAGCCTTGCCATCCAGGATTTCAACAGCCAGTTTAGCCGCTCGTTCTCCGTGGGCTTCTCCCCTGAGAACACTCCCGGCGAGAGTTCCCCTCTCGATCATCATCTCCAATACTGAAAAAATGGGCAGGTCAGTAGCATCCTGTATTATGGCAAGGATTTCGTCAGGAGAATAATATTCTCCCTCACCGCCCTGGGCATATAACAGTAACAGAATAATAGTCTGGGGAGGGAGTTCTCGTAACGATTTCTTTAAGTCATCAGGACCTAGACCCATAAGGTTAATTTCGTTGACTTTTCCTTCATAGGACTTCATGCTTTCTCGAAGCTGGTTAATGATCCACATTCCAGTTAAAGACAAGTCACTGATGACCGCCACGTTTTCTGTGACAGGGAATAACCTTAAAGCCAGATTTATGGTTCCCTCTATGTCAAGCCGTTCTATGAGACCGGTAGTGAGGCTGTCTATTTCTTCCGTCAGGGACTCTCTGCTGTTAACTCCGCAAAATACAACAGGGACCTTGGGGAAAAGGCGCCGCCCCGCGTGGTTCATAAAGATAAAAGCATCATCATCGCCACAAAGGATAATATCTGGCGGCTTCTTTTTGTATTTTAAACGAAGGCTATTTTCCAGAAAGAGGGTGAAACGATTGGGACTGGCACGTTTAGCATCAAGATATTCCACATAAATATTGACTTCTTTGTCTCGCTGATCAAAGACCTTTGCTATTCCTCGACTTATGGCATCAGTCCATGGGTATCCGTTATGGTAGGAATGAAGAACAAGTATGGTTTCCTCTGCAAAAGCCACTTTTGAAAAACAAAAAAACATCAGCAGGACAAACAAAAAAAAACGAAATTTACCTGTCCTATCCACGAGAAAGGCTGCTATCCTACATTTTCTTTTACTTCTGGAAAAAAGAAGCAGGAGCTTTCCCCCCCTGAGGTTCTCATATACTGTGTAATCATACCACTTTCGACCCTCTTCAAGAAACTAATGCACAATAAAGAATTTCACGATATACTTGCAAACGGTGTCAGAGATTGAAAGAGGTGACATTTTTATGAATCTTTGTTATATCGATGGAAAATTTCTTCCTTTAGAGGAAGCAAAGCTCCCTGTAACAGACCTTATTATTCAACGTGGCGTCGGAGTTTTTGAAACCATAAGTACTCACTCGAGAAGACCTCTTATGTTGACTCCTCATCTGAAACGTCTTGAAGGATCAGCCACCGCTTCTTCTATTGTGATGCCTGCCACTCTTGATGAAATGGCCCGAATTATACGGGAGGGAATTAAAAAAATGGGCTGTGAGACCATGGTTCGCCCGTATATTACCGGAGGGGACTCTTTTGGAAAGGATCATCTTTTCAGTTCCTCAAGATATTTTGTGATCTTTGAAGAAATCCGAAAACCAGATCCAATACTCTATGAAAAGGGGGTCGCCTTACATCCAATTAATGCAGAGAGATATTTGCCAAGCACAAAAAGCATAAACTATATGCTTTCATTCACTGGGCAAAGAGACTCTAAAGGAGCCTACGAAATCCTCTATTGTCCTGAAGGGGAAATTGTAGAGGGATCCCATAGTACTTTTTTTCTTATAAAAAACGGACACCTCATTACAGCACCCACCAGTCGAGCCCTTTCAGGAACAACGCGGCAGATCGTTCTCGAGCTCGCCAGGCGGGGAAACATCCAGGTTGAAGAACGATGCCCTCTCTTGACAGAACTCCCAGAGGCAGAAGAAGCCTTTATTACAGGAACAGTCAAGGAACTTTTGCCAGTAGTACGAATAGGGGATCAAATTATTGGAAATGGCGTTCCTGGCAAGTTAACAAAACATTTACATCAAGTGTATCTTTCGTCCATTGTTGAGTGGCTCGAATAGAAAAATTGTAAAAAGAGGCGAAAAAGGAGAAACTTATTTCCTCTCGCCTCTTTTTTCTTATCATGCCATACAAAGCAGACTCGCCCCGATAAACATGAAGAACACTCCCTTAAGCCTGTAACGAATGTCTTCCTTCAAAATAATTGATGACAGCATGACGGTAACAACCATGCTCAACATTGAAAGGGGTTCCGCAATGCTTACTTCAATAGATTTGAAGGAGATAAGGAGGCATAAATAGGCGTAGGCGTTTATAAAGCCACTGGCGAGAGAAATCCAGGGACGATCTTTAAAGAGGACAAAAACCTCCTTTAAGTTCTTTCTTAAAAACATCAGCAGGCCTAAATAGAGAGCTACAAAAAAGTAAAGGAAAAAGGAGTAAAGGACAGGGGATGTGGAAGCGGCGCCACCCTTGTCAATAATACGGCCAATTGCAACTAAAAAAGAGGAAGCCATCATCATTTGACAAGGCTTGTCAGCGAGTAACGCCTTAAGGGATAAGTACATGTTTCTCTGCCTGTTCAGAAAGGTTGCTCCGTAAAGCAAGACCAGCAGCCCGGCTCCTTTCACAAAAGAAAAGGATTCAGAAAGGAAAAGTATGGAAAGGACAAGCAAAAACAGAATGTTAAAATTAGAAAGGGGAGCGACAAGAGAGGCCTCCCCTTCTGAAAGGGCACGAATGTATAAAAGAAAGGCTAAAGCATAGATTAGACTGCTTGCCGCAACATATTTAATAAAAGCCCAATCTATATGGCCGCCATAAACCGTATTTACGGCAAATGGCAGAAGAAATAAGGCGGCTAAGCCGACAAAAAGCATTAAAGCGGCCTTGGGATTAGCTCCTGTTCCCAATTTTTTTACTACGATCCTCTCGAAACCAAGCATAACGATTCGACCTGCAAGTGCTACATATGCAAACAAGACAAACGCCACCCTTCTATGCTGGATAATAGCATATTCAAGAAAATCGAAAACAGCAAAAAGAGAGGCCTTTGAAAAATTTTTTTGAAGAAGGTGATCTAGTGAAAGAACGTGGGCGAATACTTCAAAATGGCATACCGGGAGAGGGACCTGTTGCATACTGGATGAATCGTGACCAAAGAGTGGAAGATAACTGGGCATTACTAGAGGCGCAAAAGTATGCGCTATTAAATAAAAAACCCCTTCTAGTAGTTTTTTGTTTAACCCCTCATTTTTTATCGGCTTCATACCGAGCATATCATTTTATGCTCCATGGTTTGCACGAAGTAAGGCAAGGGCTTTTAGGTTTAAACATTCCCTTTATTCTGTTAGAACAGGAAGCGCCTCTTTCTCTTCCGAATTTAATAAAAAAAATTGATGTATCAGCCCTCTTCACTGATTTCAGCCCTCTAAGAATTAAAAAAGAGTGGGTAGAACAGATAAAAAAGGATATTGCTATCCCCTTTTATGAAATAGACGCCCATAACATTGTTCCGTGTTGGGAGGCATCGACAAAAAAAGAGTACTCCGCCCGCACTTTCAGACCGAGGATTTTAAAAAAAGTGCCAGATTTTCTTACGCCTATCCCCTCTTTGATCCGCCATCCTTATAATGAAACACTAGCTTTGAAGACTGCCGCCCCATTGGAAATGCTTACCAAATATCATTATCCCCAAAAAACGCTGCCCCTTTATGGAGGTAAAGCTGGTTACACTGCAGGGATGGAGTGCCTTCAAAAATTTATCAAAAAAAAATTGCGCGTATATAAAGAGTTGCGTAACGACCCTACTAATAATGTTCTCTCCCAACTCTCCCCCTTCTTACATTTTGGTCAAATAGCCCCTCAAAGAGTGGCCATTGTCATAAAAAAACATGGGGAGAATCACGAATCAATACGGGATTCTGTTGACAGTTTTCTAGAAGAACTGATAGTTCGACGAGAATTAGCCGATAATTTTTGCTTTTATACCCCTTCTTACGACTGTTTTGAAGGGTTCCCCCAATGGGCCCAGAAAACCCTGGATGAGCACAGATGGGACCCTCGAAAATTTACATATACCCTCGAGGAACTTGAACACGGCAAAACCCATGATCAATTATGGAACGCCTGCCAGTTAGACATTCTTTTCCACGGTAAGCTTCACAGCTGGTTGCGCATGTACTGGGCAAAAAAGATACTCGAATGGAGCAAATCTCCTGAAGAAGCCATGAAGGCAGCCATTTATCTCAACGATTGCTATGAAATAGACGGCAGAGACCCTAACGGCTATGCAGGAATCGCATGGAGCATTGGCGGCGTCCATGATCGAGCCTGGCCAGAGCGGCAAATATTTGGAAAAATCCGATATATGAATGACAGCGGCGCAAAAAGAAAGTTCCACGTGAAACAATATATAGAAAGCATTACATCAAACCCAATAGGTCAGCTTTGATCAACCTCTTGATTCTCTTTTATGGCGAATCTGAGTTGAAGATTTTTGCAAGATTCCAGATCTATTAAGAATCGGAACAATCTTCCACGAAAGCATTGACGCACCCACGCCTTTTAGAATATCCGCCGTGATGAAGGGGAAAACCCCTATTTGCAGCACTTTCAGCCAACTAATGCTCTTTCCTGCCACTACATTTAAGTTGAAATAGAGACCAACCGATCCTAAAAGGTAAATCAGGGTAATACCAAGAAAGGGCGCTACACCGTACCGGAAAAAAAGAGGCAATGTGTCGTCATGACTTATACGGCCAACAACATAGGCAGCAACAATAAAGCCCAATATAAAACCAACGGTGGGAGACACAAAAATCTGAAGACCGCAACCGCCAGCAAAAACAGGCAGCCCTAATAATCCAAGGAAAAAATATAGTACCTGAGATAAACTGCCGAGTTTCGGCCCCAAAAGCATTCCTGAAAGAAAAACAAATAACGTTTGCAATGTCATAGGGACAAAGGGAAAAGGAATACGGATATAAGCGCTCACCACCATCAACACGGCAAAAAGAGAAGCCAGAACCATTGCGCGAACTGAAAACCTCATAAAACCACCTCCTATGTCAACCCTGCTATTATATGGGTTGACATAGGAGGTGTAAAGCGTCATCTTTAGCTATTCAGGGAAATAAAGAGTGCAAAGAGGTTGACCTGTACTGACCTTCTATTCTCTGCTCCATTCTTTTATAAAGGCTCTTTTTTGACTTTCACAAAGAAATGCTTCTACTCTCCCCCATAGGGAAAGGGGAACAAAGCAACTCACTCTTACGTCCTCTTCAAATGTCACATTACAAGAGCCTTCTTCGACCCCTAACCTCTTTAACTGGTATAAGAACGCGCTATAAGAAGGGTAATCTATTTGTATATTGCAGCGGCTTCCCAGGCGCCCTCTTATTTTGCCAGCGTTTTCCAGAACGTTGGATGCAGACTCACCATAAGCTTCTATAAGCCCGCGGACTCCAAGCTTGATCCCGCCAAAATACCTTGTTACCACTAAAACCGCATTTGTTACATCAAGCCGCTGTATAGCGCCTAAAATCGGCTTCCCGGCTGTGCCATTCGGTTCTCCATCATCAGAAGAATATTCGCGTGGCGGATCGACCCCTATACGGTAGGCCCAACAATTATGGGTGGCTTGCTTATGCTTTTGTGAAATATGGGTAACAAACTGGCGGGCATCTTCTTCGGTCCGTGCGACAGAAATATGGGCTATAAAAATAGAACGTTTTATTTTTATTTCGGTACTTATATTTTCGGCTGGCTCCCAGAACTCATCAACAATCATTCAAAGGCCACTCATCCCTTAATCTCTTATATGTCTGTTGTAGACTCTCTGCTATAACACGTGTTTCAGCGAACACTGGCATAAAATTAGTATCTCCATTCCAGCGGGGGACAATATGAAGATGCAGGTGTCCATCAAAACCAGCACCGCTAACCTTGCCTAGGTTTATACCCAGGTTAAACCCTTGAGGATGCATCACTTTTTTGAGCACCTTCAAACAAACTCCGCCCAGGCGATGCATTTCTAAAAGCTCCTCATCGGATAACTCCTCGTAAACTGCTGTATGGCGATAAGGAGCAACCATAAGGTGCCCAGGATTATAGGGAAAAGCATTACAAATGATAAAACACGTTGTACCTCGGTGGAGAATAAGGTTTTTTTCATCTTCGTTTTTTTTAGGAAACTCGCAAAAAATACACGTTTTTTGTTTGTTTGCATCTGCGATATATGTCATTCTCCATGGCGCAAAAATGCTTTCCAACGTAAAAACACCCCCATAGACAAATACAAATAATGTTTCACGTGAAACATTATTTGTGAGAATCGTAAATGTAAATATTACACCTAGCTTCCTCTAGTTTTTTTATCTTTACCTTTGCTATTAGCTTTCCATAAAGGGCGCAATGTTATCCAACCCTGCCAGAGCCCAATAGCGGCCCCTATAGTTGCGCACACTACTATTACCATCGCTGGGTATCCTTTAGATGTTAACTTTTTCCCTATAATATACCCCAAGACGATATAGCCTGCTATTATGAGAGCTGTAGATATGACTTTTCCGAAGTTGATCAGATCAGAAGCTCTTTTTAGTATGGTAATTCCCCCTTTTTATTTCCCGGAAATAAAATCGAAGCTGCTGAGTCCTCCAAAAGCTTTTCCAGCCTTTCAATCTGTTCTATTGTGAGTCCGTCAATTGATAGCTTTTTCTTAACTCCATTTCCAGTCACCTTTATTTTGATTCCGTGACGTTCAGCCATGGATTGCATAAACGGCGAAGAATAAGAAACCTTTAAAGATGGTGTCTTATTTTGAATAAAATCTGTTCTTTTAATTTCTTGTATCAGTTTCTCCAGTTTTCTGACTGACATTTCTTCTCGCATTACGCGAAGTGCAAGAGCTTCCATCTGATTTTCTGTTTCAAGGGCTAAAAGGGCCCTTCCATGACCTTCTGTTATGCTTCCGTTCTCTATCATCTGATGAATCCGTTCAGGCAGCTGCAGCAATCGTAATTTGTTCGTGAGAAGGGTGCGGCTCCAGCCTATGCGCCCTGCAAGCTCTTCCTGAGTGAGCTCAAAGGTTTGAAGCAGTTCTCGAATGGCCCGTGCAACTTCCAGAGGTGAAAGATCTTCCCGTTGTATATTTTCAATGAGAGAAATTTCCTGAACATCTTTTTCTGTACCCTCGAAGAAAAAAACCGGGACTTCGTTCAATCCGGCCATTTGCGCAGCTCTCCATCGCCGTTCACCAGCAACAATCTGGTATCCATCTTTTATTTTTCGAACAACAAGCGGCTGGATAACGCCGTGGGTCTTGATAGAGTCGGCAAGGGCCTGCAATTTTTCTTCATCCCATGTTTTCCGCGGCTGGTTAATATTGGGCTGCAGAAGAGAGAGAGGAAGGCTTGTTGCATTTTGCTTCCCTTTTTCTCCAGCAAGATCGCCCGCCCCAGGAATAAGGGCCCCAAGACCCCGTCCTAATGCCTTTCCTTTTGCTGCAACCATCGCTCCGCAACCTCCATAGAAAAGTTCATGTACGCCTTGGCACCTGTACATGTTGGCTCATAATAGGCAATTGGCATTGCGTGGCTTGGCGCTTCAGATAATTTTACATTACGGGGAACAATGGTAGAAAAGACAATCTCACCAAATTGCCTGCGAACTTCCTCAACAACATCATTGGCAAGACGGGTTCGCGAATCGTACATTGTTAGAAGAACCCCATCAACAGCCAAATCAGGATTAAGACAATCTCTCACTAACCCTATAGTATGGGCAAGTTGTCCAACGCCTTCGAGGGCGTAGTACTCGCACTGAATGGGGACAACCAGCTTATGGGCCGCGACAAGAGCATTGATTGTTAACAACCCCAGGGAAGGAGGGCAATCTATAATTGCAACATCGAATTGATTAAGATTCGCCATATGCCTTCGAAGACAGGTCTCTCTGCTTATGACAGAGGCAAGCTCAACTTCCGCCCCCGCAAGATCGATTGTGGCAGGGAGAAGAGAAACACCTTGCCAAGAAGTAGCCATTAGGGCATCTTGTGCGGAAGCACCCCCCAATAGCACATCATACAAACTTACTTCAATAGCCCTCGCCTCTATGCCCAGGCCGCTCGTACAATTTCCCTGAGGATCCATGTCCACAGCAAGAACAGAGTAACCTAAACGCCCCAGTTCTGCAGAAAGATTTACGCACGTTGTTGTTTTACCAACGCCACCTTTCTGGTTCGTTACAGCTATAGAAAGCACAATGTCACCTCCACCAGAATTTCTTTTCTGCCATTCCCGTTTTCCTAGGAAATTCTTTTGGACATGGCTTCTTTTTTTGCCATGTTAAAAGAAAATGCTCCTTCCCGTTAAGGCTGTAATAGAAAATATCAGGAGCCGAAAGGCCGAGACGATACTCCTGACCAGCCAGGGGTTCTATTTCCTCTTTATATAATGGTCCCTTAAAGGCAAGGGCTTTCCCGCCCTGAGCAACAAAAGGGGAGAGATATTCAAGCAACACTCCAGCTCCCTTGACAGCTCTGGCGCCTGCCAGAGAAAATGTTTCTCTCCGGGACAGAGCGAACTCTTCAGCCCTGGAGCAGATGATGGTAACATTCTTCAAGTGGAGAAGACCCGATAGTTCTTCAAGAGCCACGCACTTTTTTTTAACGCTATCGAGAAGGGTGATATGTAAATCCGGCCGGCAAATGGCCCACACCATCCCCGGCAGCCCGCCGCCTGTCCCTACATCGATAATATCTCCCTCCTGGGGGAGGAGGGGAACTGAATAAAGACAGTCGAGAATATGTTCCGACCAAAGGGTCTCTCTATCCTGAGGCCCTGTAAGGCGGACTCTGCCAGAGAATGACACCAGTCCATCTATATATGTTTCTAGAGCTTTTCTGTTATGTTCCGCTATTTCAGCAACGATATTTTCATTTAAATGCTGGAACACTGGCTATCCTCCTAACGACAACAAACAGATATCTTTCTGATATCATAACCCTTACAAAGGAGATATCCAAATAAATAAAGATTATTTTGCCCCAATATAATCAGGCAGGTGTATTACTCGTGGCATACAAGAATTTTATAAAAGGTGTTGTTCTTTTTCTTTTTTTTGTTCTATTTAAAAGCGTTATTCTATTTGCAGATACTCCGCCCAATCTCATTCCCGTTACCGTTTTAAATGTCATTGACGGTGATACGATCACTGTCTCCCTTCCCAATGGGAAAGTAGAGCGAGTTCGATATTTGCTTATAGATACGCCGGAACTCCATCATCCTTTTCATGGAAAAGAGGAATTCAGCGAAAGGGCATGCCGCCTCAACGGCCAGCTCCTAGAGCTCGGAGATATCTTACTGGAATTCGATGTTGAAAAAAGAGACCGTTACGGCCGGCTCCTCGCCTATGTTTGGTGCCGTTCCAGCAAAGAAATGTTTCTCATTAACGAGGAGCTTGTCAGAAGAGGAGCGGCTATGCCTTTAATTATCCCTCCCAATAAAAAATATACCCATTGCATTCAAAGGGCCCTTGCCCATGCCAGAAGAGAAAAGGCCGGACTATGGGGACAAGCCTCAAACAGGCTTTTTACTTCGAAGGAAATATGGACATTCCTTCCCTTTCTGAAGGGAAATTTTATATTAGCTTCGGTTACCGTTGATTCTGTGCAATCCACACCTTCAAAAATACTCCTTAAAGACGGAGCTTTTTTTCTCGTCATTTATAAAAGCGACATATACAAATTCCGTCATCTTAACTTGGATAAAGGGGCAAATCTAACTGTTATGGGGAAAGTTGAAACTAGTTACAGTGGAAGTGAAATGATCATTAGCGACCCTTTACAAATTATTAAATTTAATTTTTAAAGGGCTTTTGTCTAGTGGCATTTAAAAAACTCTCCACAGAGAGATAAGTTATCCACATATCCCATATAATCTCATTAAACAGTTGACAAATCCACGGGTTTTCCACTATCTTATCCACTTATCCACACCATCAAAAAATTAGAAAAGACCCTATATGTAGGCAATTCTTATTTGAATTATTAAAATTATCTGCCTAGTATTCTGTCAGCACTCTTGCCGATGACAAATTACCTGGAAAAGGGTATTGTAAGATTTGAATTGCTTCTTTTTATGAGAAGATACGAGGTGTACTATGAAGAAACGACGTGTTTTTTTCCTGTCCTTAGCAGCCCTGTTTGCTATAGGCGCTGTTTCATTATACGCTCTTAGTGGAATAAACTTTGGAACTGAAACTCTTCGCTCCGTTCTTGAAAAAAGTTTTGGCCCTGAATCTCCTTGCGTTCTCTCGGTGGGAGAGATAAAAGGGAATCCCATATCTGGCTATACTATTTACAATCTCGCTCTTTCCACTCCTGTTTCACCCATTTATGAAGCAGAAATGGTGTTTGCCCGTCCGTCCCTCTCTTCTCTTATTGCAAGACGCCCGGTAATTCATAAACTCCGCATCGAGTCCTTTACTATTTTTGTTGATACCCTTTCAGGGGTGTCAATGAACACAAAAGAAGGGAATAAACTTCAAAACCTTCCATTATTGGAAGTGGAGATGGAAAAAGGACGGGTAACCGGTTCTCCCATTGGTAGTGTTTCCCTTGAAAAAGGCCGCCTTCATCTAGAAAGAAATCAATTTGAAGCCACAATCCAAAGCAAGTTAAACGATCTTCTTATTGAGATAGAAACAACCGGCAAATATGGAGAAGATGGGATATCTGTGCAAAATCTTACGGCAAAAACTGAAGATAGCCTTCTCCGCCTCTCAGGACGCCTTACACATGAAATTGGTCTTGCGGGAAAAATAGAGTCTATATATTTAGCAGACATACAGAAAGCTCTGCCATCTTCCGAAAAAGGGCAGGAGGTTTCTTTATCCGGTCAGGGTGCGTCGAGTCTGATTATACGAGGAAGGTGGCCTAATCTCGTCGCAGAAGGTGGCCTTTACGCAGAAAAGGCAAACCTTGCCGGATTTGATCTTTCTCAAACTCTATGCCGTTGGTCGTGGGATGGAAAAAACATAAGTTTTTTAGATATTAAAGGAGAAGCTTTTCAATCTCCCATTACAGGTTCTATCATTCTGGCACAAAACAATTTTGTCCATTTTGACCTTTCTGGCAAGGATGTTGTCCCTTCGAAATGGTACGGAGTATTTCCTTGGTTGAAGTTTGCCCAAGGTCCTCTGGAAACGCTCCATTTGGATCTCGCTATGCAAGGCGGCAACAAAAATGGCACTGTTACATTTTCCAGCCCGGCCACAGCCATGTCCGGCATTCCCTTAGAAAATGTTTCAGGGACAGTGGCGTTCAATCCTGACAACACGCTGACAGTCAAAACTCATGGGGAATGGCATAAAGCCCGGGTTGTGGGGGAGGGAACGGTTTCTCTCGGCAAAGATCCAATGCTTGATCTTGCTCTTTCAACATCTCGTCTCGCGCTGAAAAACATCCGTAGTACAAAAGCCCCCCTTCGCTCGTTGGCTCTAGAAGGAGATGTAGCTGGCACGATAAAATTATTGGGGCCTTCTTCTTCTTTTTTTATAACAGGCCAATTTGGCTCTGAACGGATTCGCCTCGGCGGAAATCTTTTGGAAAAACTTTCTATAGCCTTTGAACAGAAAGAAAATGTAACAACGGTATCTTCCTTTTCAGCTTTTCTTGGAAAAACCCCAATACAGGGAAAGGGGCATCTTACAAACCTGTTTTCTGAAGAAGAAACTTATGTAAACTTTGAAGGGCGAGGAGAAAAATTGCAGCCATCGTTCCTTGAACAAGTTTTCCCCGCTATAAAAACTCTCAAAATGAGAGGACCAGTTTCTCTGGAATGGAAATTAACAGGCCCGGCGCAAAATGCAGCATTAGACATAAACATTCAAGGAACCAGCAACTCCATATTTGATACTGTTCCTCTTGAACAATTCCTTTTATCCGGCCGGTATGAGAAGGGACAATTAGCGTTGACAAAAATCAATGCAAGGATAATGGACGGAATCCTTTCTTGTGCAGGAGTTTTCAACATGCAAAAGGACACGCCCTTCTTGCAGCTTGAGGGCAACGTTGAGAAAATCCATCTATCACGCCTTGCGGAAATATCCCCAAATTGGCCTTCTCTGAAGGGACAAGTATCGAGTTCTTTCTCCTTGTCAGGCCCCTTGAACTCCCCCGGGATAACAGCCACTCTGGATGGGGAAAAAATTTCCCTTATGGGACTTCTGCTTGATCGCACAACTATGGAATTTGCGGGCTCGCTCAGGGACCTTTCTATTGAAAAGGCTGAGATAGCCCTTGGAGACTCTTTATTGACAGGGTCAGGGCTCTTGTCTTTTGAAAAGGGACTGGATATCAATATTACCATTCCACCAACCCATATTCAAAAGATCATAAGCCAATGGTATCCTAACACCCCGGTGGATGGGGTTGTATCTGGCGAAATTGCCTTTTCAGGCCCCTTCTCAAATCCGGTAATGGATGTCAAGGGGACATTGCCCACGCTACGCATTGGGGGACTGGCGCTCAATGATGTCGCCCTTATGGCGAAACCTGAAAAAAATGGGGTTATTCAATTTTCTCTCGACAGTATCTATAAAAAGTTTAATCTATCCCTTACTGGAGAGGGATCTCCATCTTCAGACGGATGGCTTTTTTCCCTTTCCTCCGGCCCAGAGGGGCTGCCCCTTGAAAAATTGACAGCGAATGGAAATGGGCAGCAACATTTCTTCGGCACTCTTCAGCTGTTATGTGAAGGAAAGATTACATCGAAAGGAATTTCTGGAAAAGGGATACTTACATCCCCTAAGGTAAAATTTTACGGATTTACCCTTTCTAACCTCGATCTGCCTTTTGAAACAACTGCGGAGGGCAGGGTTGTCATTGCTGATGGGAAAGCAAAAGCCTACGACGGCAAGGGAGCCATCTCCGGATCCTTTGACCCCCATAAATTTCGTTGGGAAGGCTTTTTGAATTTTGAAAATATGGATCTTGAGAAAGCCTCTTCAGACTGGCTGCCGCCCCAGGGAAAAATTACCGGCACGGGCACTTTGAATCTCAATGTATCAGGCACCATGGGACAATTGAAACTTATTTTCGGGAATGGTTCTCTCTTTGCAAAAGAGGGGGCGGTTTCAGAGTTCCCCCTTGTTACAAAGATTAGTTCTAATGACGAAATCCGCTACCAGACTATCCTCGCAAATTTCAACCTTGATGGAAGAAGCGTCTACCTTCTCCCTGGCAGCCGTGTCGCAGCATATCCAGAGGATACTACGTATCGTTATTTCACAGCCAGCGGCGCTGTAGGTCTTGGAAACCAACCAATCAACTTAAAATGTGTAGGGGACATAAATCTCAAGGCTTTAAATGCTTTTTTAGGAGCCATTAGCGGCCTCATGAGCGTAGGAGATAATATCACTGACCCCTTGCTTCTTCAAAGGTTCTTATCTGGTTTAGTCGGAGGTTATTCCTCAATTCGGGATTTTCGGGAAGCAAGCTTTACGCTGTCCGGGACGTGGAATAACATTAAAATGTATGACTTAAAAGTATCTCAGCCGGCATACTCAACGTCCATTTCTTCACCCTCTCCCCTTGATGAAAAACGAACTGAAGATGAGGACGAGATTAAAATAAAGCTATCTTTCCCCACTGGGGAGGGAAAAGATAGCTCTCTTACCCCGGGGGAACAAGTGAAAAAACAGATTATGGAAAATCTTTTAAAACAGATTATTAAACCTGGCGAAGAAGATACAACAATAACATATCCGGAACGAGAAAATGGAACTACGTCCCCCAACGGGCAATAATAAGTAGAGGAGGAGAGTCATTCTTATGGGAATTACTGTACGTCAAATGCTGCGAATACCCGAATTGAACAGGATGAAAGTTATTGCCGGAGAAAGCGGCCTTGACACTAATTATGTAACCACTGTTACCGTTCTCGACGCCCCGGATATTCAGAGGTGGGTTCATGGGGGAGAATTTGTCATAACTTCCGGATACATTCTTAAAGACGATCCTGACTCTCTCGCACGGATAATTGAATGTCTTAGCCGCGGGGGTATGGCTGCTATCGGCATCAAATTTGAACGTTTTTTAAAGACTCTCCCGGCAAGTGCGAAGGAAACAGCTGACCGTCTTCATTTTCCTGTTATTGATATTCCCATCGACTATGCATTCAGTGATATTATCAACCCTGTCCTTTCAAGGGTTGTCAACGCCCAGGCCCATGAACTCAGTTTTTCAGAAAAAGTGAGTCAATCTTTTTTTGAACTCATTATCAATGGAGAAGAGGTTGATCCTATTCTCAACAACCTCCATAACTTTATTCACGTAGACATTGCCTTTGTGGACTCCATTTTCGGGCAAAGTTATTTCTGCGCTCAATCTGACAGCTTTATCGAGCTGATTCGGGAAACTGACCTGCCCCGGCTTATTCGAAAGGTTCCTAACCGGACTGTAGCCATTGGGGACAAAGTGTATGGGTATCTTTTCTTCGATGTAGATTCCACAAACATTCAAAAGAGCTGGGAAACCTCCCTTTACCATGCCATCTCGGCCCTTCTTATCTGTATCCAGAAAAAACTCGCAAAAAGCGAAGCTGAAAAACGATATCGAGATGAATTTGTACAAGACATACTTCTCAAAAATGTCCGTTTTGAAAAGGAGGTCTGGAACCGGGCCAAGCTCTTCAATTGGGATCTCAGAGGACCCCAGACAGTCGTTGTCATAGATATCGACAATTACAAACATCAATTTGGAATCGCACAACAAATAGACGAAGCCGTATCCAATCTTGAGGAGATAAAGAAGCGCATTTACTATATCGCTATCTCTCTGGTGAAAATGAAATTTCCCAATGTTCCCCATGCAGAGATGAGCGATTCTATAGTCTTCATCCTTCCGTCGCCGTTCAACGAATATGAGGTCTTCAAAAAAAACTTAAACGCAACCATAGCCTACATACAGCAGGAAGTTCTAAAGAAAACCCAATTCTCTGTAACAGTTGGAGTGGGAAGTGTTAAAGACAGCGTTTTCAGTTGTTATCAAAGTTACGATGAAGCTCGAAAGGCCCTTGAAATGATTCGAAGAACCTGCGGAAGGGGACACTCCATCTTCTGGAAAGACCTTGGTGTGTACAAACTTCTAGGGAATCTCTACAATACAAAAGACGCGGTTAATTTTTACTACGATTATATTGGAAAGCTCATCGACCATGATAAAAAGAAAAAAAACCAGCTCATCGAAACCCTTGAAACGATCATTCGGTGCAACTGGCAACTGAAACCAGCCGCAGAAGAACTGTCTATTCATTACAATACGCTGAAATATAGGTTTCGAAAGATCTGCGACCTTCTGGAATTTGACGTTAATGACAGCGAGCAACGCCTGAATGTTGCGCTTTCATTAAAACTATACTATATGGACAAATATTTGGACGTTTAATTGTCTATGTATTTCTATCGCTCTACATAAACACTTTTTTATGGTAACCATAAACATATTATTATCCCCTTTGATGTTCTTAAATGACGATGAAACACCCCGTTTCATAGTATAAAATCACCTCGTGAAAAAGGAAACTAAATTAAATTCCCAGAAGCTCTGCTGTTTAAATAAAATTTAGAACTTTCTATCAATAGCGGTATCGGGGTCATTATGCCGCAATGCTAATGGGGAGGCTTTTATTTCCTTTTTTCTTCATTATAAACATCTGTCGCTCATATTTTTATGGAGGTGTTATTTATGCCAGAAGCAGTACTTCAAGCAGCGAATAGCTGGGGTGTATGGTTAATAGCTATCGCAATCGTAGTTATCGTTCTCATTCAGTCTCTCCTTTATATTCGTCTTTCTTTCAAAACTGCAGACCTGATCGGATTTCCCAGAGAAAAATGTGTTCAGGGTCTCCGGGCTGGCGCCATTTCAGCCATAGGCCCTTCTATTGCTGTCTTCATCGTTATGGTAGGCATGATGTCAGTAGTAGGCGGTCCTATAACCTGGCTTCGACTTTCAATTATCGGTGCGGCACCTACAGAACTTACTGCTGCTACCGTTGGAGCCGAGGCCCTTGGTGTAAAGTTCGGCGGCGCGGATTATGACGTTATGGCCCTTGCCACCTCATGGTGGACCATGGCTATTAACGGCACAGGATGGCTTCTTGTAACGGCCCTTTTCACCCATAAGCTTGAAGACGTACGGGAAAAGATTGGCGGAGGCGACCCCAAATGGCTTGCCATCGTTTCTGGGGCAGCCATGCTTGGCTGCTTCGGATTCCTCAACTCTAACAGCATAATGGCCGGGTACAAGGGACTCAAGGCTGGTGCAGCTGGCGGCGGCGGTCCTCTTTATGCGGCTATCGGAGGGCTTTTGGGCATGGTGTTAATGCTGACCCTTGCTAAAAAACTAACGTGGCTCAGAGAGTATACCCTTGGAATAGCCATGCTTATTGGAATGGCCGTAGCCGTCATTCTCGTTTAGTTTTGAAGGAGGATTCTTCTTATGGTATCTAAAGCTGAATTTGACAATATATGGAAAAAACCAGTTATAAAAATAGGTGTTGTCACTGTTTTAATTCCTACGTTTATGTGCTTTTTACCAAACTTGTTCCTGTATATCAAATTTGGAGTTTTCCCGCCCGTTTCCGTGGCGTTGAAAGCATGGGGCATGATTGCCGCCATTTTTGGCGCCTTCTACATTGTTGAACCTATATCGTATTATCCCGTTCTCGGCTTGACTGGCACATACATCTCATTCTTGAGCGGAAACATAGGCAACCTTCGTCTGCCTTGCTCTGCTGTGGCTCAGGAAGTAGTGGGAGTAGAAGCCGGATCCTCTGAAGCAGAGATCGTTTCTACTCTTGGTGTGGCTGGTTCTGTTATTACGAATCTCTTTTTTACTACCTTAGCAGCAGTGGCAGGAGCAGCCCTTCTGGCCATCTTCCCCGAACCCATCGCTATTGCCTTTAAACAGTACACTGTAGCCGCTATTTTCGGTGCTGTCTTTGGCCAGTTTACCCTTAAGTTCCCTAAACTGGCCTTTGTCGGAATTGCTATTCCCATGCTTCTGCGCATTGTAGGTCCTGCTATTGGGATGCCTTTTTTGACACAGACATGGGTTGTCATCGTAGCCTCTGTATTTGGAACTATTCTCGTGGGGCGAATCCTCTATAAAAAGGGACTGCTTCATTAAAAATACAGCAACCCTCATAGCATCCCACTATGCAATTCTTAACATACTATCAACATTAAAGGGGGTATTCCCTTATGGAAATCATGAAAAAACAAGCACTGGCGCTGCAGGAGCAGATAGTCACATGGAGGCGGGATCTTCATCAGATACCCGAAACTGAAATGGACACAGTCCAGACTGAAGCCTACATTTGTGCACGCCTTGACGAGATGGGCATTCCCTACCGAAAGGGCGTAGCAGGACATGGAGTAGTGGCTGTATTGGAGGGGTCAAAGCCCGGCAAGGTGTTTGCCATACGGGCCGACTGTGATGGTCTGCCTATAAAAGAAGAAGCAGATCTTCCCTTTGCCTCCACTAACGGTTGCATGCATGCCTGCGGGCATGATGTTCACACCGCTATGGCCCTTGGAGCGGCTAAGATACTTGCTGACAATAAGGATAAACTCGAAGGAAGGGTTAAATTTATTTTCCAGCCCGGCGAAGAGGGATGCAAAGAAGGTTACGGCGGCGCAAAGCGCATGATCGACGACGGCGCTTTAGAAGATCCTCGCCCTGACGTGCTCATAGGGCTTCACACCGGCGCTATCTGGAAGGAGAATTTTAAGCCGGGAGACATCGGCTATCACTACAGCGGCATTATGGCCTGCATGGATCGATTTGAGATTCTGGTAAAAGGGAAGGGAAGCCACGGTGCCTATCCTCACGGCTCTATAGATCCCATCAGCATTGCCTGTCAGATAATCTCTGAACTCCAGACCATCGTGAGCCGAGAGATGAATCCAGTGGAACCAGCCGTTATATCCATTGGTGAAATCCACGCCGGTACGGCCTTCAACATTATTCCAGGAGAGTGCCGCATCAGCGGGACAGTGAGAGCCCTTTCCACTGAGACCAGAAAATTTATGGCCAGCCGGATTGAGGAAATCGCCCGAACAGTAGCCCGGGGAATGCGTGGCGACATAGAATTACGTTATGGATGGGAAGGCCCTTCCCCCGTAATGAACAACGCTGAGGTCACCGAGGAGCTTCGCAAGGTAGCTGTGGAAATTCTTGGAGAAGAACACGTAAAGGAAATCAAGAATGCCTCCATGGGCGGAGAGGATATCGCTTACTTCCTTGAGGAAATTCCAGGAACTTTCTTCTTCCACCCCAGCTGCAACGAGGAAAAGGGACAGATCTATCCCCACCATAATTCCCGTTTCGCCATAGACGAAGACGTTTTGTGGATTGGCCCGGCAGTTATGTCCACCATGGCTATTGAGTGGCTGAAAAAACATAAATAAAACTCTGGGGACAGACCTTTAAAGCCCGTCCCCTTTTTATGCGCCACACTGTATTCTACATTCAAAACTTCGGGAAAGGAGAATACTGTATCATGGCAAACATAAAAGACGAGGCTAAAAGAATTTTGCCTCAAATTGTTGAGTGGAGACGGCATATCCATGCTCATCCGGAATTAGGCCTTGAAACACCGGAAACAGAGGCTTATATTGTCAAAGCGCTTGAGGGGATGGGGTTCCCTTCTTCATCCATTAAAAAAGGCATTGGGGGACACGGAGTAGCGGCAGTTCTGCAAGGAGACATTCCTGGACAAACGTTGGCAATTCGCGCCGATCTTGATGCACTACCCATAAAGGAAGAAACAGGGCTTTCCTTTGCCGCCACCAATGGCAATATGCACGCTTGCGCCCACGATGCCCATACGGCCATGGCTTTGGGAGCTGCCAAGGTGCTCATAAACCATCGCCGCGAATTGAAGGGAAGCGTTAAGTTCATCTTTCAGCCAGCAGAAGAAACCGTTATAGGAGCCAAGGCCATGATTGATGACGGAGTGCTCGAAAATCCCAAGGTTAACGCACTCATTGCCCTTCATACAGGGCTGCTCTGGAAAGACTTTTCCGTCGGACAGATTGGATATTCCCGCGGCGGAATGATGGCTTCCGCCGACCGTTTCCTTATTACGCTAAAAGGGAAGGGGGGCCACGGAGCGACCCCCCATCTGACAGTGGATCCCATCTCCATGGCTGGTCAGCTTATCTGCCGCCTTCAGACAATTCTCAGCAGGGAGATAAATCCGGTAGACCCGGCAGTTCTCACTATTGGACGAATAGCTGGAGGATCAGCCTATAACATCATCCCTGGCGAATGTATCCTAGAGGGAACCGTTCGAGTTCTTGACGTAGCCACACGAAAGATGGTTGAAGAACGCATTCGTGAACTGACCGTATCTACGGCTGAAAGCATGGGGGGTGAGGCAATGGTGGAGTATACGCCAGGCCCGCCGCCGGTGATTAACAATGAAGCCATGACCAATAAACTCATAGCCTCTGCCGCTTTACTTCTGGGGAATGATAACGTTCGGGAAATACCAGAACCATCTATGGGGGCGGAGGACGTGGCATATTTCCTTGAGCAAGTGCCAGGGACCTTCTTCTTCCATGTTGGGAGCAACCCTGACAAAGGACAAACCTATCCTCACCATAACTCCAGGTTCGATATAGATGAAGAGACTCTTTGGATTGGATCAGCCATCTTTGCCCACTTCGCTCTGAATTGGCAATAAAACTAGCTGTTAAGGGATAAATTCTACTTCTCCGCAAGGGCAGATGGAACAGGATCTGCCCTTGCTCTCTATTTTCTTAACAATGAAAGAGCATACCCCGCCGCTGCTACGAGAATAATCATGGCTCCCGCTGTAAGGTTGAAGAAAACTGCCAGCCACAATCCTGCTACAGAAAAGATCAGACTCAGGATAAAGGCTGCGGCCATCATGGAAAAAAGAGAACGGCTCCAGCCTTCGGCAATAGAAGGGGGTATGGTAAGAAGAGCAATGACGAGAATAAGGCCTACCACCCGAATAAGAAGCACTACGGCCATAGAGATGAGAATTACTGTAACATAATGCATAAGGGCAACATTGACTCCTCTGGTCTTGGCGAAATCCGTATCATAGACAAAGGCTAAAAATTCCCGGTGATAGGGAATACCCAGCAATAAAGAGAGAAAAATCAACCCTGCCATAGAGATAAGGTCGACGCGGGACACCGAGAGGATGCTTCCAAAAAGGTAGCTCATGAGGTCTTGAGCATATCCAGGAGTCAAGTCTATAAAGATAACTCCCGCTGCCATTCCCACCGCCCAGAGAACGCCAATAATAGAGTCGGCCCGCCACGGCCTTCGCCATGTGACCCACGCGATGAGAAAAGCCATTACGAGAGAAAATCCCATCGCTCCCAGAGAGGGAGAGATCTTCAGAAAAAAGGCCAGCCCCACGCCGCCATAGGCAGCATGGGCGATCCCGCCTGCAACAATAACCTGGCGCCTCACCACTACAATGCTGCCCATCATGCCGCAGATGATGCTTGCGAAAAAAGCTGCCCAGAGAGCATTTTGCATAAACTCATACTGCAGAAGTTCAATCATGACGATGCCTGTCCAGATGGTCGTGGCGGGCCAGAACCCGGTGAGGGACACCGTGGGCAACGAGTTCTATTGGGCATGTGCCGCCATATTCCATTTTCAGCATTTCCTCCGTAATTTCTCCTGACCCATGATAATACACATCCCCGCACACGCAGGCAACAGCCGTAGCACCATTGGCAATAACGGAGAGATCGTGGCTTACTAAAATGATAGTGACGTTTCCGGCAAAGGAAGCCAAGTCCTCATATAAAACCCCTCTCGCTTCTGGATCAATGCTGGCAAGAGGTTCGTCCATCAGTAGAATTCGAGGACGGGAGGCTAATGCCCTGGCAATAAGAACCCGCTGGCGCTGTCCTTGGGAAAGATCCCCCATAGGATCATTTCTCCTTCCTGCCAGGCCCATGTGTTCAAGAACGTCCATGGCAATTTTTTTGTCTTCTTCAGTAAATATCTTCCTTCGACCAATGCCAAGACGTCCCATGAGAACAACATCGAAGACAGATACGGGGAAGATTTTGTCCCGTACTCCTTCCTGGGGAACATAACCAACAGAAGTAACAGCCCTGTCCGGCGTTGTGCCTAAAACTTCAATTTTCCCCCTAGCTGGTTTCTCGAGACCAAGGATGAGCCTCAACAACGTTGTTTTACCGCCGCCGTTAGGCCCGATAATCACAAGAAACTCTCCCTGGGGAACCTGGAAAGAAGCCTGATCCAATACCATGGTTCCATTTTCA
Source organism: Aminobacterium sp. EBM-42 (assembly GCF_001896635.1). NCBI lineage: Bacteria > Thermotogati > Synergistota > Synergistia > Synergistales > Aminobacteriaceae > Aminobacterium > Aminobacterium sp. EBM-42. The sequence goes on from NZ_MPPC01000011.1 coordinate 86,330, forward strand.
TAGCCGAAAAACACGTCTTCGAACACAACCGCGGGGGCAAGATTCATTGCAGGCTCCCTCCAATAGCCCTCGCTGTTTCTGCCATATCGTCCATCCAGTTCCAGGGGAGGGGGTCTATTGCTATGATCGTTCCATTTGTTTCCCTTGCGAGATTTTCTGCCATTTTTCTTGAATATTGAGGTGATACAAAGATACTTTTTATATTCCTTTCTTTCATCAATTGAATAAGAGCTGCCAAATCAGAAGCTTTTGGCTCTTTTCCTTCCCTTTCCATAGATATCTGATGAAGCCCGTATTCCCTGGCAAAATAACCCCATGAGGGGTGAGCGACCACAAAATCCTTTTTTCTCACCCTTTCTAAAAGCTCCCTTATCGTATGGTCAAGCTCATCCACATTCTGACAAAACTGATCATAGTTTTTTGAATATTCCTCTTTATGTCCGGGGTCAACGGCCATGAGACCATCACGAATAGCTATCCCTTGAACTTTAACAAGAGAAGGTGCTAACCAGATGTGAGGATCTCCAGGCATTCGTTCAATTCCTGCATAGGTTTCCACAATACGCAGCGAGGGATTTAAGGAAACAAGCCTTGAAAGCAAGGGCTCTTCAAAAGGAAGACCTATAGAAAAATAGACAAGGCTTTTAGAAAGGGCTGCCATTTGAGCCGGCCTTGGTTCGTAGGTATGGGGGTCATCGCCAGAACGGATCAGCACCTGGACATTGACACGGGCTCCACCGATCTGCTGCACGAAATAGGCCTGGGGAGGAATAGATACGGCCACATCCATGTATTCTGACCCATAAACAGCTCCTCTGTGGAAAAATGAGAGAGAAAGCAAACAGAATAAGAGCACTGCCTTCATTACGCCTCCATGAGACATGGTTGTCACCTCGTTATAATGATCAAGCCTTCATTCGTTATTGTATTATTCTACATAAAAACCAATAAAACAAGAGAAAAGACCTTCCCTTATATCGTGGAAGGCCTCTGCATTTTCAATCTGGATAGGGCTTGTTGTCTCGGTGGTTTCTTCTCTTTGGCGCAGGACGTCCTCGAAGTTTCTGTTCCTCTCTATATATATCTTCAAGGATCTTCAAATAACGAATCTCCCACTCACGTTTGTCCATATTCTTTCGCGTAGATTCACGAGAGAGATAATCTCGCTCCTTTCTAAGAGAATAAAGGTCTCCCATGTTTCTAACGCCTCCTTATGTTTCCTGGATCGCAAGACGAATCCTGATATGCCCTAAACTTCGCGGTGCTTCATTCGCGGCTTTAAGAAGAACCACGCCGCTTCCCCGCACACCGTATATTCCCCACACACCTGTTAACAGTTCCACTTCTTGAGAACCAAGCTCCTGAAGTCCTGTGGATATGCCTCGTATAGGAGAATCAAGCCTAACGAAGATCTGAACGCCTTCAGGCAAACTCCCTTCAAGACGGCCTGTAACGCTACGGAATGTCTGCCCAGTAGCCGTTATGGTGTATAACAACTGAGCTGTTTCTCCCCTGTCATTAATATAACTATGTAAAGAAAGGGGCTGCTGGAGGATGGAAATAGCGTTCTGTTCCACTATCTCTATCTTTATGCTCACAACGGCAACAGTCCTGTCTACCCCTTCAGACACTCCGCAGGAGAGAAGAAAGGTTGCAAGGAATATCAAAACAAGCAGCTTCCTCATAATCGTTCACCTCACTTCTCGCCACGTTTCATAACAACGCGCCCCTCTTCAATAAACCGTATGGTTCTTTTACGGGGCAACACCTTCGCCTCAAGGATCAGATTGTCTCCAGGAGCAATTTCGAGGGTCTGCTCGGGTTTTTCAAGGCGATAAGATGACGGAATATTTATATCGTAAATTTTCAAAACCCACTTTCCTGGACGCAACCCTTCAAAAAGGAACCGTCCCCAACTATCAGTAAGCCTACGATGCACTTCGTCTCCATTGGCCATTTCTACGAGAACGCTTTGCAATCCGCCAGCTTCTAATGTTCCATCCTGTTTCAATGTATCACCCACGACGTATCCTTTTTCTCCCTCTATGGACGATACCGACTCTTTTCCCGAATCCGGATCTACGAGAACCACCATGCCATTAAGGGATGCGCCGTCAGTAATGCCAATGTCCATGGAGGTTATTTCGCCGTATCCGGCAATTTCTACAGTAATAGGAACCCGCTGATCAGGAACCCGGTTCCCTACGGAAGCCCGATCAACTTCCAGCAGATATGTTCCAGGGAGCAGGGCAGGGAAAAGGAACATGCCTTTTTCATCTGTAACGGATGTCTCCCCCTCAAGCTTCAGAACCACCTGAGAAATTCCCCTTTTCTCCCCATCTACCGTTTCATAGACAAGGCCTTGCAACACTCCCACATTTTTCTTTTTCGCAAGCTTGATATCAATAGGAATGACGTAGGACACCGAGTAAGATGTTTCCATATCTCCTCTGTAATCGTTTCGCTGTATACGAAACCGAAGAATGTTCTCGTTTTTAAAGGTCTGTTCGGCGATAAATTCGTATTGTTCGCTGTTATCAGCATAGTCTCTCTCATAGGAGTATCGTGTATACCAGAAAGAGAGCTTAAGGGTGGGATTTACATCCCAGACGAGAGAAATGCCCCGGTTGTCTGAAGCCCTCATGAGATAACTAGCGGCAAGAACCTCGTTATCACCAAAACCGCCATAAATGGAAACGTAGAGATCTGGAGTCAACTGGTAACTTATGAAAACGTTATAATTCCACGCCGACCCGCTCTCTCCGCCAAAGTGATCCTCCTGGTCGGCATAACGGGCCTCGAAGGAGTAGCTATAGCGATCCATGGTTCGCCCAATTCGAAGCCACCACGAATCTTCGCAATAATCGTATTCGGCCGGCAGTAAACGATCTTCCATTGAAAAAGAGTCGTATCCTACTGTGAAATACCAGCCGTTGGCCAGCTCATAATCAAAATAAACCTGTAAAAGCTCTTCATAGGTCTGGGTGGTTCCCTCCAACCGCCTGAGATTCAGGTTATCCTTGTACTGATACCAGGAAACGTTTCCCTGCAGCCTGTCGCTGAATGGGTAACCTATGGTTGCGCTTGTATAATCGTAATCATGATAATAGCCCCAAAAGTCGGTGCCTGCACGAATTCTGGCGATAGAGTAGGGGATATTGCCATTCATACGCCCCCGTAAATAAATTCTATAGGCTTTATCGTCATCGAGGGCCTCCACCCTGTCTGTATCGCATAATCCATACTCAAGTTCAAGAAGGGTATGGGCCCAGGGCCTGTATTCGGCGCTGACAGTCCATAACGTATCTTCCATGTCGGGTTTTTTCCCATAGGCCTTCCTTTCTTTCTGAAGCATATTAAGCCGCACCTCAAGATCGCTTCTTATTTTCTGGCTGATATAGAATCCAAATTCTTTTTTATCGGGATAGCCCCAGCGGCTTTTGAGAAAGTGAGCCCCGCCGCCCCAACCTAATTCAACAGGCTTTATGGCAAATCCCAGTCCCCGTCCATAAGACCCTAATGACGTAAGGCGAGATAAGGGATATCCCTGATCGCCAAGGTACAGGTCAAAAGTTTCAGTAAAGTAATTCAGCCAATACTCGTCAATATCGCCATAGATTCCATACTCGTTGACATCAGGTCCCCTAAAAAGGAATTCTATCCATCTCGTCCGTTCTTCATCGAGATAGCCCCACCCGCTCCACTCGATGTTAGCGCCGTCTCCTTCGCTATTGCCCATGGCGCTGATCACCAGTTCGGTGGGCAGAACATGAAAAATATCAAGTTCCCCTCCGCCCCTGGGAATAACGTCAAGATCTACGATCACTGATGTGGAGATGGGACCTTCATCCCCGGTAGCCACAGCCTGAACTTCTACAAAATGATATCTGGAGGTGGTTCCCTCGAAAATACGCCCCTTCAATTTAAGATCAGCGCTCTTGCCTGGATCAAGGGTGACTTCCGTAGGGGTAATTGTTGCCGGATATCTTTCGTCTCTGTCAGGAAGGTGGAGAAAGTAGGTTCGAGTCGTGTTAGATTTATTGATAAGCTGAAGGTCAGCCTCATAGTGCTGTCCTCCTATAATGGCCACCGGTTTTTTTACCAGAACGATCTCCATTCCTTCTACAGCGAGAATTGACACTGTGAATATCTCTTCGTCATAAACACCGTAATCCCTACGGCTCTTTACGGAATACACTACTTCATAATCTTTTGCCTGAGCTGAAGGAGGAATCTGGAAAGCCACGACACGAGTGACGCTTCCCCTGGCCGGAATAGAAAAACGTCCTGGGGGCATAAGGGGCTGCCATCCTTCAGGAAGACCTATCTCTTCTATAAAAGTTTCAAGGCTTGGCTGATAGCTTGTGATAAGAACGCTTACGCTGATAATTCTTCCCGGCTGGGTGCTTGTATGGAGTGACGATCTGGCCCGAACCTCCACTCCGTATCCTTTCGCCTGAGCCCAGGCCAGGCTTGAAGACAGCCATATAAACAAAACAAAACAAAATAGAGCCTTAATAACCCCTTTCTGCCCGATTTTTGTCATAGCGTCCACCCTCTTTATTTGAGTACCAGGGCATACTGGGCACCAAAAGCTTCATCCTCTCCGCCATCCGCTATGACCAACGCCTTATACTCTCCTGCCTTTACGCCCTGAAAGGGTATTTCAAAACGGCAGGAACATTCTGGAAAAATCCACCGTTGACCTCCTTCAAAGCGTCCGGCAAGGTTTCCCTGCTCATCGTAAAGCTCCGTCCACACCAGGGGACGGATAACACGTTCTCCTGTATTCACAATGTCGAGAGCGAGTACGGATTTGCTCCCGTCACTTATAAGCTTTTTATCGGCAAATTCAATATTCCTTATGCCTGTGTTTCCAATGTCCGTAATCATTTGAACAGCATACTTAAAAATTGTCATGACATTAAAAGCCATATTGCTGTCAATGCCTTTGGGCGGTTCCAGCATGAACTGGTCAAGGGGTTCCACCATAATCATGCTCCAGTAAGTTCCACAAAGGGATGGATCCTGAGGAACCTGAATTACATAGTTAACAATTGCGGTTCCAGAAGGAGGGATAGTAAGCTGGCGAGGGGTTAAAACCATCCATAACGCATTGGACCGGCTGGTGCTCCCTGGCTGGCCATAGTCATTTCTGCCATCTGCATAGGTGAGATAGTCCGACTGATTAATAGCAACCTGAACAGGCTGTTCTTTATCGTTGTTCCTTATAACAAGCTGTCCCCGGATCTCCTGGCCAGGAGTTACCGCAAATCGATAGGTCAGATCTCCTTCTATGTCTACAGTGCTCGCCAGAACAACTCCAGTTCCCATGACAAAGAAAAAAAAGACCATCACGCTTATCGTCAAAAGTGCCCTTCTCACTGTCTGTCTCATCATAGATCCACCACCGTAAAGGCAATATGGGGAGCATAGACTCCCTTGGGTGTTTCTGACGTAATACCTGTAACTTTCAATTGAAGGCATATACGATTTCGATCCCCAACTCCGGTGAAAAGAGTCGTTCCTGCAGGTTCTACTATCTGATACGATGTTCCACCCCGTACCCAACCTGCACCCATGCCGCCGTCTGTACGGCGAATCCAGATCTGGACCCCTTCTGGCAAAAGGGTGCCTTCTACAAGTTTCGCCTCTACATTCCACTGTGCGTCCTGTCCCCTTGCATTGACTACCGCTAAAGAAATAATGGAGGGGTCGCTTTCCCTCATGCCTCGTCCCCCTGAGGCTGATGCCCCGATAACAAGAGAAGACCAGCTTCCCAGGGCAATGAGTTCCATGGCCTCTGAACGATCGCTCAAAGGAGAATAAATAACGAGAAACACAAGAAGAACAGCTCGTGAGATTGCCGTGGTTCCACTCATTTTTAATCTCCTTTCTCAAGGGATAAAAAAGGGCAGCGCCCCCCAGCGCCGCCCTAAAGTACAACCACTATGCGTCCTGAATGAGAAGGGTCAGGATACGGGTTCCCGCTGCTTTCTCTGCATCTGGGCCAGCGCAAAGCTTGAGTCCGCCCTTGCCCCAGTTTCCGCAGGCTTTGGAAAGACCTGTTACAAGGTCCACATACTCTGTGGAAAGAATTGTCCAGTGAGGTGTGCCAACAGCGCTCGTTCCATAAGGAGCGTTCAGTTTGGCCCACAGAGAGACATGATCGGGCATGTTAGCATTGATTTTGCCCACTATCTTTCTCACATCGGTTCCAGTAGCCATGACTGAGTACCAGATGCACTCCTCATCGCACCAGCCATATGTGCAGCCGATGTAGGTCTGCATGCAGATCTCTTCCTGTTTAATCTGCAGGCAGTTGATGGGAATAACTTTCCAGTTGATTTTCAAAGTGTCGAAAGGTGTGCACATAACAGGATCGCAATTGACGTTAAAGCCCGCCTCTTCCAGTGTCATGGGGGCCTCTTCGGCAAAAACCGCACTTGCCACAAAGACCACCATGGCGACTATTGCTAGCAGAAGAAATACTCTTTTCATCTTTCTTTCCCCCTTTTTTTGCAGATAGCCTTATCTCCCATATACCCTTTTACGCTGCCGGAAAGTAAGAAGTTATCAGGCAAACCCGCAGTACGCGGGCACCTTTACGACCCCCTTCCCAGCGAAAGAGCTGGAGCCGAATAGCTCTTTGTAAAGATTACTCAACTTAATTAAAATAGGATATCGGGATAAAACTGAAAGGGGATGCGTAATCCCCTTGTTGAAAAAGGCTATGTGCCTGAAAAAGGCATAAGAAGCTTTTTGGGGAAACTAAGTAATTCTCCTGGGGGGATCAGGGATATCACTTAGTCAATAGGTGTCAGTCCGCTCTTGATAGCGTACTTCGTCAGCTCGGCAACGGAATGAAGGTTGATCTTGCGCATTATATTATACTTATGGGTTTCCACTGTTTTGACGCTGATATGGAGGGTTTTGGCAATATCTCGATTTGCCTTGCCTTCCGCGATCAACTGCAAAACTTCCTTTTCTCTATGGCTTAAGGCAGACTCAGAGTCTGTATGTTCCTTTTCATCCCCTGAAAGAAACCCCACATACTCTTCGATCACGCACTTTGAAATGCTGGGACTCAAGTACATTTTCCCCTTTATAATTGAACGGATTGCCTCTGCGAGCTCCTGAAAGGCACATTCTTTCAGCAAAAAACCTGACGCTCCGGCTTTAAGCATTTCAGCGACAAAGCGGCGGTCAGCATGCATTGAAAGAGCCAGAACCTTAATTTCAGGAAGGTCTTTTTTAAGCTGGTTCGTCGCCTCTATCCCGTTCAGCTCAGGCATTACCACATCCATAACCAGAACATCAGGACAATGGCATAAGGCCAGATCGATAGCCTTTCTGCCTGTATCAGCCTCGGCTATGACCTCCATATCCTCCTGAGTATTTAAGAGCGTTCTCAGACCATCACGAAGGATCTGATGATCGTCAGCAAGCAGAATCCTGACTTTTTTCATCGATTTCACTAGACCTTTCTTCCTCTCCCTCTACAGGAACAAAAAGGGATATCTTTGTTCCTTCTCCGGGAAGAGTCTGAATCTGCATAAAACCGCCAAGATAGTTCACTCTCTCCCTGATGCTCAATAATCCAAAGTTGCTTGGGTCCCGCCCCAGTTCCCTTAACGAGGAAAGGTCGAAACCCACGCCATTATCCTTGACTTCAAGAGTTATCGTCCAAGGATCGAATCGGGATAATGTAACAACAGCTTCCGTTGTATTTGCATGTTTAATAATATTCATTACGAGTTCCCGCAGAGCCCTGAAAAGAAATATCTTTATATCCATGGGAATTTCATCTGACATTAGAAGATCCTTGAACAGGATACAAAGTCCGTGCTCTTCTTCCATTTTCTCCACCAGCCACTCAACTGCGGCATGAAAGCTTAATTCAAAAAGCATGGGAGGGCTCAGTTCGAAAATAAGGGTTCTCATCTCCTGAATTGAACGGTTGATAAGAGAAAGAACATCGTCGATAGCCCCCTGGTGATCTCTACCTTTTGTTCTCTTTTTCAGCATCTCAAGCTTAATGCGGGAAAGAGCGAGGTTTTGACCCACACTGTCATGGAGATCGGTTGAGATTCGCCGTCTCTCCCGTTCCTCTGCCACATAGAGCTCGGAAGACAAGTATTGCAGCTGGTGCTGGTTAAGACGCAACTCTTCTTGCAGTTTTTTATACGTAGTCAGATCTTTCCATGTGAGGACACAAAACCGGAGACGGGAATCTTCCTCGCGAATGGGCACCGCAGTTATTTCACCCCATATTTCTTCCCCATCTTTTCGAATAAAATGTTTCTCTTTACCTACAATCCCATCGTGCATGGCAATGCGGAGTTCGCCCATATTGATCCAGTAATCACTTCGCCACCAGGGATATGGAGCCGGCCGGCCCACAATTTCTTCAGTCTGAAAACCAAACTGTCTTACAAAGGATTCGTTCACATATTGAATGCGGGTATCCGGCCCAATTACAAACACGGCATTTGGGCTTTTGTCGAGGATGGATGAAGAAAACTTATGGTTTTCCAAAAGCACCTCTTCATTCTTTCTTCGTTCTGAATCGTCACGAGCTATTGAGAGGATATACGGCTTACCCTGAAAAGAAAAAAGGTGAGAATGAATTTCTACAGGAACAATATCACCACTACGCTTTTTCAATAAAGTTTGAAAGGTATGGTGCCCCTTCCTAAAGATATCTATGACAACAGAAGGCATTTCTTCTCTCTGTATCTGGGCATCAATGCTGATGGGGGACATAGCAAGAAGATCCTCACGCTTCACGCCGAGCATACGGCAGGCTCCTTCATTTACTTCAATGAAGGAGCCCGGGCATCCATCCTCGTCGACCTCATGAAGAAAAACGCCATCTGCCATATTATCGAAAAGCGCCGACATTGTAGCCACCCGTTCGGTTAAACTCTTTTCTCTCTCCCATCGGACCGTTATATCCACACCAAGACAGACTACCCCGGAAAGATGATTTTCCAACATGGGGGTCATGTTGCTGCACACCCATAGGATCGTATGAAACCGACTATCCTTCCCCTGAATCTTCGTTTCGACAGTTACCGAAGCTCCCTTCACCAAGGCTATCATTCGCAAAGAAGAAAGCATCCGCTGGCGATATTCGCTATCCGGATAGAGAAGTGACAGCCATTTTCTGGAGCCCAAAAGAGAATCCGAGCTGTAACCACTGATTCATTCTGCAGTGCTATTCCAAAAACGGAGACATCCATCTTCATCGATAAGCGATAAAAGAAGATCGGGATGATCGAGACTGGCATTGAACCATATGGAAAAGTCCTGAAACATACTGTCATCTTTTCGCTCCAGAAAACTTAATCCATCTTCAAAGGGAAGGGAAATCTGTCTGCAACTTCTTGCATATTCTCTTTCTTCCCATTTGTTTTCTTTCATCTTTTCCCTCTCTTCACAAAAAAACCGTTACCTGCCTCACGTCTTTCTTTAACCGTCAACGCACTCTTAATTGTATAAAAAGGGAAAATTCTGCTAATTTTAGAAGACCTCTCATTCGGTGGCTGCTTCATGGTGCAAAGAAAAGAAGAGGTAGATTATTAAACAGGGATGACTAAAAATTAAAATTTAGAAATATGTTAGAATGTTCTTATAATATATCAACCTTCATTTTTTTTCAATCTTAAGAGTCTGGGTTTATTCATTGACAAAGAATGACCTTGGTTTTTTATGCTGTTTACACAGATCTTTTTATGAAAAAACATGATTAAGGAGAGAACCCTTGATGTTAAGAGAGCGCATTACAGCAAAAATCAACGAATTATCTCCAGGACACCGAAAAGTAGCGCGCTTTATTCTTGAAAAACCGCGGGAAGCGGCATTTTTAACAGCCTCTCAACTCGGAGCCCATGTGGGAGTCAGCGAAGCCACTGTGATACGTTTCGCCTACACGCTGGGACTCTCAGGGTATCAGGAACTCCACCAATCCATAAGCCACATGCTGATAGATGACCTCTCAACCCTTGCCCGTCTAGAAAAATACCGGTCATCAGGGAAAAAGGGAATCTTTGGCACGGCTATGGATAAAGATATTAACGCCATGAAAATGGCTCAATTCCGTCTTGATGAAAAAGTGCTTCTCGATTTGGCAAAGACTTTTGTTGAAGCCCCCGCCGTCTATATTGCCGGTTATCGCAGTTCTTATACTCTTGCCTATTATCTTTCTTTCTATCTCTCATGGCTTTTGCCGGCAGTGAAGCTCATGCCCCTGGACTCTCCCTATGAATTGCTCGTAAATGCCCCTAGAGAAAGCGTAGTTGTAGGAATAAGCTTTCCAAGATACTCTACGTGGACAGTAGATGTACTCCGTCGGGCCCAAGAACATAATTTACAAACCGTTGCCATTACCGACGAACACACAAGTCCTTTGGCAAACCATGCCCTCCACATACTTGCTGTTCCTTATTCCCCCATTTCTTTTATCGATTCTTTTGCGGCCCCTATGAGTGTTTTGAACTGCATCATTCTCAGTATCTCTCAGCAGCTTGGTGACAAGGTAACTTCCCTTTTTGAGACTTTTGAGCAGTACTGGAAAGAACAAAATCTATACGAGCCGCCCATGCTCTGATTAAGGAGGGATCTTGACAAAAAAACAACAAATACGTTTTAAGGGATAGATGAAGAGGAGAAGAGAGAGAAACTTTTAAAAAGAGTAATTTTTATGTGAAGAGAAGAGAGAAGGAGGGGAACCCAATGGAAGGCCGTTTTGGCGCCATTTTGCGAGTGGACCTGTCTTCTCGTAAAATGACAAAAGAAGCTTTGGACGAAAGGCTCCTTCGTAATTATATCGGAGGCCGCGGCTATGCCTCCAAAGTCCTTTACGATGAAAATCCTCCCAACGTTGATCCACTGAGCCCTGAAAACCGCCTCATCATCGCAACCGGACCTTTAACGGGACGAGCAGCACCTGCCGCAGGCCGATATATGGTTGTTACCAAAAGCCCCCTCACCGGCTATATTGCATCAAGCAATTCCGGGGGGTTCTGGGGAGCCGAGCTCGCTAAAACCGGCTGGTTCATGCTTATTATTGAAGGAAAAGCCGATCGTCCAGTCTACATTAACATCCGTGATGATCAGGTGGAGATAAGGGATGCCAGCCACCTTTGGGGACAAAACACCCACATCGCCACCGATCAAATCCTTGAGGATATTCAAGACCCAAAGGCCAGGGTCCTCTGCATCGGCCCGGCTGGAGAGCATCTTTCCCCCATTGCGTCCATAATGAACGAAAAGAACAGAGCCGCTGGGCGAAGCGGAGTAGGCGCAGTTATGGGGTCAAAAAACCTTAAAGCCATCGCTGTACGAGGAACATCCCGACCCTATGTCGCCAACTCTGAAGAATTCTCTGCCGTGTTAAAAGAAAGAGCAGCCAAACTCAAGGCTCATCCTGTCACAAGTCAGGGATTGCCGGCCTATGGAACAGCCATATTGGTGAATATCATCAACCAGACCGGAGCCTACCCTTACCGCAACTGGCAAGGAGCCTATATGGAGGAGGCAGATAAACAATCTGGAGAAACTCTTGCAGCAAAATATCTAACAGACAATTACCACTGCTTCGGTTGTCCTATTGGCTGTGGACGTATTACAAAGGTTAACGATATAGCCGGAGAAGGGCCAGAGTACGAAAGTATCTTCGCCCTTGGCGCATGCTGCGGCATCGCGCCTATCGAACCCATAATAATGGCCAACTATACGTGCAATGAATACGGACTTGACACCATCAGCACAGGCGTCACCATAGCAGCTGCCATGGAGCTATATGAAAAAGGATACATCAAAAAGGAGGAGCTCGAGGGCGGTCCCGAACTCACCTTTGGCAATACAGAAGCCCTCGTGTATTGGACAGAGAAAATGGGAAAAGGGGAGGGGCTTGGCAAAAAACTTGCCCAGGGCTCCTGGCGTCTCTGTGATATGTACGGGCATCCCGAACTGTCCATGACAGTAAAAAAACAGGAAATGCCAGCCTATGATGCCAGAGCTATCCAGGGAATCGGGCTGACTTATGCCGTAAGCAACCGTGGAGCTTGCCACGTACGAGGGTACCTCATCTCCCCAGAAATTCTCGGATCACCCGAGAAACTAGACCCTGACGATATTTCGAAAAAACCCCTGTGGGGAAAAATCTTTCACGATCTCACCGCTGCCATCGATTCTTCGGGAATGTGTCTCTTTACATCCTTTGCTCTTGATGCCTCAGATTACGCCGCTTTTTTGAAAGCAGGGACAGGGTTTGACTATTCTGCGGACGAAATCATGACGTGCGGAGACCGAATATGGAACCTCGAACGCCTTTTCAATTTAAGAGAAGGGCTTGATCCCAAGAATGAAGACACTCTTCCGTCGCGACTTTTGAAAGAACCTATCCCCGAAGGGCCGGGAAAGGGAAAGTTAAGCAGAGTTCCGGAAATGCTTCCTGAATACTATCAGCTGCGGGGCTGGGATGAAAAGGGAGTTCCTTCCCAAGAGACCCTGGAGCGTCTTGGGCTCCAGTAACATTTAACGAAAAAGAATCTCACGCAAAAAGGCCGTTCTCGAAAAAGATCGGCCTTTTCTCTCTTTTTGTTTTGTATATTGACAAGTCGCAATTCTTAAATTACTCTTGTGGTATACCAACTCTAGGATGTGGTATACCAAATGGAGAAAAAAAATCTCGCTTCACAAGCCTATGATCGCATTAAAAAAGGGATTCTTTCTCTGGAATTCCCGCCTGGATCCTCGCTTCAGGAAAGGGCCCTTGCTGAAGAATTAGGAGTAAGCAGAACTCCTGTGCGAGAAGCCGTGCACCGCTTATCCCAGGAGGGATGGATTACTGTAAATTCCAGGAGAAATATTGAAGTTCGCTCTGTTTCTCCCGTGGAAATACGAGAGGTCTTTCAGGCCCGTTGGCTTCTAGAGCGGGATGCCCTTGATCTTATCTTTTCCGGTGATCTTTTTCGACAAACAGGACGACATATGACCAATATGCTCTCATTCATGAAAGAATCACAGAATAACTTGCACGACTTTATTCTGGCAGACCAATCCTTCCATGCCATTTTTTTTCAAATTTTAGGAAATTCCAGGCTCCAGAGGTTCTGGAACAGTGTTAGCGAGGAAATGATCTGGCTTGGCATGCTCGCCATGAACGAGAAAAGATACGAAGCTGTATTGGGAGAACATGGGCGAGTTGTAGAAGCCCTTATTGCAAGAAGAAAAAGAGACGCTAAAGATGCCCTTCAGGATCATCTTGAAATCACTGAAGACGTACTGATTAAAAAAATTGAGACCATTACTTCATGATATGGAAGGAGGAATGGAAATACATGCTGATGGATGTGTCTGTATTAAGGAAAAACGGGGTATGCGAAAGAAAGGTTCTGAAATGGGATGCCAGTGTCGCCGCCGGCTACACTGGGAGAGATCAAGCAAGTGTCCTTGCTCACGTTGAGGAACTTCGAAAGATAGGAGTGCCTGCACCTGATAAAGTTCCCTCAATGTACTGGGTGGAGCCAGAACGGGTTTCTTCGTCGAATACTCTGTGGGTGGTGGGAGATTTCACTTCCGGAGAAGTAGAAGTGTTCCTGGCGCGGACCGAAGAAGGAGAGCTCTGCGTCACAGTGGCAAGCGATCATACAGATAGGGCCCTTGAAACAGTATCGGTGGCAAAAGCCAAACAAATATGTTCGAAGATTGTGGGAGCCGCTTTCTGGCGGATGGACGAAATTCGTGGGCACTGGGACAGCATTGAACTCCGGTGCTGGGCAGACGGAAAACTTTATCAGGAAGGAACACTTGGGAAAATGCTACAGCCAGAAAAACTCTTTGAACTGGCTCAAGAGGATTCACCATGCTCTTCCTGCAGGATTGCCCTCTTTAGCGGTACCCTTCCTACCCTCGGAGAGGGGCTTATTTATGGCGAAAAATACGTTCTCTCTCTTAAAGACCCCCTTCTGAACAGGGAGATTCGTCATGAATACTCTGTCCGTATTCTGCCTGACCGCAACTAAGGAGGTATGGAATGAAGCTTAGAGTAGGAGTACTGCAGGTTGACATCGCCCTCGGCGATGAGAAGAAAAACCGTGAGAATATCGAAAGATGGATGTCCCAGGCCTACGTTCCTTCAGATGTGCCAACGGCCATCGTGGTTCCTGAACTCTGGAATACAGGGTACGCCTTGGAACGAGCCTCTGCACTGGCAGATACTGAAGGGAAAAGAACTGCTGCCTTTCTCGGCAACCTGGCCAAGAAATATGGCGTCTGGTTTGTGGGAGGGTCAGTTCTTGTTTCCACTAAAGAGGGGCATACCAATCGGGCGCAGGCTATCAACCCTCAGGGGGAACTTGTGGCCTGGTATGACAAGGTCCACCTCTTCCGACTCATGGATGAGGATAAATACCTCCTCAGTGGCAAAAAAGACTGCCTTTTCGATCTGGAGGGGATAAAGGCCGGATGCGTCATCTGCTATGACATCCGCTTTTGCGAATGGCTCCGTACCTATGCATTGAGAGGAACGGAGGTTCTTTTCGTAAGTGCGGAATGGCCGAGCTCAAGGGTAGCCCACTGGAAGACCCTTCTTCGCGCCAGAGCCATCGAGAATCAGATGTACGTGGTAGCATGCAACCGATGCGGAACTACGGGAAATACCCATTTTGCCGGAGGATCAATGGTCATCGGCCCTAAAGGAGAGATTCTCTTTGAAGGCAGTGAGGGGGAAGAGGCCGGGTTCGTCACCCTCAACCTGGAAGCGGTTTCAGAAATTCGGAAATTCATAACAGTTTTCAATGACAGGGTTCCTGAGATCTATGATACACAAACCAAATAGGAGGGGAAGGACAATGAAGAGAAGTGGAATTTTTTTGGCGCTATTCGTAATGGCGGCGATACTCTGGTCAGGTGCGGTATTTGCAAACACAGTTGAATTCAAGTTCGCTCATTCGGGAAGCCTAGAGCACCAGTATCAGATTGGCGCAGAGCACTTTAAGAAGGTAGTTGAGGAAAAATCTGGAGGAGAACTGAAGGTAAACATCTTCCCCCAGGCCCAGCTTGGCGGGGAACGGGATCTTGCTGAGGGTGTCCGTATGGGGACAATCGAAATGAGTTCGGTAGCAGCCAGCAACCTGGCAGGGTTTGTTCCGGAGCTTCAGGTTTTCGGCGTTCCCTTCCTTTTTCAGACCCGTGAGCAGGTCTACTCGGTGCTCGACGGAACTGTTGGCAAAGACCTCGCCGACATCATGCTTGCAAAGGGGTTCAAGAACCTCTCCATCTGGGAAGTGGGCTTCCGGAATATAACGAACAACGTCCGTCCGGTGAAAACACCCGAAGATATGAAGGGGCTAAAAATCCGGGTGCAGGAATCAAAGATCTGGATCGAGTTCATGAAACGCCTTGGCGCAATTGCCACACCGATTCCCTTTGGCGAACTATACACCGCATTGCAGCAAAAAGTTGTGGACGGCCAGGAGAACCCTGTAGCTACAATCTATTCCATGAAATTCTACGAAGTCCAGAAATATCTTTCTCTGACCGGCCACACCTATGAGCCGGCCATTGTGATAGCAAATCCGAAATGGTTCAATGGTCTTGACCCGAAACATCAGGCAATATTGGTGGAAGCGGCGGCCGAAGCAGCAGCCTACCAACGGGCGACCCTCGCCGAGATGGATAAGGAACGTTTCGAGATCATAAAGAAGGCCGGAGTTCAGGTGGAGGAGAATCCTGATAAGGAAGCTTTCGCAAAAGCGACAGAAGATCTTTATAAAGTTCTCGCTGATGTGGTACCCGAAGCTCTTGTTCAAAAGATCAAGGACGAAGCAGCGAAGGTAAAATAATGTCTCTCTGCTCTGGGGGATTTCTCCCCCAGAGTTTTTTCTTAGAGAAATCGAGGAGTGATCCCTTTGAGAAAAATTGAAAACATTTTTTCTGTCCTCACAGGAATTAGTCTCGCGGTGGTCTTCATTGTAACCTTTGGACAGGTAATCCAACGCTACGTCTTCCAGCTTCCCATGCCGTGGGCAACAGACGTGATTCGTATCTTCTTTGTCTATTCCATTTTCTTAGGCATGGGTGTAGGGGTTTTTAAGAAGGCCCACTTGAATATCGACGTCCTTGTACAAGTATTTCCTTCATGGGCCAAACCCTGGTTCGACCTCCTTTCAAATGTTGTGGTGATCATCTTCCTGAGTTTTGTTCTCTACTTCAGCATTCCTTTCATTAAAGCAAATGCTGACCAGGTGACTCCATATCTTCTCTTTCCCATGAGTTATATTTATATGATCATTCCTATTGCCGTTTCCTTTATGGTTCTGTTCCTCCTTTTAGATACAGCAAAACTGCTTGTTTCTCTTTTCGGAAGAGACAGATTTACTAATTCGGGGAGCAGGTGAGATAACCATGCTTTGGATAGCTGCTCTTTTCGGAATTTTTCTCTTAGGGATACCTATCTCCTTTTCCTTAGGTATAACGACCCTCATAGGACTAGCCGGAGCGGGACTTCCCATGGAGGTTCTCGTTCAGAGAATGTTCACAGGGGTAGATAACTTTGCTTTTGTTGCTATTCCTCTTTTTATCCTTGCAGGAAATCTTATGGCTGTGGGAGGAATATCGAAGCGTATCACCGACTTTTCAGAAGCACTTGTTGGGCACTGGCCAGGCGGCCTTGGAATGGTTGCCATTGTCGCATCTATGATATTCGCTGCCGTTACAGGCTCTGCCATCGCCGCCACAGCAGCCATAGGCGCTCTTTTAATCTCCGAAATGATCTCCAAGGGGTATTCTAAAGCATATGCAGCCTCACTGGTGGCAACCGCAGGATCCATTGGGCCTATCATTCCTCCCAGCATTCCCCTTGTGGTCTACGGAGTCATCGTTGGCAGCTCTATTGCGAAGCTGTTCATGGGAGGGATAATACCCGGAATCCTCATGGGGGTGTTCCTCATGATCGCAAACTGGATGATCAGTAAGCGACGTGGCTATGTTGGGCGGGAAACAAAATCAAGCTCTGCCGAACTCCGAAAAGGGCTTAAAGACGCTATTCTTGCCCTCCTCATGCCGGTTATCATCATCGGAGGAATCGTGGGAGGAATTTTCACTCCCACTGAATCGGCATCCATTGCAGTAGCATACTCCCTATTCCTCGGCACCATAGTCTACAGGGAGCTTTCATGGAAAGATATCACCAGGGCATTCATTGAAGCGGCTATTACCACCGGCATCATCCTTACGGTCCTCATGACTGCAAGCCTTTTTATTTGGTTCATGACTGTAAAAATGATTCCTCAATCCATCACCCAGAGTCTTCTTCAGGTGGTTACTTCAAAATGGGGAGCCCTTATGGTAATGAACATCATCCTTCTCATCGCTGGAACTTTTATCGACACCACGAGCGCTCTCACCATCTTTGTACCCCTCTTCCTGCCTCTGGTGAAGACCTTCGGGATAGACCTTATCCATTTTGGCGTAATGGTGGCAGTGAACCTCACAATAGGCATGTGCACCCCCCCTCTGGGCGTGTGTCTTTTCGTATCTTGCGAAATTGCCGGAACCTCCCTTCGGGAAATGTTTAAGGATCTCATTCTCATGCTCGTTCCGCTACTAATTTTGCTACTTCTTATAACCTACGTTCCGGGAGTTGTAACCTGGCTTCCAAATTTCCTCGGACTCTAGAACTAGAAAATCGCAACAGAGGGGGCTTCTCACAGCCCCCTCTGCGATATCTTGACATTTTCCATGTTGCGAACATAACATTACGCCATTTAAACGCAGTCCCAGCAAGTTTCACAAAAATTCTTCAGACCAAACGTCACTTCGTGGGTTTTCCCAAGTGCCTGCTTAAAAAAGTTTCCATAGCCCGGTAAAAATCGAAGCGGTTCTCTTCATTTGCGAAACCATGTCCCTCGTTATCTTTGATCATATATTCAACGTCTATATTGCGCTTACGCAACGCTTCCACAATCTGATCTGACTCAGCCTTTTTGACCCGCGGGTCATTTGCTCCCTGAGCAACAAAAAGAGGCGCCCGTATTTTATCCGCGTGAAACACAGGAGAAACTGAGCGAAGTAAATCCTTGTCTTTTTCAGGATCGCCAACCTGTTCATACATCATTTGCCGCCCCAGTTCCCAATAGGGAGGAAGGGTTTCAAGCAAGGTGAAAAGATTGGAAGGCCCAACAAAATCAACACCGCAAGCATAGATCTCCGGAGTAAAGGCCAGTCCAGCTAAAACAGCATAACCGCCATAGGAAGCGCCGTAAATGCCAACTCTCTCTGCGTCAGCTATACCCTCTTTTATGAGCCAACTCACCCCATCGGTAATGTCATTTTGCATGTTACGCCCCCATTGCCGAAAACCAGCAACCCAGAAACTTTTGCCATACCCAGTGGATCCTCTGAAATTCATCTCCAGAACCGCATATCCTCTGTTGGCAAGAAATTGAACTTCAGGGCTGAAGCCCCAAGCATCCCTGGCCCACGGACCTCCATGGGGATGAACAACCACTGGCAGATTTTTCGGCTCTACTCCTACAGGCAGGGTAAGATAGCCGTGAATGGTCAGCCCATCACGGGATGTGTACGTAATAAACCTCATCGGCGCCATCTCTTCTTCTTTTAACCACGGACTTAAATCCGCGAGTTTCTCGAAATCCCCCGTATTGCGGTCGTAAAAATAGTAGGAGCCCAGGGTTCGGTCGCTTCCCGCATATACAAGCATTCTATTTTCATCGCGGCTCATACTCGCTACCCCAACTTCGTATCCTGGAAGCTTTTCTTCTAGTATGGCCTGCAGCTGCCTCCGTTCCTCATCAAAAAAAGCGTAATGCCCCTTATCTGTGATAAAGCGAACTCCCGTAATAACCTGGCGTTTTTTAGATCGAAGAAGCCTGTAAACATCAACTTCGGGGTGCTCATAAACCAAATCGAGAAACGTTCCTGTTTCTGGGTCATAACGATAAATAGCGCTCTTGTCCCGATGGAGGTTAGAGGCTACATAAAGATAGCGGTTATCGAAGGTAAAGAAGAGGGGGCTCACCGAATCCTTAAAATTAGTCGTTATAACTGTGCGGAAAGGTTCATCCTCAGTTTTTCTGTATAAAAGACTTGTCTGAACGCCATCGCTTCTTACTGCCGCCCGAAGCTTCCCCTCATTGTCTGTCAGCCATCCGGCAATATCCCCAGGGTTTTCAGCAACAAGGCCCATTTCCCCTGTGGTAACATTGATTCGATACACATCGAAAAGACGAGAATCCCGCCGATTCATGGCAATGATCATTTCGTTCTCCACATCTTCCAGATCATCGACAATTGAAACCCGCACGTTAGGAAAGGGCGTGAGTTCTTTTTTATTCTTGCCGGTAATGTCAACGGAAAAGAGGTGATAATTTTCATCCCCGCCAGAGTCCTGAATATATATTATGCGATCATTTCCCTTCCAGAAGTACCCGGCTACATTTCGGGCCGTGGCTTCTGTGAGGCGCAAAGGCTCATCATGAGATCCTATTTTTTGCACATAGACATTCATGCGCCGTTGCCACGGTTGCGTATACGCTAAATATTCTCCATTGGGGGAAAGAGAAAAAGAAACCTTTTCAGGATTTCTAAAGAAATCTTCAAGAGGAATTTGGCGAGGGAGAGCCCATAGGCTTCCAGCATTCCACATCAAAATGACAACGGCAATTCCCGTCACAAGAACAGCAAGAAATATATGCTTCCACATACCAATCTCTCCTTCAAAGAATATATCTTTCATTATGTAAAAGTCAGTTTATCACGAAAGACACTTTGCCTAATCCGATAAAATGCCGAAAGTGCTTTTGACCTATTGATTCAAGACTGAATTTACAGAATACTATAATAAGGCTTAGAGAAAAGGAGGTGTGGTTATGGATCTAGGTATTAAGAACAGAGTTGCCCTCATTATGGCGTCAAGCAGCGGCCTGGGGAAGTCTATAGTTCGACGATTCCTTATGGAAGGCGCAACAGTCATGATGGCTAGCCGCAACGAAGAAATGCTTAACCGCGCAGTTCAGGAACTTACCGATGACACTAGCGTAACTCCCTATTACACAGTATGTGACATAACCAAAGGAGAGCAGATTAAAAATCTGATACGTTCGACGACAGAAAAGCTCGGTCCCATTTCTATTCTTGTAAATAACGCGGGGGGGCCTCCTGCAGGAACCTTTGACACCTTTGACGATGAAGCGTGGCAAAAAGCCTTCGAACTCAACCTTCTCAGCTACATTAGAACCACTCGGGAGGTACTTCCTTTTATGAAGGTTCAAAAGTGGGGACGGATCGTGAATTCCACGTCTTCTTCCGTTAAACAGGTAATAGAAAACCTTATTCTATCAAACACTCTGAGACTCGGTGTTATCGGCCTCACAAAAACTCTTTCACAGGAGCTTGCCCCTTATAATATTCTGATCAATGCCATTGGGCCCGGACGATTCGATACCCAGCGAATACGCCAGCTCGATCAGGCTTTAGCTGTCAAGCGAGGGGTTTCCGCAGATGAAATAAGCCGTGAAGCCATGAATCAGATACCTCTCGGCCGATATGGCCACCCCGACGAATACGCCAGGCTTGCCGTTTTCCTTTGTTCAGAGGCAAACAGTTACATCACGGGGCAAACCATACTTGCCGACGGAGGAATGGTAAAAGCAGTTCTTTAAAACCCCAAAGATAAGGCAGAGTGGCCGCTTAGCGCTTCATCCGCCTTATCTTCAAAACTATAGATGGCAACTCTATTTCTCTTCCTTATCCTTTTCAAAAAGGGACACTACCTCTTTTAACTGCTGGCGAATGGGAAGATTCTGAGGGCAAACCTCTTCGCAGGCTCCACACTCAACACATAGGCTCGCCCTTTCATAGTCTTTTACAAACACAAAATAGGTGTCTTTGGCCATCTTCTCATCATCAAACATAAAGGCCATGTTATAGCGGTTGAAGCATTCTGGAATATTCACTCCCTGAGGGCAGGGCATACAGTAACGGCAGTTCGTGCAATCCACCTTCATCCGCCTTTTATACTCTTCCTTA
Organism: Aminobacterium sp. EBM-42; assembly: GCF_001896635.1. Lineage (NCBI taxonomy): Bacteria > Thermotogati > Synergistota > Synergistia > Synergistales > Aminobacteriaceae > Aminobacterium > Aminobacterium sp. EBM-42. Next base: position 107,390 of record NZ_MPPC01000011.1, read on the forward strand.
ACCCTTGCCACAACGTCAAGATCGTGAACTGACAAGGCACCGGGGATACCCTTCGCGGCTGCCGCGATATTTTCTTTCACCTGGTTTATAGAATTCATGCCGCTCAGGACCACCGACACCTCCGGATGGTTCCAGACCCACCTCAATCCCCAGGCAGCAGGGCTCATTTCCTCCCTGGCTTCCTTCCAGATATTCTGAATGACATCCGGCACATTTACGGCCAGCTTTCCACCCCTTAAGGGCTCCATAATAACCACGCCAAGGCCACGGGACGCCGCTTCTTTTAATCCTCTGGTCCCTGCCTGATAGTTCTCATCAAGGTAATTGTACTGGATCTGGCAAAAATCCCAATGCCAGGCGTTAAGAATGTCTTCAAAAAGCTCATACTCTCCATGAAAGGAAAAACCTCCGTAGCGAATGCGCCCGTCTGCTTTCGCCCGTTCAAGAAAAGAGAAGACATCATGTTGCACCATATTGTCCCAACGCTGTCTGTTGAGGGAATGGACCAGATAAAAATCAATGGTATCTGTCCTTAAACGCCGCAACTGCTCATTTAAATAAAAATCCATGTCTTCATGTTTTTCGATGAGCCACGATGGCAGCTTTGTGGCAAGGTTAACCTTTTCTCTATAACCATTCTGCAGCGCTCTTCCCACAAAAGGTTCACTCATTTCGTTATGGTAAGACCAGGCCGTATCTACATAGTTCACACCGTTGTCAATGGCGTAACGCAAAATTTCGGTGGCTTCTGCTTCATTAATATTCCCCTCTGGCGTTACAGGAAAACGCATACATCCAAAGCCGAGAATAGAAAGTTCTTCTGTCATTCCAGGCATACGTCTATACTGCATCTCCTTTCCCCCTTTCAGTCATTTCTGTCTAGTATAGCAAAATCTTCTGCGGTTGACTTTTCATTTGCATTAGGGTAAATTTTAATAACAGATTATGGGACAATCTGTCCCAATACAAAAGGAGAGTATGAATGGCACCTTCTTCCCGTCATGATGTCATCCCTCGCATTGTTCGCATTATGGAAACTCTTAGCAGGGCCGATGACCTGCTGAGCATCAGGGATATAGAAGAACGTACTGGCATTCCACGCACCACTGTTCACCGTTTTCTTCGCTCTCTGAAACAGGAAGACTGGGTTTACCAAGATCCGATCACTGAAAATTTTCGTACAGGCATCCGTTTTTTCCTCTTGTTTGACCGAAAAGCCTTTTACCATGAACTCATTCAACGCTGCGACCCTTATATGAAAGAGCTTTCGGCAAAGACCGACAAAACCGTTCTTCTTTCTATTCTCAATGGAACGGAAGGGAGATGCATCCACTCTGTAGAACCGGCAACGGCATTAAAATTCGTTGCCCATAAGGGAATGGCTATCCCTCTTTACGCCGGAGCCACAGGGAAAATCCTCCTTGCCTTCGCCAAACCGGAAATTCAGCAAAAAATCCTTTCCCAGGAACGTGTGCCATTCACTTCGAAAACAACAATTGACCCTGAAGAGCTCAAAGATCAGATCGAAATCATCAAAAAACAAAGATATGCCTTTAGCCAGGAAGAATGGATGATCCATGCGGGAGACCTGAGTATCCCCATATTTGATCGGAACGGACAGTTTGTCTGTCAGCTGGGAATCGCTGGCCTTTCTTCCAGCTTTGACGGGCACGTGGAAGAGCTTCGTGCCCTTCTGATGGAAGGGGGAGCACAGATATCATCCCAACTCTAAGAAACGGGGGAATTTACCTATGACACAACTCATAGAATGTGCTTTAAATTTAAGCGAGGGGAGCCGCCAACGTGTAATGGATGCCATCTTACCAGAGGTCAGAAACCATGAACGTTACCCCAACATGGCAGAGGAGGAGCAAAAATGATCACTTCTCTTTTTCGAAATGCAGCTATTTATACCCCGGCATCAAGCCAAACTCCACTGTCAGGAGATAATCAGGGGAAGGTCGACTCTATCGCTCGGGGAGCCCTTTTATGCCGTAACGGCCTCATTGAAAAAATAGGGGAGGAGCATGCCGTAATAAAAGACCTCTCTCTTTACGATGTGGACATAGAGATCGATTGCGAAGGATGCTGCCTTATCCCAGGCTTTGTCGACCCTCACACCCACATCTGTTTCGCCGCCAGACGGGAAAGGGAGTTCTCTCAGCGTATTGCCGGCACTCCATACCTCGACATCCTTAGGGCTGGAGGTGGAATTCTTTCTTCTGTCAGAGCTGTCAAGGAGGCAAGTGAAGAAGAACTTTTTCAGACAACCCTTGAAAACGTACTTTCTGCCCTGTCTTTCGGCACAACCACAATAGAAATAAAAAGCGGTTATGGTCTCGACACTGAAACAGAACTGAAAATGCTTCGGGTCATTGATCGCATCAGACGGGAAACTCCCCTTGACGTGGCCATTACCTTTATGGGAGCCCATGCTGTTCCCCAGGAATACAAAGAAAACCCTGACACCTTTGTCAGCATTCTCACCGATGAAATGATCCCCGCCGTAGCAAAACAGGGATTTGCCAGGTTTTGCGATGTATTCTGCGAAGATGGTGTTTTCACCCTTCAACAGAGCCGCAAGATTCTGCAATCGGCACAAAAACACGGCCTTAAACCGCGGATTCATGCAGATGAGGTTTATGATACGGGGGGAGCGGGCTTAGCTGCCGAACTTCAAACAGTTTCTGCGGAGCACCTGCTCGCCGCTTCAGAAAGAAATCTGAAAGCCATGGCAGAAGCAAAAGTTATAGCTAACCTTCTGCCAGCCACTGCCTATAGTCTTCGCAAACCTTATGCCCCAGCCAGGAGAATGATAGAGCTTAATGTTCCTGTGGCTCTGGCTACAGACTGCAATCCCGGATCGTGCTTTACGGAATCAATGCCCTTTGTCTTCGGCCTCGCCGTTATGAATATGAATATGACAGTACAAGAGGCCCTTGTGGCATCAACAATAAATGCCGCGTGGGCCCTTGAGAGGCAACATTCCGTAGGCAGCCTTGAAGTGGGAAAACAAGCTGATTTCCTGCTTTTAGACGGAGATTCCCCGGCTATCCTTGCCTACCATGCCGGAGTATCGCCTGTTGTTTCAGTATATAAAAAAGGAGTTTTGGTCGCCTAAAAGTTTCTTTCTGCCAAGAGGAGGGATTTTATATGGAATCCACAAATAATCTGGTCGCTCAGGCCATGACAATCAAGATGGAATCTGAACTTCCAGACTACCCGAAGTTCAGGGAAGATATTCGAAGAGCCCCCGATAGGGGCTGGACCCTTACAAAAAAAGAAACAGAGCTCGCATTGAAAAATGCGCTCCGCTACATTCCAGAGGAACTCCATGAAAAAGTTGCCCCTGAATTCATGGAAGAGCTCAAGACACGGGGACGAATCTATGGATACCGTTTCAGACCGGAAGGACGCATTTACGGCAAACCAGTTGATGAATACGAGGGGAAGTGCCTTGCGGGCAAAGCCTTTCAGGTTATGATCGACAACAATCTGGATTTCGATGTTGCCCTCTATCCCTACGAACTTGTCACCTATGGTGAAACAGGACAAGTCTGCCAAAACTGGATGCAATACCGTCTCATTAAAAAATATCTTGAAGAACTCACAGAAAATCAGACCCTCGTCGTGGCATCCGGCCACCCCATGGGGCTCTTTAAATCAAAACCGGACGCGCCAAGGGTCATTCTCACAAATGGCCTTCTCGTAGGAATCTTCGATAACCAGGAAGAGTGGCACCGCCTCATGCAGCTTGGGGTCACCAACTACGGACAAATGACCGCCGGGGGATGGATGTATATTGGCCCTCAGGGCATTGTCCACGGCACCTTCAACACCATTATCAACGCCGGACGCCTCCATCTCGGCCTTGGAAACAACGATGACCTCGCGGGACATCTCTTCGTTTCTTCAGGCCTTGGAGGAATGAGCGGCGCTCAGCCCAAAGCGGTAGAAATAGCCAGAGGAGTTGGCATTGTCGCGGAAGTGGACGCCTCTCGCATCCAGACACGATACGACCAGGGCTGGGTATCGAGGATCACAGATGACGCAAAGGAAGCTTTTTCGCTGGCCAAGGAATACATGGCCAAGAAGGAAACCCTCTCTATTGCCTACCACGGAAATATCGTCGATTTGCTGGAATATGCCGTACAAAACAATATCCATATTGAACTTCTTTCAGACCAGACATCATGCCATGCCCCATATGACGGAGGCTATTGCCCCCAGGATTTGACCTTTGCCGAGAGGACTGAAATGCTTCACTCAGATTCTGTGAGATTCAAGGCCCTTGTGGATAAAAGCCTCAAAAAACATTTTCAACTGATCAAGGCCCTTGTTGACAGAGGAACGTACTTCTTCGATTACGGCAACTCTTTTATGAGGGCCGTCTTTGATGCTGGCGTAAAAGAAATATGTAAGAACGGGGAGGACACCAGAGAAGGCTTCATCTTTCCATCCTATGTGGAAGATATTATGGGCCCCTTGCTCTTCGATTACGGATACGGTCCATTTCGCTGGGTCTGCCTAAGCGGAAAGCCTGAAGATCTTTCAAAGACCGACCATGCCGCTATGGCCTGCATCGACTCCCATCGCCGTCCTCAGGATCGCGACAATTACATATGGATCCAAGACGCTGAAAAAAACAGACTCGTCGTCGGCACCCAGGCCCGAATCCTTTATCAGGACGCCGAAGGCCGGAGGAACATTGCTCTTGCCTTTAACAAAATGGTGCGGGAAGGGAAAATCGGCCCCGTCATGATCGGCCGAGACCACCACGACGTTTCAGGAACAGATTCCCCTTACAGAGAAACATCCAACATTAAAGACGGCAGTAATATCTGTGCGGATATGGCCTCTCATTGCTTCGCGGGAAACGCCGCTCGGGGGATGTCCCTTGTCGCCCTGCACAATGGCGGGGGAGTAGGCATAGGCAAAGTTATCAACAGCGGCTTTGGATTGGTTCTAGACGGCTCGGCAGAAGTTGATGACATCATTAGATCAGCCATGATGTGGGATGTTCTCGGCGGCGTCGCCCGCAGAGCCTGGAGTCGCTGCGACCACGCTATAGAAGTTGCTATGGATATAAACACAAAATACGCTGAAAACTATCATCTCACCCTTCCATTCATTCCTGACAACGCACTTATTGAGAAAACCGTGGAGGGAGCCTGGGAAAAGAGATAAAAACTATAGGGATCAACCTTTAATGGAGTGGAGCATTTCTCATGAAGAACGCTCCACTCTTTACATCTACTGATCTTTCTCTCAAATTTGATTTAAACATGCGATTGAGTGCAAAAGTAAAAGGATCTTCTTCAAAAAATGAATGGATATCCCCCTATGCTTTTCTGTCGCCATGGACTTAATCCCCAAACTTTTTATAATGGCCTAGGCATTTTTATCCTTTAATATTTATCGAGAGGGATTATGATTATGGTATTGGGAATTGCCTTTAGCATACTTACCGCGGCATGTTGGGCTACTTCTCCTCTTTTTCTTAAAAGGGGCATGAAGGAGCTCAATTTTTATGAGATCAATGCTATCCGTTCTATTGGCTTTTTGGCGGCTTCTTTTTTTATAGCTCTGGCGAGCGGTCCTTATGCACTTGCCTGGCATTCAGGATATCTCGTACTTTTTTCTGTTTTTGTCAATATCCTTATTTGCAATATCGTAGGGGACACTCTGTATTTCCTTGCTATTCGTGACCTTGGCATCAGCCGTTCTGTTGCTATTACCAGTTCTTACCCCCTTGTTGTCACGGCTTTATCTTATTTCTGGCTCAAAGAGGAGATCTCTTTCCATGTTCTTGCAGGAACCGCCCTTATCATCGCCGGCCTCATATGCATGAGGGGATCGGAGAGAGCCGCTCATACAACTTCGCGAGTTAAAAGAGGGTACCTTTCTGCCCTCATGGCAGCCCTCTGCTGGGGGCTTTCCATCCCCCTTACGAAGTGGGCCATCTCTATGCAAGGCATTGATCCTGTCACTCTAACCTTCTGGAGAGCAGCTTTTCTGGTACCTTCATCATGGCTTCTATGGCGTTTTATGTCGAGAAAAAACACTGAGCGATGGCTTTCTCTGCGACGGGCCCATCGTGGAGACTATATGAGCATACTTATGTCTGGGAGCGTTGGTCTGGCTTTAGGGGGATATGTATTTGCCCTGGCCATGAACTACGCCCCTGCATCAGTAGCGACTCCTATCACCGCTTCAAGCCCCTTCTTAACGGCTATAGGAGCTATTATTTTTATGCGAGAACATCCTCTGGCCTCCCACTGGGCGGGGATGGCCCTCATCATTAGCGGATCCATCGCAATGGGTGTTTAGACGTGAGGCTCCCCTCAAAGGGAGCCTCTTTTTGTTTCCCCCCTCTTCTCCCCATATTGTGCATTACAACATTGACTCTCATGTCACTTTTATGTATTATTGCTTTTTGGAATAAAATCTATTCCAAAACATAGAAATAGCTCAAGGAGGGTGAAAGGTGAAACGTTTTTTTACAGTTCTTTTACTTGTCTGTCTAATTGTTGCTGCAGGATCGGCAGCCTTTGCCAGTGCCAATAAACCTCTGGCCGGACAGACTATCAGCATTTTTATCGCCGCTACGGGAATTGATGAGATCATGGCAGAATTCACCAAAGACACAGGGATAAAGGTGAATTACTTGAATATGTCTTCAGGAGAAGTGCTTACAAGGCTTCGTGCCGCCAACGGGAAAATTCTGGCCGATGCCTGGTTCAGTGGGGGCGTCGATAGTTATGTAAAGGCCGCGGAAGAGGGATTTCTTGAACCTTATATATCTCCGGAGGCAGAGAAAATTCCTGCTCAATACAAAGATCCCAATGGATACTGGACTGGTCTTTCAGTGTGCGCTGTAGACTTTATCATTAACAAAGATGTGGCAAAAGAGAAAAACTTGCCTATGCCCGCAAGCTGGGCTGATCTGGGAAAACCAGAGTATAAAGGCGAGATCATTATGAGCAATCCCTCTATTTCTGGAACAAATTATTCTGTTCTCTTTCACCTCATCCAGCTTTTCGGTGAAGAAAAAGGCTGGGATCTTATAAAAAAGATTGACTCTAACATTCCCTTTTACACAAAGCGTGGAGCTGCTCCTCCCAATAAAGCTGCCCTTGGAGAAGTTGCCATTGGCATCGATCCATACGATTGCGGCGTAAAGATTATTGAACAGGGCTATCCAGTGGTCTCAGTTTTTCCAGAGGAAGGAAGTCCCGGTTTTCTCTCCCCCATTGCTATTCTGAAGGGGGCAAAAAACATGGAAGCAGCTAAAGCCTTTGTTGACTGGAGCCTTTCTAAACGAGGACAAGAAGTGCAGATGGCCAATACCGCCAAAGTGGGGACCCGGCCTGATGCCGATGCTCCCGAATATCTGAAAGGTCTTAAAGAAGCCAAGATCATTGTCGTTGACCCTGTAAAATCCGGAGAAATGAGAAAGAGCATTATTGAGAGGTGGCAGAAAGAATTTGGCAGCAAGGCAGAACAGTAAAGACAGCTTTGGTGGGGCATCGAAAGGTGCCCCCTTTTATATCTATCTCCTAATGGCAGCCAGCGTACTCATATTTATTCTCTGGCCAACAGTATGCATATTAAAGGGAAGTGTTTATTTCGATGGGGCTTTTAGCCTCGAGCATTATCGAAATCTGCTCGTCATAAACAGGACTCTCTTAAAAAACAGCCTCGTTGTGGGCTTTTGGACCACGATTCTAGCTTTGTTCATCGGGGTGTGTTGTGCCCTTTACATAACCCACACCTCATTTAAAGCCAAAAAGGCCCTCGTCATGGTGCTCCTTTTAACTATGATATCCCCTCCATTTGTTTCATCTCTGGCCTATATTATGCTTTTTGGCCGTAGGGGACTTATTACATGGAAACTATTGGGACTTCATTGGAGTCCTTATGGCCCCCACGGCATTATTATGATGGAATCCATCGAGCTGGCCACCATTGCTGCTTTTTTGATTATAGCTGTGTTGAGAGGGATTGACCGCAGTTTGGAACAAGCATCTCTTGATCTAGGCGGAAGCAAATGGAACACATTATGCCATGTTACCCTTCCTCTCGCGCGCCCGGGGATTGTAACCGCCGCACTTATTGTTTTTATTCGCTCTCTGTCAGACTTTGGAACTCCCATGTTTATTGGGGGGAATTATAATGTCCTGGCCACGCAGGCTTACATGACAGCTATAGGCATCTACAATCTTCCCAAGGCATCTGCCATTTCAACTCTACTTGTTATTCCAGCTTTCGTTGTTTTTCTTATCTATAGAAAAATGATGACTAAAACTCCTCTTTTCTCGAAAAGGGTAACAGGAGCAGATACACAAGGATCGCGTCTGCCCTCGTGGGCAAACGCTGTGATTTTCACCGTTACCTGGAGCTTCATTCTTTTTGAACTTCTAAAGTATGGAACAATCTTTTGCGGGGCCATTGTCAAAACATGGGGCGTGAACTTTTCATTAACCCTCCACCACCTCCAGACATTAAAGCTCGCTAAACTTCACTGCCTGCTTCGCAGCATTAAATATGCAACACTGGCAGCATTCACTGCCGGAATTATGGGAACAGCCCTGGCATGGTTTTTAGGAAGGCAAAAGGGCCCCTTGACCCGAACCATAGATTTTATCGCTGATCTGCCATTTATATTGCCCGGCCCTTTTTTTGGCATTGCCTATCTCCTTGCCTTTAACTGGATGCCGGAAGCTTTGCTTGGATCGGGGTTTCTTATCGTTGTAAACTGCGTGTATCGCCAGCTGACCCTAGGAATAAAAAGCGGCATTTCTGTGCTGAGTCAAGTCAATCCTGAACTTGAGGATGCCGTTCGAGATCAGGGTGGGAAAGGATTGGACGTTTTTAAAGATATTATTATGCCTTCGCTCAAGCCAGCCTTTCTTGTAAGCTTCATTAATACCTTTACGTTTACTATGACTACCGTTGGTGGGATCATTTTCCTCGTTACGCCTTACACAAAGGTCGCTACTGCAGAAATGTTCGATGCTATTCAGAATGGGGATATCGGGGTCAGCTCTGTAATGGCTTCTGTTATTATCCTTGTTGTCATGATTGTAAATGTTGGATTTTCATGGTTCTTCTTGAGAAAAAAAACAACAGACCCACAAAAGACGGAGGAAAGTTATGTACCTTCAATTGAAGCAGCTCAATAAAAAATTTGGACACTCCTATGCAGTTCGTAATTTTTCTTTTGACATGAACGAAGGAGAACTTGTTTCTCTTTTAGGCCCAAGCGGGTGTGGAAAAACAACAACCTTGCGTATGATCGGCGGTTTCCTTCAGCCCGATGAAGGAAGCATCATCCTCGAGGGAGAGGATATTATGCATCTTCCTCCTGAGAAAAGGCCTACCGCCACTGTTTTTCAAAGCTACGCTCTCTTTCCTCATATGACAGTACTTCAGAACGTCATCTATGGCCTCAAGTTCAAAAAAATAGACCGCAAGAAAGCAATGCAGATGGGGCATGAAATGCTTGCAAAGGTCGGCCTCCCCGATTCAGCCTCCAAACCTATCGACCAGTTGAGCGGCGGGGAACAGCAGCGCGTGGCCCTTGCCAGATCCCTTGTGACAGAGCCAAAGGTTCTGCTTCTTGACGAACCTCTGAGTAATCTCGATGCCAAGCTTAGGATACGGATGAGAAGGGAAATCAGACAGCTTCAAAAGGGGATTGGTATTACTGCTATCTACGTAACCCATGACCAGGAAGAAGCCCTTGCTCTTTCAGATCGAATCGTAGTTATGGAGAAAGGAGAGATTATACAAATAGATACCCCTCGAAATATTTATTTCCACGCACAAAACTCATTTGTTGCGGATTTTATAGGACGAAGCAATATTATCACATTGCCAGGCGGAACAAAGATTGCTGTTCATCCTGAAGATATCACTTTCTTACATCAACCTGAAATGTCCGATTCATATGAAGGGACAATTCTTGGCCATCAGTTCAAAGGGGCCATGACTACCTACTTTATTGACCTGGAAGGCCAAACAATAGAAGCGGATATTCTAAGCCGAAACGATGGAAAATGGGAAGTAGGTGAAAAAGTAACGTTTACATTCAACAAAGAGAACATAATGTTTCTTTCCTAAAAAGAGAGAGCAACCTCAAAAGTGAAAAAGAGCGGCTTTATACAATATAGAAAGGGAGCTCGCCGTCGCTTTTAAACGCCTACTGCCCCTAAATACCCGCCACGCCATTTAAAAAATTATGTAATTTTCTCCACAAGGTCTACAATAGGATATAATGTTGCGTACCCTTATAATCGCAGCTAATTACAAGCAGGTGATACAGATTGGAAAGAGCTTTTCCCACGGGCATTGATCTAGGTTCAACTACGGTTAAGGTTGTTGTATGTAATCCGAGAGGAAAGCTGCTTTTTTCTGCTTATGAACGTCATAACGCAGATCCCTCCGGTACTCTTTTGTCAATTTTACGTTCTTACGTTTCAAAAGCTCAAAACTTATTGCTCGACGTGGCCATCACAGGTTCTGCCGGTATGAACCTGGCATCATGCCATTCCCTTCCCTTCGTTCAGGAGGTAGTGGCTGCCGCACGGTATATACGGCAGAAGGCTCCTCATGTCCGCACGATGATAGAGTTGGGCGGAGAAGATTCAAAGATCATTTTCTTCGATGAAAACCTTAATCCCGACATGAATATGAACGGAGCCTGTGCTGGAGGAACAGGGGCATTTATTGATCAGGTCGCCTCTCTCCTTGGAATAGAGCTCGATACTTTGAATGACCTGGCCCTAAGGGGAAAAGCCATACATACTATCGCTTCCCGTTGTGGTGTTTTCGCTAAGACAGATATTCAATCCCTTCTTGCCCAACGTGCAAAACCTGAAGACATTGCCGCTTCTGTGTTTAAATCAATTGCTCTTCACGTGATTACAGCTCTATCAAGGGGACGTAATATAAAAAGACAGATTCTATTTGCCGGCGGCCCCCTTTCTTTCTTTCCTGCCCTGAGGCAAGCTTTTATCAGCAACCTCGCTCTCGACGGCGCAAGGGACGTGACTCTTCCCGAGTTTCCACGACTTTTGCCTGCCCTTGGAGCGGCACTTTTCCATGATAAGGGAACCCCTCTCTCTCTACAGGAACTGATAGGGAACATTGAGAAAGGAAAAGAGCGCATTTGTATAAAAGAACCGGATTTGCCTCCCCTTTTTAAAGACGAATCAGAACAAGAGGAATGGGTCCGTCATCATAACAAATGGGGTATTCCCTGTATATGCCCGCAAAAGGCAGAGGGGCCTCTGTTTCTAGGAATAGACTCTGGTTCCACCACCACAAAACTTATCTGCGTAGATCAGCAAAAAAGACTTGTTTGCTCTTACTATCAACCCAATCGGGGAGATGCTCTTGGAGTAACTCATCGTGCTCTCCTTCATTTCAGAAAAGTACTTGCGGAGGCTGGCCGCCATGATCTTGTTATAACGGAAGGGGCCAGCACAGGCTATGGAGAAGACCTTATTCGTAAGGCCCTTGACCTCAGCTATGGTTTGGTAGAAACCATGGCACACTTCAAGGCGGCTCGTACATTATGCCCTGACGTTTCTTTTGTTCTTGACATCGGCGGACAGGACATGAAAGCTATGGGAATAAAAGAAAACAATCTTGACACTATCCAAATTAATGAAGCCTGTTCATCAGGATGCGGCAGTTTTATTCAAACTTTTGCCGAATCCCTGGGATTGACAATGGATTCCTTCGCCCAGATGGCCTGCAAGTCGACCCATCCCTGCGACTTGGGGACCCGATGTACTGTTTTCATGAACTCAAGCGTTAAACAAGCCCTTAACGAAGGGCGGACTGTCGCTGACATCGCAGCAGGTCTCGCATACTCCGTCATTCGAAACTCTCTTCATAAAGTGCTAAAAATGCGTGATTATAATGAACTTGGCCCCCTTGTGGTTGTTCAGGGCGGAACATTCCAGAATCCCGCCATATTGCGGGCTATGGAAAAAATAACGGGACGTCAGGTGATTCGCCCAGTAGAAGCGGGCCTTATGGGAGCCTGGGGAGCTGCCATATATGCAATGGAGCAATGGCAAAAAGACCACAACACTATATCCCAGCGCAACATTCTTGATGTTCTTGATACATGGCATGACCCTTCTGCCAAAACTTTCAATTGCCAAGGCTGCGGAAACGGATGTTCCGTTACCAGCTTGAGTTTCCCGTCCGGGCAAAAATTCTATACAGGGAACCGCTGTCAAAAAATCTTCAGCAATAGCGGAATGAAAAAACGGGGGCACAATTTTTTTGACATTCGGCTCAAGGCCCTTTTCGACCGCCCCACAGAACCGTTGGGTAAATGTCGCGGGGTCATTGGAATACCCCAAATTCTCAACACCTATGAACTATACCCCTTCTGGTGTACCTTCTTCAGAGAAAGTGGCTTCAGGGTAGTGCTCTCTCCTTCGTCGAGCGAGAGGTTACACGAATTGGGGGCTTCTTCTGTTATGTCCGAAAATATCTGCTTCCCTGCGAAGCTGACTCATGGGCATATTATGGCTTTGGCAGAAAAGGGGGTAGACCGCATCTTTATGCCCCTTATCGTTCACGAAAGAAGAGAGATCCGAACAGCAAACAACAGCTTTAACTGCCCCATTGTCTGTAGTTATAGCGATGTGATCAGAAGTGCTATCAACCCCGAAAAATACTTGGGAGTCCCCTTTGACTCGCCTGTATTTTCTCTGCGCAACCCCTTTCTCTTTCATAAACAGCTTTTTTACTATGGCCTTGACATTGGTCTTGATCGCCCCATAGTGGAGAAAGCCTTTAGGCGTGCCAGAGAAGCCCAGCAAGAATATGAACAAAGGATGTGGAATGAGGCACAAAAAGCCCTTAAGGAGGCAAAGGCGAGCCGCCGCCCTGTCCTTGCCATAGCGTGCCGCCCCTATCATCTGGATCCCCTCATCAACCACGGCATTCCACAACTCATTGCCGATCTGGGTGCCGACGCGATTCCGGCAGATCTTCTGGCTGGAGATACCTTTGAGCTCAAACTTGATGCCTGCCAGGTGGTCACCCAGTGGGCCTATACAAACAGACTTTACGCCGGGGCAAAAGCAGCAGCCAAAGAGGGTCTAGACCTCCTTCATCTTTCCTCCTTCGGCTGTGGAGTAGATGCCGTAACCATTGACCAGCTTGAAAGTATAATGCGCACAAGAGGATGCAACTACTCCCTTGTTAAAATAGACGAAATTGCAAATCTCGGAGCAGCCCGTATCAGAATACGTTCCATACTTGAGTTCGGACAAACAGAGGTTCAAGCGGCTGCTATAAAGAAACCGCAGAGGGAATCCACAGATCTGAAAAAACTTATTGTGCCATGGTTCTCTGAGCTCTATTCACCTCTTCTGCCCCCTCTTTTTGAAGGGCTTGGCATTGATGCTTCCGTACTTCCGCCACAGAATCAGCGCTCTACAGATATTGGCCTTGAATTTGTACATAACGACATGTGTTATCCAGCCATTATACTTATAGGAGACGTCTTAAAAGCCTTTGTGGAAAAAAGATATGCTCCAGAGACCACCGCCGTTTTGATGACACAAACTGGCGGACAATGCCGGGCGACAAATTATGTTCCATTAGCTAAAAAAGCTTTAGCAGCTGCTGGTTTTCCAGGAGTAGATGTTCCCACCTTCGGCGTTGAGGATTTTGAGACAGCAGGATTTTCCGTTAACAAAATAGAGGCAGCCCAGGGACTTCTCAACGGCATTCTGGGAGGAGACATCCTTGCCTCACTCTACCTTTCCACTGCTGCCAGAGAAAAGATTCAAGGGAGTGCAAAAATCCTTCATGAGCGATTTTTAAATCGTCTTGGCATTTTGCTCAAGGAAAAGGGCTCGCTCTACGAGCTTATCCACCTCCTTAAAGATGCTGTCTACAACTTCAATGCATTGCCTGTAGCAGTGGAGCGTGTTCCCTCTATTGGTATCGTGGGAGAAATTTTTGTGAACTATAACGAATATGTTCAGGGCTATATTGTAGACAAGCTTATCGCCCAAAGAATAGAACCTGTGCTTCCACCGTTGTCTTCCTTCTTTTTTATGAAATTCCAGAGCAACGCATTTAATAGACGGTCTTATTTAAGCCAGCCAGACTTTTCCTCCGTGGTCAAAGAATTCTTTATCGAGCGGCTCACTGGTTATTACCAGAAAAAAGTAGAGGAGGTGCTTGAAGACTTTCGTTTTGGGTCGCCGCGACAACCTCTTCAGGCATTGGCTCGAAAAGTAACACAAGTGGCAAGTCTCGCGAATCAGGCCGGTGAAGGATGGCTACTGCCGGCAGAAATCATTGACATGGCAGAAAAAGGAGTGAACCATATCCTTTGTCTACAGCCTTTCGGCTGCCTCGCTAACCACATTACAGGAAAGGGTATAGAAGGTGCCCTTCGCCATCTATACCCCGAACTTGACATGCTCTGCCTTGACCTCGACCCTGGGACAAGCCAGACAAACAATGACAACCGTCTGCAATTATTGATCATGGCTGCACAAGAAGCCTTTAGAAAAACACGAAACGGAGAAAAACAGCTTGCTTAACTCATTTTTTTTTCAAATCAGATATGGTTTGTTTACATATTTGGCTGAACAGAATCATGTCAATGCTATAAGCTATGTATTGAAAACCTTCTTCAATGCGTCGAAGGGCTTCATCCACGGATGTAACGAAAATTCCCGCGGGTTTACCTGCCTCACGGGTAATGCGCAAGACTCTGGCCACAGTTTCCTTCATTAAGGGATGGTCTATCTGGCCAGGTATGCCCAGTGACTGGGAAAGGTCGTAGGGGCCGACAAAGATCAAATCAATTCCATCAAGACAAGCTATTTCATGAAGGCAATCAAGACACGCCACGTTCTCGCAGTGAGTTATAACCAGGGTCTCCTCATTAACTTCTTTCATGGCTTCGGTCAGTGGACGAAGACCATATCCCAGTGCCCGGGGAAGAGCCACGCCCCGGGTTCCTTCGGGGAAGTATTTCGACCATGCCGCGACCTTTTTAGCTCTTTCACAATCGTTCACCTGAGGAACGTGAATTCCCTGGGCCCCCACATCGAGAACCCGTAAGATATCTGTTTCTGCCCCTTGGGTGACTCGGACAATAGGGGTCATTCCCGAAAGCTCGGCAGTCCGTATCATATGCTGTATGGATTCCGGATTCATGGGACCATGTTCTGTATCGATAATGCAAAAGTCGAAACCGGAAAGTCCCATGATCTCCACGAGGTCTGGGCAACTAAGGCCGACAAAACTGCCAATAACGACCCCTCCCCGCTTTAGAACGTCTTTGACTCTGTTTTTCATAAAATCACCCTCCTTACATGATATCTTTCATTTGAATACTATTGAGGAGACCGCCCCAACAAACAATCTCCTTTATTACTAATTTGCAAGTTTTAGCAATGTGCAAGCAATACACCGGCCAGTAATTAATCCTACTCAGAAAGTATAACTGTTTTAATGTTGCAATCAAAGATATCGATCGTTGTCACTGTTTATTTTTTCAATCTTTTCCTTTACAATACCACCATGCTCTATAGTAAGGAGGTTATGATCATGGACTGGGGAATGGTTCCGGGAGAAACTGTTGTTATTAAATCGAAGAATATTACCCTTCGGGATATAGTACAGGCCATCGTGGATGGCGCTGACACTGTCCCTGCGGTAAAAGAGGTCTTTAGTCTAATGGATAGTGACGAAGGAGTTAATGACCTTGGCGACATACTGGATGTTTTTGTCCCGGCTATTGAAGCGCTCCGCGGTGGCGGTGGGTGAGCAAGCTGCACTGGTCAGTGCACCAGTTGTCAGTAATATCATCAGCAAATTGAACCTTGCCGAAGATTATTGAGAGAAAAGGGCTATTGGTTGACCAATAGCCCTTTTTATTTTGCCTTCTCAGGAGGGGCGAATTCGCATAGAATTCAAGATCACTGAAATTGAACTGAAGGCCATGGCCGTTTCCGCGATGGCAGGGTGGAGCAGGGCCCCCATGGCGAGGGGAATGGCAATGACGTTATAGGCAAAGGCCCAAAAAAGATTTTGGCGGATGACGGCAAAGGTCTGGCGGGAAATTTCAACGGCATCGGCAATAGATGAAATTCCGCCGCGCACCACAACCATGTCGGCGCTGTCTATGGCAAGATCTGTTCCCGTACCAATAGCCACGCCGATATCCGCTCCTTTTAAGGCCGCGGCGTCGTTCATCCCGTCACCAACCATAAGCACTTTCTTCCCATGGGCCTGAAAATCCCTCAGGATACTCAGTTTCTCTTCTGGCCGAATGCCCGCATAGATTTTCTCTATACCAACCCGGCCCGCTACGGCCTGAGCTGTACGCTCGTTATCTCCCGTTACCATCACAGGGATGATCTCTAGTCTTTTAAGACGTTCTACAGCCTCTATAGAATCGTTTCTCAAGGGATCTTCTATTGCTATAAAACCGGCAATTTTCTTGTTCTTGCGTACTTCAACCACTGTTCGCCCCATAGAAAGCTGCTTGCTGTAAAGAGAGAAGTCGTGAGGCTTTCCAACAAAGTATGAATCCTCCCCTACAGTACCCCTGACCCCCTCTCCCGCAATCTCTTCCATAGATGCGGGTTCGAGCTCAGTGTCTCGCACTGAGGATATGGCTTTGGCCAAGGGATGGATAGAATGGCGTTCCAGGGCCGCCACCCTTTCCATATCGTCATCAGAAAGATTGGTCTCGACAACTTGGGGGCTTCCCTGGGTAATGGTGCCCGTTTTATCCATAAGCACAATGCCCACTTCCTTCGCCGTCTGTATGGCTTCGGCATTGCGAATGACAAGGCCCTTCCTGGAAGCAGCGCCTGTCCCCGTGATAAGGGCCATAGGGGTGGCAAGGCCCAGGGCGCAAGGGCAGGCAATCACAAGAGTGGAAATGAATCCGAAAACGGCAATCGACAGGGGATCGCGCACAGAGGTGACCCACGGCAGATAACGGCTTGCCCCATCGAGAAAAGAAGCAAAACGATGGATGCCGAAAAACCAGAAGAGGCCGCTGACAACAGCAAGGGCAGTGACAGCCGGAACAAAATAATTTGTCACTCTGTCGGCAAAGGCCTGAATTGGTATTTTTGCACCCTGAGCTTCCTGAATAAGGGCAATCATCTGAGCTAAGAAGCTGTCTTCCCCAATTTTTGTGGCCTGAACTTTTATTGAACCTGTAAGGTTGAGAGAACCGCCCGTCACTTCTTCTTCCAATTTTTTCTGAACGGGAATGGATTCGCCGGTAATCATAGATTCATCTACAGATGTGACGCCATCAATGATTCTTCCATCGGCAGGAATTCGTTCTCCGGGCCTGACCATAATAATAAATCCTTCTTTAACCGCTTCGATAGGCACTGCTATTTCGCGCCCCGATTCATCGAGGATGCGGGCTTCTCTGGCCTGTATTGCCAAAAGAGACTTGATTTCCTTGGAGGCCCTGTCTCGAAGATGGGATTCTATAAAACGTCCCGTCACATGAAGAGCGATGATCATGGCGCCAATGGCTCCAAAAGAAGCCACCTTGACTCCCGCAAGAAGGAGAATAGCCGTAGACCAGGCCGCTAACGCCCCAAGGGAGACGAGAACATCCATATTGGCGTGAAAATGGGAGAGGGCAATCCAGGCCCCTTTCATGGAAGCCCGACCAGCGCCAAAGAGCACAATTGCCCCGCCAACAGCTTCGAGAAAAGTGAACCAGGGCAGATGGAATCCCGCCATATGAAAAACCATAAGAACCATAAGGGGGGCCGTAATTCCCCAACTGACCACAAGGTTTCTTTTTGCCCCTTCATAACGACGGCGATCAAGGTCTTCCGGCTGTTCATGGGAAACGTCGTATCCGGCCTTTCTTACCGCTTCTTCCAGCTCTTCCATTGGAACATCTTTATCAAGAACCACAAAAGCGGTTTCTGTTGCCAAATTCACTCCCGCAAAAACAACCCCGTCTACTTTTTTAAGAGACCGTTCAACGATCCTCGCACAGGTGGCGCACGTCATGCCTGTTACTGAAAAAGATATTTTTTTAGAGTTTTCGCCTCTTGTCATCATAGAAACAGCTCCTTGTAGAAATACTATATATTTGGTAGGATATCTTTTTGTTATTATGCCATAATACCCTCCATATGTATATTAAAAAGGCCGCTTTTCTCACACCATAGAGAGAGCGGCCTCCAAGTTCCTTGATTTTAGTTTTGAAGAGTTGCAGGGTATCCTGCCTCTTCAAGGGCTTCGAGAATTTTCTGGGGGGCATCCGTTTCAATAGTAACTGTTTTTGTTTCCAGTCTGATTTCGAAATCAGTCAAACCCTCTTCTTCCAATGCCGAGCTGATACGCTTAACACAATGTCCGCAGGACATATCAGGCACATAAAACTCGTGTTTTTTCATTTTTGTCCCTCCTTCTTTCTATCATTCCCTCATGGCACCATGCTCTACGGCCTTTATAGGCTAAAGACCCCCCACTTGTAAAGTTTGAATTTAAAAACTCCCTTTTGCGTGTAAAATAATAAGGAAAGCTTACCGAAGGAGTTGAAATCCATGGCCTCTCCTCATATTTCTCTTCTCGACCTTATAGAGCGAGAGGAACTACAAAAAATTCAGGATGCCTTTGCCGAAGTCCATGATGTGGCATCTGTGATTACGGATGTTCAGGGGAATTCTATTACTGAACCAAGCAATTTCAGTAAAGTTTGCCAATTGGTCCGTCAAACATCAGAAGGAGCCAGCCGCTGTATTCGCTCTGACCGTGTGCTTGGCATCAAGGCCGCGCAGCTGCTTCAGCCAACATATCAGCGCTGCCTCAGCTGCGGTTTTGTCGATGCCAGCGCTCCTATCATTGTTGAGGGGCAGCATATTGCCAACTGGCAGATATCTCAGAATGCTCTTGGAGTTGGAGAGAATCGCATTCGAGAGTATGCCCTTGAGATAGGAGCCGACCCTGTTCAACTTTGCGAAGCCCTAAGGGAAATGCCAGAGGGGAGTCTGGCTCATTTTGAAAAAACCCTTAAATTACTGTGGCTTATGGCTCAACAGCTCTCCTCAAAGGGATATGCCAACCTCATTTTGGCCCGGGAAATAGAGCAGGTGAGAACCACAGAAAAGATGCTCGAAGAATCTCAGGAAGACCTGCGATCCCTTGCTTCTGAATTAACTCTGGCAGAAGAACGGACCCGACGCAAAATTGCGGCAAATCTTCACGACCAGGTGGGACATGCACTGGTAACCATGCAAAGGAATCTTCGCCAGGCCCGTAGAACTCATGATGGACAGGTGAAAAACACCCTTTTATCTGCAAGCATCGCCCATCTCGATGAAGTTATAGAGCAGACTCGAGACCTTACAGCCAGGTTAAGTCCCCCTCTGCTATATGATTTAGGTCTCGCCGCCGCTTTAGAATCCCTTGGAGACGAAATGTTTTCTCCTCTTTCAATTGATTTTATCCTTGATGCAGCTATGAATTGCCGCCTTCTCGAACAAGAATTGAGCATTATGCTTTACCATATGGTCAAAGAACTTTTCATTAATGTTCTGAAACATGCCCGAGCTACCGCGATCCAATGTCTTATTACGAGGGAAGATGGTTTTTTTTGTGTCGCTGTTCATGATGACGGCGTAGGGTTCGACCCCTCTCAAGCCATTACCATTCGGAAACGAAGTTTTGGCCTATTCAGCATAAGAGAACGTCTTCGACATTGGGGAGGGCAAATGGCCATTAACTCTTCTGCAGGAAAAGGAACGGGCATTATCATCAGGATCCCCTTGAAAAACAGTTCTGAAGGAGGTTTTATCTGTGACCGTTCGGATCATCGTTGCTGACGACCACCCTGTAACACGAAAAGGACTCAGCAGCGTTCTGGAAAATATTGAGAGTTTTCAGGTTGTTGCTGAAACAGGGGATGGACGTTCTACAGTGGAAGCGGCTTTGTCCCTCTCTCCCGATGTTATTATTATGGACATCTCAATGCCTGATATGAATGGGCTTGAAGCTACCCGAGCCATTTGTCGGGAAAATGACAGGATTAAAATTATCGCCCTTTCCATTCACTCAAACAAACATTATGTTCGAGAAATGTTCGCTGCCGGCGCTACTGGATATCTGTTGAAGAATTGTGACATTGACGAAGTGATCAAAGCCATCAACGTTGTTTCTGAAGGTGAAATGTATCTCTGTACAGCCCTTACCTCAACAGTTCTGCAAGACTACGTCAAAAGATCTACGAACGCCAGTTCTTCAACAATGCTCGAACTTCTCACTCCCAGGGAAAAAGAAATACTCCTTTTTCTGGCTCGAGGGTTCGCTACAAAAGAAATTGCCTCTCAACTCTCCATAAGTCGCAAAACTGTGGAAACCCATAAAGCCAGAACAATGGAAAAGCTAGGTCTTTACTCCATAGCAGAATTAGCCCGTTTCGCGGAACGGGAAGGACTGCTTGCAGCGTCATCTTCAAGCCTAAATAGTCGAAAGTCCCTATAGAAACAGGGCTTTTTGCCTTCTAGATTGACCAAAAACCTGACGTTTCCGTAGGGTTTTTCGTTCATTTGCTTTCTATTTTTCTTATTGTCTTTTTATATTAAGAATCTATGATTTTATGGAAGGCTTACTATCTGCCTTTTTACACTATAACGTGCACAGAGGAGGGATGGTTCGTGAACCTTATCCATTTTATCGATCCGGAGTTGGCCGCAGCCATTGAAGGGGAGAAGGAACGGCAAAATATGACGATTGAGCTTATTGCTTCTGAAAACTTTGTTCCGGAAGTAATACTTGAAGCTCAGGGATCGTTGCTCACCAATAAGTATGCGGAGGGCTACCCCGGAAAACGCTATCATGGCGGGTGTGAGTTCGTCGATGTAGTAGAAAGTCTTGCTATAGAACGGGCAAAAAAATTATTTGGAGCAGATCACGCTAATGTTCAGCCTCATTCAGGCGTCAACGCCAATCTCGCTGTTTTCATGGCCATGCTGGAGCCTGGAGATACCATTCTCGGCATGGATCTTAAACATGGCGGACATTTATCCCATGGTACAGCTGTCAATATTTCGGGCAAGTTTTTTAACGCCTACCAATACGGAATTGACAAAACCACAGGACAGATTAATTACGACCAGGTTGAGGAACTTGCTAAAGAGGTTCGCCCTAAACTTATTATTACCGGCGGCAGCGCCTATTCCCGCTTTATAGATTTTGAACGGTTCTCCCAAATAGCTAAAAAAGTTGGGGCCTATTTTATGGTCGATATGGCCCATATTGCGGGGCTTGTGGCAGCAAGCGCGCACCCTAGCCCAGTTCCCTATGCCGACTTTGTTACCTTTACAACCACTAAAACCCTTAGGGGCGCTCGGGGTGGCAATATTCTATGCCGCTCAGAGTATGCCCAGAAAATAGACAAGGCTATTTTCCCCGGCATTCAGGGAGGTCCAATCCCTCAGATTATGGCAGCCAAAGCCCTCACCTTCAAACTGGCTATGACAGATGAATTTAGATCATATGCCTCTCAGGTCGTGAAAAATGCCAAGGTCATGGCTCACGTCCTTCAGGAGAATGGATATGACATCGTTTCAGGGGGAACGGATAACCACCTTATGCTTGTCGATCTCAGAAGCAAAAATATGACGGGGTGTGAAGCAGAAAAGAAACTGGAAGAAGTGGGGATTACCGTCAATATGAACCTCATTCCCTTTGACCCCCAAAAAGCCACTGTTACAAGTGGAATCCGTATAGGCCTTGCCGGCGTGACCAGTCGCGGTTTCGATGAGAAAGATACGGAAAAAGTGGCAAAACTTCTCCTTCGCGTTCTTGAAAATAATGATAAATCGTCTCTCTCTTCGTTCAAAGAAGAGGTACATGCAATCTGTGCGGAACATCCTATATACATGTCAAAAACAGAACTTGCATTGCGTTTTCAGTCTAAAACTAAAAAATGACCTGAAGGCCGCCAAAAGTATCAGGTGGCCCGAGGAGGAAACATAAAACCTATGCATCCTTAGGAGGGAAAACTCAAAATGTGGAGCCCCGCCATCAAACAGTTAAGTCACCAGATCTTTGAAGAACTTCAGCACCTTTACAGGGATTTTCACCGCCATCCTGAATTGAGCTTTAAAGAAAAGGACACTTCTGAAAAGATTGCGGCCTATATGGAAAACCTCGGCTGTACAGTACAAAAAAATGTAGCGGGAACAGGGGTTGTAGCCCTTTTAATGGGAGCTAAAAAAGGGCCAACGGTAGCTATTCGTGCTGATATAGACGCCCTGCCTGTTGAAGAAAAAAGCGGCCTGCCCTATAAGTCGATCTATGAAGGGCTGATGCATGCGTGTGGACATGACGTTCATATAACCTGCGCCCTTGGGGCCGCAAAAATTCTCGCTTCTTTGAAAAATGATCTTCAGGGAACTGTCAAATTTATTTTTCAGCCTGCCGAAGAAATAAACGCGGGAGCGAAAGCCATGGTAGAAGAAGGTGTTCTTGAGAATCCTCATGTTTCCATGATCTTCGGTCTCCATAACCATCCGGAAATCCCGGTAGGAAAAGTCGCTCTCAAAGAGGGTCCCCTTATGGCTTCTGTAGATACCACCTTTGTTACCATAAAGGGCAGGGGAGGACATGGCGCCTTCCCCCATAAAGATATCGACCCTATTGTCGCCGCGGCATCCATTATTATGAACCTCCAAACTATAGTGAGCAGAAACGTCGACCCTCAGCATTCGGCCGTTGTAAGTTTTGGAACTATTCATGGCGGAACAGCCAATAATGTAATACCTGATGAGGTAAAACTTACAGGGACTGTTCGCACTTTTGATCCGCACATTCGTGAGTCTATGGAACCATGGATGAGAAGAGTTATAGAGCATGCGGCCGCAAGTTTGGGATGTACGGCTGATTTTTATTACCGGCAAGATCTCCCTGCCGTTATGAACCATCCCGAAGCCGCCGCTCTGGGGATGCGAGCCATAGAGGAAATCATTGGCAAAGAAGGGATTGTTATTCCTGTTCCCTCCATGGGGGGCGAGGATTTTGCTATTTTTCAGGAGAAGGTGCCGGGATGCTTTTTCTGGCTGGGCGTCGGCAATCCTGATATTGACGCAATCCATCCCTGGCACAGCCCTCGCTTTAAGGCCGACGAAGGGGCCCTTTCTATCGGGGCCGGCGTTCTGGCCCTTTCAGCGTGTCGTGGTTTACTACACTGTCAAAGAGCAGATTCTTAGTTCTTAAGTTATTTATGAACCATTAACTGACGCCTTTTTTCCTTTAACGCTGAGATTTTTCTTGATTTTAAGACCAACCCTCCCTTATTATTGAAACAGCAGGGGGGGTTTATAAATTGTCTCTAGAACTTAATCTCGCCATGATTCTTATTTTCTGTGCGCGCTGCACAGATGTTTCTATGGCCACAATGCGAATGCTGCTTTTAGTCAAAGGGCAGCGGTTCAAGGCGGCATGCATTGGTTTTTGTGAAATATCCCTTTACCTTATGAGCCTGAAATACGTGCTTGATGCAGGGATTCACAGCCCCTTGAACTTTATTGCCTACGCTCTTGGCTTCTCTACGGGAAACTATATTGGCTCCTATCTCGAAGAAAAGCTCCTTAAGGGGCACATTGTTGTAGAAATTATCACCGAAGAGACCCAGGGAGGCAGAGAGCTTGCGGAAAAACTGAGGTCTAAAGGGTTTGGAACCACTGTTTTAGAGGGAGAGGGGCGAGATGGCCCCCGACTTATTCTCAAAGTGATCTGTGACCGAAAAGATCGCTTTGCGGTGGCAGAGATTGGGAAACAAGCTGGAGGTTTTGTCTTCATGGCTGATGTCCGTAATGTCTGGGGCGGATATTTCAGCAAGAAAAAGTAAAAACGCCCCTGTATTTCTACGCGCCATTCATAATCGCGTAAACAATGTCACCTAAAGTGTAAAGATCCCGCTCGAGAATATATTCTTCTGAAGTATGGGCTTTTTTTGCTCCTGTTCCGAGATTAACAGCTTCTATGCCTTTTTCGTTCAATATATTTGCGTCACTTCCTCCTCCTGAGGAAATCAAAACAGGAATGAGACCAATGCGGCGAATGGCCGACGATGCCCACTGCACAGAGGGGGACATCTCCTTGAGAGTAAAACCTCTATAGGATTTCTGAATTCTTGTTTGGACTTTCGCTCCCAAAGAGGCGGCCCCTTTTTCCATAGCTTCTACCATGGCCTTCACTGTATCTTCCAGCTTTTTCTCACAAATGGAGCGGGCCTCTGCTTCTATAACAACGGCATCGCAAACAACGTTCGTTGCCACCCCTCCATGGATGATACCAATATTGGCTGTGGTTTCATGGTCTATCCGGCCTGTTTTCATCCGCTTTAATCCTTCTGCGGAAGCCATGATGGCGTTAATGCCTTCTTCAGGCTCATATCCTGCATGGGCAGCCTTTCCTGTTATGTTCCAAAGGATTTTGGCATGGGATGGGGCCTGAACCACAATATGCCCCGGATCAGCTTCGTCATCCAGAATAAATGCCATTGAGGCCTGTATATCGTTATGCCCAAGCTGTTTTGAGCCTTCAAGGCCTGTTTCTTTCCGAACTGTAAAAATTATCTCTATACAATGATGGGGAAGTCCCTTTTCAATCAGAGTTTCAAGGGCTTCTAAAATAGCGGCTATTCCAGCCCTGTCATCTGCGCCAAGAATAGTATTGCCAGACGAAGAGATGACACCATCCTTAATGATCGGAATAACGGGAGTGGGCAAAGAAACAGTATCCATATGAGCGGAAAGGGCAATACAACGATCTCTCCCTTGAGTTGGCGGAAGGACAGCCACAATGTTTTCCGCTCTTCCCTCTGCGCCTCGTCTAATAATGAGGCCCAGCTGTAGGAGACGGGGCAAAATATACTGAACAACAGGTTCTTCATGTCCTGAGTCAGCTTTTAAACGAATAAGATCAAGAAAAGTCTGGAGCAACCGAGCATAATTGACCATCAGCCAACCTCCAATCAGGTTTCTTGGTCTATTATGCTTTTTTTCCCCACCCAACACAATTTTAGCTGTACGATTCTAAATAGTCCTTCTTCATGGCCATCCTTCGGATTCTTGAATTTTAAGAAGGGCCTTAATGTATTGATCATTTGCTCCATCAATTTCAGACGTAATATCGTACATCAATGAAAGGGCCTCATCTTTTACAGAGGAGCAAAACTCTTCATCATAGAGAGTGGGAAGGTTTGTCATAACTGTGAAACAAGAAGCCACTGCCGCGGCCCGCAATACTGAAAGACCAGCCATGGCGTCGTTTACAGCTACCCTCACCCCAAGAGCCGAAGCACTCCGAAGCAAGGGCATGGCATCCTTGCAGCAACGCAAAACTTCTAAAGGAACTACAATGGCCTTTTTCATCATTTGCTCCCGCAATATACCTCTGATCTCTTCTTCTTCGGGAACCTCAGAGGGGAGATTCGCCGTTTCGAGAAAAGAAAGGTAAGCATTAGTGTCCTCTTCCATCAAGTAAAGAAACCTGTCAGACAATGCCCTTGTCTGGTCTCGTACCTGTTTCATCACTTTCCATGACTGTTCATAGGCCTCTTTTGAGAGGGTCAGTCTGGCAACTAACCCTCCAAGGGCCGCGGCCATAGCTCCACATAACGCCGCAACACTTCCCCCTCCTGGTGAAGGGGTTCCTAAAGAAATCTGTTCCACCAGATCATTGACTGGCATATGAGAGAGGGCTGACATTTTTTCATCTCCTTTCCCCTAGTCCAAGGGCCCGATAGCCTCCTCGACCGCATGAAGGATCTCACTGCGGTCCATCAATTCCTGAACCCGTCTGATAAGAGGGTAAAGATAATCGTCATATTTTAAAAAAGGGACTGCCTTCCGGATCATATGGTGGGCGGCTTTCGTTCCCGCACCAGGTTTAAGCAAAATGCTGAAATCCAGAGCCTGAGCTGCTGAAAGCAGCTCTATAGCGAGAACTTTTCGCGCATTGTTGAGGATTGTCCGTCCCTTTCGAGCTCCGTAGGTCCCCATGGAGACATGGTCTTCCTGATTGGCAGACGTAGGAATTGAATCTACAGAAGAAGGGTGGGCTAAAACCTTATTTTCAGAAACTATAGAAGCCGCGGCATATTGGGGAATCATAAAGCCGCTGTTCAATCCGCTCTCCTGAATCAAAAAAGGAGGAAGACCTGAAAGGGAGCTATCTACAAGCCGAGCGACTCGTCTTTCCGAAATATTCGCAATTTCCGCCATGGCTATACCAAAAAAGTCCATGGCCAAAGCTATAGGCTGGCCGTGGAAATTGCCCCCGCTAATAGCAACTCGATCATCAACAAAAATCAGGGGGTTGTCCGTAACGGCATTTATTTCTATAGAAACCTTATCCCAGACATAGTCGAGGGCGTCACGGCTCGCGCCATGGACCTGGGGCATACAACGAAGAGAATAGGCATCCTGTACCCGTTCACCTTTAAATTTTTCAATAATCTGGCTTCCCGCAATAAGCCGCCGAATATTCGAAGCCACTATCATCTGCCCACGATAAGGGCGAAGTGCATGGGTACGCTCATCAAAAGCAAAAGGAACACCATGTAATGCTTCGAGAGAAAGTGCTGCCGCTATATCCGACATTTTAAGGGTGTTAACGCCATCATAGAGAGCAAGGGCTGCTATAGCTGTCATAACAGTGGTTCCGTTGTTGAGAGCCAGTCCTTCCTTGGCCTCAAGATTGAGGGGGCTCATGCCTAATTTGCGAAAAAGGCGCTGAGCAGGCTGGCGACGGCCTTTGTAAAAGACTTCGCCAATGCCAAGAAGGGTTATAGCAAGGTGGGAAAGGGGACAGAGGTCTCCACTTGACCCTACCGACCCCTGGGAAGGAATCATGGGATGGATTCCCATGTTGAGATAATCGGTCAAACGCTGCAAGGTTGCGGTTTTAATACCAGAATGCCCTTTGATCAGGGTGTTTATGCGAAGAAGCATAATGGCACGAACCGTTTCTTCGTCAAAAGGCTCTCCCACGCCGCAGGCATGACTCTTAAGAAGATTTTCCTGCAGCTGACGGCGATCCTTTCGGGATATGGGAACTGTTGCCAAATCTCCAAAACCTGTATTTATACCATATATCACATCGTTCCCTGATGCCCATTCATGAACAAGATCCGAAGCTCTTTCCACTGCTTCAAGCGCTTCGGGAGCGAGCTCCACCTTGGCGTTATGCCGCGCAACCCTCACTATATCTTCAATTGAAAGAGAATGACCATCAAGCACAATTACTTCGCTATGACCCATTTAATCGCACCTCCTGGGAATGAACGAAATCTTGCGATTTAGTGTATACCCTAAAGTGCTGTTTTGCAACTCTCCCTTTTATCTTCGCTTCATCATACATCAAAAATGCCAGGGAAAAGCTGCCCTGGCATTTTAATGTTTTATTTATACCCTTGCCGCATTCTACCCAAGGATGGCTCTCAAATCTTCCTCAGGCGTCGTTATGGCCATGAGATTCAGCTTCTCGTGAAGAACGTCGAAAACTGGCTGCTTCACGAAGGCCGGCAAAGTAGGACCAAGACGCATATTTTTAATGCCAAGATAGAGCAGGGAAAGAAGAATGCAGACAGCTTTCTGTTCATACCATGAAAGTATCAGCGATAAGGGAAGGCTGTTTACATCTGTATTAAAGGCATCTGCCAGGGCCATAGCTATACGTACTGCTGAATAGGCATCGTTGCACTGTCCCACATCAAGCAAGCGGGGAATTCCCTCGATTTCGCCAAATTCAAGCTTGTTGAAGCGGTACTTTCCGCAGGCCAGGGTCAGGATTATAGTGTCTTTCGGCGTCATTGTAGCGAAGTCGGTGTAATAGCTCCGCCCCGGTTTGGCCCCGTCACATCCGCCAATAAGGAAGAAATGGCGTATCTTGCCGGCTTTCACAAGATCCACAACTTTTCCTGCAACTGACATTACAGTATTCCTTGCAAAGCCAATAGTAATGGTATGCTCAGGTGCATCCTCAGCAAAGCCTTGGGCCTTCAGAGCAGCCTCTATAACTGGAGTAAAGTCTTTCTCTTCACCGATATGGGTCACGCCAGGCCACGCAACAAGCCCTGTTGTGAAAATACGGTCTTTATATGAATCTTTCGGCTTCTGAATACAATTGGTAGTCATAAGGATAGCTCCGGGAAACTGGTCAAACTCTTCCCGCTGATCTTGCCAGGCTCCGCCATAATTGCCTGCGAGATGTTTATATTTCTTTAGTTCAGGATAGGCGAGACACGGCAACATCTCTCCGTGAGTATAAATATTAATGCCTTTCCCTTCTGTTTGTTTCAGCAAAAGCTCCAGATCTTGAAGGTCATGGCCCGATACCACAATGGCCTTTCCCTTGACTGGCGTTACACGCACCTTTGTAGGTTCAGGATGGCCATAGGTAGATGTGTTAGCTTTATCGAGGAGCTCCATGACAGAAATATTCCATTTGCCCGCCTCCATGGCTTTCGCCACGAGATCATCCACAGTGAAGTTTTCACCGCCGAGATAGGCCATAAATTCGTGGAAAAAACCATAGATTGCAGGATCGTCCATCCCAAGGACATGGGCATGGTCTGCATAGGCAGCGCTGCCTTTAAGGCCAAAAAGTATGAGATCTCTGAGCCCTTGTACAACTTCACCATGCTTTTGGCTCCAGGCTTCAGGGGTTACCTTTTCACCATCACGAATCATATCGTCACGGTTGTCGGGAAGGGCATAGGCCGCTGGACCTCCAAGGTTCTCCGGATTTTTGCCTGATTTCCCGCAAGCTTTTTCATAGAGCAATTTTGCTTTCTCTTTCATTCGGCTTGCTTCTTTAAGCATAGTCTCCATTCGCTCTTCGTCAAAATTTACATTTGTAATGGTGGTAAAAAGGGCTTTAACCACAAAGAGGTCGATATCCGGATCAATAGCGTCAAGTTCACGGGCTTTATGGGCATACATTGAAACCCCCTTGGAGATGTGAATCAAAAGATCCTGAAGGTCAGAAATCTCTGGAGACTTTCCACAAACGCCAAAAGCGGTGCATCCTGTTCCCTTTGCTGTCTGTTCACACTGGTAGCAATACATCTCTCATATACCTCCCTTATTCTAAAAGTTACTTTGAGAACACATACTTTGTTGTCTCTTTTTCTATAATCTGACCCTGAATTCCTATTTTGACAAGTTTCAGAGCAACATTTACTTTTGCATGTTCTATAGCGGCAGTAATGAGACGTACTAGCCCGCCGCAGCATGGAACTTCCATATATACAACGGTTATAGATTCAGGTTCGTTCAAAGCTATGATTTGAGTTATTTTTTTCTCATAGGTCTGGGCATCATCAAGTTTAGGACATCCGATTAAACAGACCGTTTTTTCCCCGCCAAGGAATTTCCCATGAAAATCAGCCATAGCATAAGCTGTGCAATCGGCAGCAATAACAAGGTCGGCGTTGCGAAGGTAGGGCGCGTTATCCGGCACCAGTTTAATCTGGACAGGCCAATTTCCCAAGCGCGATTGAAGTGATTGTATTTCAACAGGTGCCTCAATTTTACTTGAAGAGACCATGTTTCTCAAATCTTTTGCCATTGTGCCAGGACACCCACAGGGAAGGGAGTCTGTTTTTAAAGCCTTACTAGCCATATGGCGTTTTACCGCCTCTTCGTCATAGGGAGCGGCTTCCCTTTCTTCAAAGGTAATAGCGCCTCTTGGACATTCGCCAATACAATCGCCAAGACCATCGCAATAAGACTCGCTCACCAGCTTTGCCTTGCCGTCAATGATCTGAATGGCTCCTTCATGGCACGCCTGGGCACATATCCCGCAACCATCACACTTCTCTTCATCAATAGTGATAATCTTTCTTTTAACTGTTGTCTTCATTCACTTCACCTCTTGCAAGCTCTGATAAATTCTTTTCTCTCAAGAAATCTCGAATTTCCTTGGTCATTTTTTTCAACATATCTCCAAAGATACAGGTGCGGAAGGGGCATTCCTTTTGATGTAACAAGCAATAGCCTCCATCTGTTTGGCCTTCTATGGCTTCGTATATATCAAGTAGGGATATGCTCTCAGCAGGCCGTGCCAATTCAAAGCCTCCTCCCGGCCCTCTGGATGACGTAACAAACCCGCATCTCACAAGCCTTTGAAAAACTTTTGCCAAATGGGCCTCAGATACATTAATTGCCTCTGCCATTTCTTTTGTGCTCATTCGCTTCCCTGAAATTGCCAGCAATCCCATTCCATGAAAGGCGAGGGACGCGGCTTCTGATATAGATATAAAGGTATTCATCTCATTGATGCCTCCTGATGGGAATTCAAGAATTATGGTACCTTAATTCCTTAATTTGTCAATGTCTTATTTTGTTATAATTATTCGAAATTTGAACTGATATGTGTGATGGGAAAAAGAATGGTTTTAAATAAAAAACTTCCTGTCCGCAAAAATATGAGGGGGACAGGAAGCAGAAAATCAACGTTGATCTTTTTTATGCTTTTAGGGGTTCAGCTAAAATAGACGCAAGAGTTTCGAGACAACAATCGATATCCTCTTCAGTATTAAAATAACCTATAGAGATACGAAGAGCCCCGCCCATTGTATCTGTGCCAAGGGTTTTATGGGCAACAGGAGCACAATGAAGTCCTGGCCGAGTTTCAATACCTGCCCTTTCCACAAGTTCAGCTGCCACAATGGCATGGTCACGTCCTGTAAAGTTCAGTGGAAAAACAGGTAGGCGACCCTCCATTGTCTGCTTTCCGGCAAGAATAACGCCTGGTATTTTTTTAACTCCCTCAATAAACCGCAACCCCAGCTGTGTTTCACGAGCATGGATCTTCTCAGGCCCTTCTTTCACAAGCCACTGCAAAGCAGCCCTGAGCCCGGCGATTCCCGGAAGATTGGGGGTTCCGGCTTCAAATTTATCGGGCATAGAATCAGGTTGAAGTTCAAGATGGGAAAAACTGCCTGTTCCCCCCTCTATAAACCATTCAACCTTCTCCGCAAAATCCGGTTTCCATATAATGCCTCCCGTCCCCTGGGGACCCATGAGGCCTTTGTGCCCTGTGAAACATAATGCGGCGAGGCCCAGATCTGACACATGGATAGGCAAAACTCCGGCCGTCTGGGCCGAATCCACAACAAGAGGCACACCGGCTTCCTGACAGAGACGGGCAATGCCAGATATATCCTGAACAGTTCCACATACATTGCTTGCATGGGTTATTATCATAAGATCAAAGGAATCCTCTTTTAAAACCTTGTCCAGGTCTCGGAGGGAAAGCACCCCTTCCATATCGCATGGAAGAACTGTAATATGAACACCTCTCTGCTCAAGACGTCTGAGAGGCCGCATTGAAGCATTGTGCTCCATGCTGCTTGTTAAAACTTTCATTCCCGGTTTGAGGTACCCCTTGAGAACGATATTGAGAGACTCTGTGATATTGGATGTAAAGGTTACATATCGAGGGTCAGCGTCTTCATAGCCATGAAAAAATTCTGCTAAAAGTTCGCGACAATTCAGTACGAGGTCCATAGTGCCGAGATCCCTTTTAGCCGCCGTGCCCCGAGCTAAATTCGCACCGGAATTGACCATAAAATCATACATGGCCTGAGGAACCATGTGAGGTTTGGGCCATGATGTAGCTGCATTATTTAAATATATGGACATGAAACACCATCACCGTCCGTTATAAGATATATAGAGATATCTTATCACTAAATTTTGATAGCACAACAGAAAGGCTTCCAGTGTTTCAGTTGGCCCGTTTGAAAACCCCTATATCGATAAGGCGGTTTATATGGTACTGGATATAGAAAAACGTAAAAAAGAAGGTCATAATACGCGAGGGCGCTACGTTTAGAAGAAAATCCTTGTCGGCAAATCCTGCAACGTATTCACGAAGCATCCTTCTCATTTTGAAAGCTAGAACAATCCATAGGATCCAGGTAGCAATGCCCAGAATTCTTTCCAGATCACTTTCATTTCCACTGACAGCAAAGGAAGCTACAAGAAGAACTAGAGGCATTAGAGCGAACCAGTCAGATATCGTTTCACTAACATTCAGCTGATTAAAAGCTTTTCTTCTGAAGAAAGCCCACAGTGCCTGATAAAAACCTAGGGTCACTATGGTTAGAAAGAGCACAAACCCCACACTGACGCGCTTGAAAGGTACCTTGGCTTTTTCAACAGCAGGAAAAATGTGCTTTACTTGAAGGAGCGTTCCGCAATAAGCACAATATTTGGAACCTGGTTCATTGACCGCTCCACAGGAAACACAGGATAGTTCTCGTTCTACAGTGTCTGCCGCCATCACATATCCCCCTTATAGAATTTACTTCGTTCGAGCGATGAGCGCCTCTCGCTCTTCTACAAGCTCCATTAATTTTTTGATAGTCCTGATCGTATCTTCATCTTCCAGGGAGGCAGCCTCGCCTTCCACAGAAAAAAGGTCTACAGTATGGGAAAGTTCCTCAATAGTGCTCGCTATTTCTTTTTCTATATGAATAGATTCATCGCAACTTACAGGGTCCGTATATCTTACCCTCCCTGCGACCTTCTGAAGTTCAAGAAGTATCTCATCATCCAGATCGTTATCTCGGGCTTGACTGAGAATACGATGCAAACGATCGGTCCAGAGACGGATCGTATAAATATCTTCTTTTTCCTGTTTTTCCCTGGCTGTGATAGAAACAGCCGCCATAAGAGTTGTTCCGCTAAGTGAGAGAAAAGTTGCCAAACCAATAATATGAGTAATGGCGTACCCTGTTACCGAAAACTCAAAACCCTTCCAGAAGAGAAGAGGGTTTACTATCAGGAATAAATCGTACAGTACAATGAGGGTTCCAAGACTGAAAAAGGCAGGAGTGGGAAGCCCTTTATCAAGGTCAATACGAATCTGGAGAAGTCCGAAAAGAAAAGAAAACACCACTCCGAGCAAAAGAAAGAAAAGGGTCATCCAAAAATGGGCGCTGCGGCTATCTGGCTCTGTGGTCATAAAAGAAACGGCAATTACAGCCGAAAGAGCCACTGCCATGACAAAAAGAAGAATGAGACTCAATTTATTTCTGATCTTCATAAAAAGCTCCTTTCATCCTTATGAGGCGGAGTCCTCATCTATTTTCTGTCCGCAGGAGGGGCAGAAGCGGGCGTCAATTTCGACGTTCTTTCCACATGAGGGGCAAATTCTTTTAATTTCCATTCCGCAGAATGGACAAAATTTCATATCTGAGTCAATGGTATGGCCGCATTGAGGGCACAGGGCTGGAGCCGGAGCGCCACACTCAGGGCACTTGGCAGCATTATTCGGAAAGTCATGACCGCATGATCCGCACATGTTTATTTTTCGACCGCACTGGAAACAGAAACGGGCGTCTGGATTAAAGGGGGTGCCGCAGTTTGAGCACACCTTGCTCTTTTCTGTTAATTTTTCTTGCCCCTCCGTGCTAAGGTTTTTTGTTATATGGGCCGCTGTCTGACCCAACGCACCTCCAACACCGACACCCATGCCCAAGCCAATACCTGCCTGCATGAGACCAGCACCATTCCCTTCATTGCTGGCTGCCTTTTCAAGGGTGTCAAAGCTGCGCTGCTGCTGATAAGAATATCCCAGAATATCCATTTCCGCTCTTTTTGCCAGGGCATTTTTCAATTGAATCACTACTGGGTCATCCTCTGGAACGTTAATAGAGTTCACAAAAAAATTAACGAGTTCTATGCCGTAATCCTCAAGAACAGGGCGAAGTTCTTCCTCCATGTGGTAGGAAATCTCGTTGAGATAAGCATTTAACTCAAGAATACCTTTCCTCTCCGTGATCATATAATTTGACACCAAATCCTTGATACGGGTGATGAGGAGCCCTTTAAAGAATTGGCTTATATTTTCTTTTGTAAAGGAACCCAGGCTTCCTACAAGTTTGAGCAGGAATTGTCGAGAATCAGCAATTCTTATTCCAAATTGGCCATATGAACGAACCGGAAGCCAGACACCATATCTCGGATCCTGAATCTGAATGGGGCTTGGTGTTCCCCACTTAACGTCAAGGGAATAAAGTTTGTTCACAAACCATACTTCTGCCTTGAAGGGAGACTCCCCGCCGTAGGGAAGATTGATGAAAGCAGAGAGAAGAGGAATGTTATTTGTACTTAGCGTATAGCGCCCGGCCGTAAAAAGATCGAAAGCCTGCCCATTCTTAAAAAGAATTGCTTCTTGCGCTTCCCTCACCACAAGTTGGGTCCACGTAGACAATTCATCTGAGGCTCTTGTTTTATCAGAATACTTCCATGCGAAGGCATCATGAGGGTCTGGTCCGTTATATTCAACTACTTTAATGATTCCCATTGATGATCACACCCATCTTTATGGTTTCATATCTTCTTTTCTATCAGTTTACGTCTTTTACGGCAAGGGCCTTCTGAAATCTTCTCCTTTCAGAATAAACCAGATTGTTCCCAAGGCCCCAAACAAAGAGGCCCCATAAAAATTGACTGCTGGATCCACCATCCACAGCAGGGCTCCACCGAAGGCAGCGATAGAGACCACAACGTCCCGTATCAGATAGTAGAGGCCAAACATGGCCGCTTTGCGTTCGTTTGGCGCTAGGTCGAGAATAAGGGACTTCCTTGTAGGTTCGCCAAATTCCTTAAGACCTCGAACAACAAAAGCACCTGCTAAAGGCCAGAAGGATCGGGAATGATAGAGAATAATGGGGAAAGCAGTAAAGAAACAAAAGGTAATGACTACAAAAATCTTTTTATTGCCTTTATCCGCTAACCAGGCTACAGGAATATAGATCAACATAGCCACTGCCATTTCTATGGTGGTAAGAATTCCAAACTGAAAGGCCGATACAGGATTCTCAATACTCTTCATTGCCCAAACCACAGCAAAAGCATAGGGGATCTGCTCACAAAAACGAATCAATATATCAGAGATCAATAAGTTTTTAAGAGCCGGGCTCATAAGCTTGAAGATTACCATGGGATTTTTTTCGGGCCGCTCAATGGCACTGCTGTCAGGCCGTATAAGAATTTGCTGCGCCGCTAGAGCAACGCCAGCCAGGATAAAAGCAATGGCGAAGGCAGCTCGAACTCCTGTCTTCTCCCCCCAAAGGCCTATCATGACCCCTCCCATAACAGGGCCTAAAGCCATAGGAATACGCCTTACGAGGGAATGGAGAGAGACTCCCATCGTTCGCCTATTCATGGGAAGGGCCTGGGCAATAAGTTTCATTGTCGCTGGCAAAGAAATTGCCGTCCACGACAAAAAGAAAAAGGAAGCGCCAATAACAGCCAGTTGGCTTGGTATCAGTACAACTACAAGGAAGCCAAACATGGCAAGAAGATTGAAAACGAGAAGGGACTTTTTTGTCCCCAAGCGATCAGCAAGGTAGCCCCCCGGGTAGGAATATAAAGCGGAAAGCAGATTATCAAGACCATTAAGAATGCCAATTGAAAGAGCTCCTCCTCCAAGGGCGATAAGATAGATAGGGAGAAAACGCTCTGCAAGTTTTTCCCCAAGCCCAACAAGGATGACCATCAAGAGAAGACCCGTCATATTCCTTTCAATGGCTAGAAAGTCTAAAAGTTTCTTTCCACGCACCCTCATTTTTTACTTACCTTCCTATAAAGTTAATTTTTCTGTTTATCATTCAACGCCGCTTTCAGCAAATCTCCCAGGCTTGTTCCTACAGGTTTATCCCGCTCCTGTATGGTGCGTACGGCAGCGTCAAGAGAGCTCTTGATCTGTTCCTGAGAATAAAAGGGGGGGAAATAGAGGGCTGCTGAATCGTCATGGCCTCCTCCCCTTACTTTCTTGCCATCACGGAGAATTCCCACAACATTTCCTGCCATGGCATTACGGCTTCGCAGGGATAATACCCAGTCTCCCATAACACGCCGTGCGGCTACTGCCACAATAAGAGGCGGATTATCGAGACGGTCGAGAACAAGGCCCCCAAAATCCGAAACATCGCCAAATTCAAGAATCCCATCTTCCACAAAGGCAATATCCTTTGAACGGCTAATTATCTCAAGAGCTTTCTCGAATCGGCCCTCCTGCCGTTCTATGAAATCCTTGGCCGCATTTTCCTCAAAAGATTCCAACTGCCAGGAAGGGTTAAACGCCAGGCGAGTCAGAATACTTTCTGGACCGCATAAGGTAATCATGGCTTGCCATAACCGGCTTTCTTCTCTCTGATTAAGCCAGAGATCCCTATCGTTGGCAATGTCGACCATGCCCGCTAAGCAACGGGCAGAGGTACCAGGATCATGTTGAAGAAGCCACTCCAAATACACCTTTGCCGCGCACATGGATGTGTCCACAACAATCCACGGGCGATTTGAATATCGTTGAGCTGTGGTTTCGTGATGGTCGAATAAAAAAGGAGGCTCTTCTGGCTGATGAGTGCGGTCTATTTCTTCGATGGTGGCTTCTTTCTGACAAAAAAGATCAAGCACCACCATGGGAATGTGAGCATTTAAATTTTCAAGTATCATTCCATCTACACTGCCATACCCGGTTAATGTCACCTTGAGAGGACTCTCTTCTTTGAAATGATGCCATGCCACCGCTGCCGCTGTTACACCATCAAGGTCTGTATGGCTGATTATATGGCGGATATGAGCCATTGCCTTCCCCCCTGTGTCTTAAAATAATTTCTGCCCATATCTCATTTTAACCTGATTTTTTTAAAGATGTGTAAAAATTATCCACAAAGGTGTAAGAAAAATATGGTATGATTCCACATGCAATAGTTCAAAGCTTTCAGTTGAAAACCTGTGTTTTTTCCACATCTGTCCACAGGGAGTGAATAGAATGTGGATATGTTGTGATCCTTCTTTGTAACAGCTTGGTGAGGAATAGTCATTTTTTAATTTTAATTTTATAATCCCGCTATATATGACCCTGAGGGGCTTTATCTTTTTTTATGAGAACGTGGATACACTGTGGATATGTGGATAACTTTTGTGGATGAGCTGTGGTAAGATGAAGTAAATCCATCGGCAGAGGTGAATAAATTGGTGGATAAAGATATTAATGTACTATGGGATGACATCCTAAAGAACATCGAGGAGACGATGCCAGAGGGAACAGCCGATTTATGGCTTAAGACATGTGTTCCCCTTTCTGTTATGAACGATGTACTTGTTATTGATGTTCCCAATGTTTTTGTAAAAGAACAGATCTCCAAACGGTTCCAAAATGTAATTGAGGATGTTCTTATGGATAAGGGATACGCTCAATCACTGGAGCTTAAAGTTGCCTCGGAGGCAAGAAAGGACGAACAGCAAAGAGCAGAACGAGCTGCCCAGCATACGGGAACTCCTCCCCGAAGCGGCCTTAATCCTAATTATATCTTCAATAGTTTTGTTGTGGGAAAATCAAACCGTCTCGCCCATGCTGCCAGTCTGGCTGTAGCAGAAACGCCGGGAGAAGCTTATAACCCTCTTTTTATATGGGGAGGCGTAGGCCTTGGCAAAACCCACCTGATGCACGCAATAGGGCATTATGTGCTCAATAAAAACAATTCTTTAAAAGTAACCTATGTGAGCTCTGAAAAGTTTATCAACGAATTTATTCAATCCATAAAAAATAACAGGACCCAGGAATTCAAATCTAAATACAGAAGTGTGGATATTCTTCTCATCGATGACATTCAGTTTCTTGGAAACAAAGGAAGCAGCCAAGAAGAATTCTTCCACACCTTTAACCAGCTTCATGTAAGTAAAAAACAGATCGTCATATGCTCTGACCGCCCTCCTAAGGAGATCCAAAACATAGAGGATCGTCTTGTAAGCCGTTTTGAATGGGGATTAGTCACTGATATACAGATGCCCGATCTTGAGACCCGTATTGCGATCCTTCAGAAAAAAGCCCAAATTAGAAATTATGAGGTGCCTGAAGACGTTATCTCTTTTCTTGCCCAGAATGTGCCCAGCAATATAAGAGAACTCGAAGGAGCCCTTAATAGAATCATTGCCTGTGCCGAACTCAATAGTGAGCCCATTACCGAGGAAAATGCCACTCAATGGCTTAAAGATATTATTCGCCATAATTCAAAAGGGCCTGTAAGTGTCGACACTATTCAACAAATTGTAGCGGAAAATTTCAGTTTGACCGTTGAAGACCTTGTGGGGAATAGGCGCACATCAGATATTGCCCTTGCCCGTCAGGTTGCTATGTATCTATGTCGAAAACTCACTGATATAAGTCTTCAGCAGATAGGCTTTTCTTTCAGAAAGAAAGACCATACTACAGTTCTCCATGCTCAGAGAAAAATATCAAAACTCGTAGAAGAACAACCTAGAATGAAGGAAATTGTGGATAACATAGAGGCTAAGCTGTGAAAATAGCGTTGGACAGGATGTGAATAGTGGAATAATGTAAGTTTTTCACAATTTCACTGTGGACAATGTGTATAACTTGGGAATTATTTGTGAGTACCTATCCACAGAGAAAAGTCACTTTTCATAACGGCCCACGGCGATTTCCACATTATCCACAGTCCTTATTACTATCACTATTACTTAGATACTAAAATAATAAAGACAATAACAAGGGGAGGGAATAGATTATGAGACTCCAGGTGAGCAAACCGGATTTTATGAAAATCTGGCAAACGACAGAACGAGTTACGAGTACTAAAAGCACAATTACTTCTCTCGCCGGTATACTATGCCGAACCGATGATGCTTCTTTAACCCTCGAAGCGACAGATCTCAAAACATCTATAAAATGTATTGCTTCTGGAGTACAGATTGAAGAAGGCGGAGAAGCTATCCTTCCAGTTAAAGTTGTTGGAGAACTTTTTAAAAAAGCCCCCACCGATACATTTACAGTTTCAGTAAAGGAAGGAAAAGGGATTATTTTCGCAGGAAGAAATACCTATCGTTTTTCTACATATCCCGTTGAGGAATTTCCTCACCTGCCATCTTCTGAAAATGCAAAATTCTTCTGTACCGTCAAAGCTGAAACGCTAGCCCAAATACTTAGTGAAGGAACAGTGGCAAGTACTTTAGGAGAAGAGTTTCCTAAATATTTAGGAGCAGCACTTTTTGAATTGAAGGGGAATGACATTCGTATTGTTTCCACTGATGGACGGCGTCTCTCCTTATCGAAAGTCCTTCTCGATGAGTATGGAGATACTGAGAAGATTCTTCTTCCTTTAGCAGGGTTAAAAGAGCTGCTTCGCCAACTCTCTTCCCTTGAAGGTGATAAACCTGTTCAGATACTTCATGATGATGCACTTGCCTATTTTCAAATGGGTGATATTGAATTTTCTATTCGGAAAATAGAATCTTCCTTCCCAAATTATGAAAAAATATTGAACCCTCAGAGCACTACTACCCTGACCATTGAACGAAGTGCGTTAACAGAAGCGCTTGAAAGGGTAGATGTTGTGGTAAGGGATCATACCCGGATGGTTATCTTTAAACTATCTCCCAATGGAGATCTTCGTATGATGGGACGGGCTCCTGAGATAGGTGAAGCAGAAGAAATCCTTGACGCTCAAATTGACGGAGAACCCCTTCTCATAGCTTTTAATGTAGCGTATCTATTAGATGGATTAAAGGCCCTTCATGGTGAAAGTGTATTTATAACCTTTAATGGCCCAGAGGGACAGATGAGCATGCTCCGTCCTGGCAGGGACGATTTTCTCTATATGCTGATGCCCATTAAATTGAGTGAATCTGATTTTATACATGAAAGGGACGAAGAGGAATAGCTCATTGCAAGCTTACGTCTTGGCACAACTTTAAGAATTTGACGCCCCGCCGTCTTGAATGGGCTGCGGGGCTCAATTTGCTTGTTGGAAACAATGGTTCTGGAAAGACTAATGCTTTGGAAGCCATTCATATTCTTTCTGGATGGGGGCCTTTCAGGTCTTCTCGTAAATCGTTTCTCGTTAATTGGGATACAGAAGAAAAACAGGCTTATTTACGAGGGTATTTTAGCGGTGAGACAAATCTGGATATTGTTGCGACTGTAGGCGAGAAAAACATTATCCAGTGTGACGGAAAACGAATAACCCATGGAAATGTACGTTCACTCATCCCAGCCTTAGCTTTTCTGCCTGGAGATCTCGCTATTGTTGACGGAGCTCCGTCTGTGCGCCGTCAGTTTCTTGATCGCCTTTGCGCTCTTCTTTTTCCCCTCTATGTGAGAAAAATGAGCGATTGCCGCAGAGCATTGCGCCATCGTGTGATTCTGCTTCGAGAAAGAAAAGATCCTTCCCTTACATCAAAAGTCCTCGCTCCTCTTGTTTCATGGATTTGGTCGACCCGAGCCGCAGCCGTCGATCTGCTAAAAATAGGCATTCAGGAATTTCGCATTCTTCTGCCTTCTGATATAGTGCTTACATTTGAAAGGGGAGGCGCTTTAGACTTGCAGGATCCCATGCAGGACTATTGGGAATCTGTAAGAAAATGGAAAGAAAAAGAACATATAACAGGAGTTCCGCAAGTTGGGCCTCAAAGGGACGATATGATAATAACAACAAAGGGACAGCCTGTATCGATAGTGATGAGCCGTGGGCAAAGAAGAAGGACAGCAGTGGCCCTCATGTTGGCAGCAGGCTGGGCTGTAGAAAGGAAGCTGCGTCGTAAGCCTCTTCTGATTCTTGATGAAATAGCGGCAGAGCTTGATGACAGAGGAAGAAATATCCTCATTGATGCCCTAGTAGAGTCTTCATGGCAGGTTTTTGCCGCTACAGCTGAAAGTTCAATGAATGGCTGGCCAGGAACAGTCTGGCAAGTACGTCAGGGAAATATTACATCGAGATAATTTTGAGAGATCGAGATAGAAAAGGTGAGACGAATCAAATGGAGCAAAAAAAGTATGATGTAATTGTTGTTGGCGGCGGCCATGCAGGATGCGAAGCATCTTTAGCCGCGGCACGCATGGGAGCGAGAACGCTCATGCTGAACCTTTATCTTGATAATACGGCGCTTATGCCTTGTAATCCATCTATTGGAGGGCCGGCGAAAGGTCATCTTGTAAAAGAAGGAAATGCCTTGGGAGGAGAACAGGCCCGGGCAGCTGATTATTCTACAATGCTCGTACGGTGGCTTAATACATCGAAAGGGCCGGCAGTTCAAGCGTTACGGGCCCAGTGTGACCTTCGCGATTATCATGATCATTTTATATGGACCATAGAAACAACCCCCAACTTGGAAGTACATCAAGATATCGTGACAGACCTGTGGATCGAGAATGGTTCCATTCGCGGCGTTAAGACGAAATACGGTTTTACCTATGAAGCAGGCGCTGTTATTTTAACAACAGGTACTTATTTACGAGGCCAGGTTCACATTGGTCTTTTAAACTACTCTTCTGGCCCCATGGGACAAGTGCCATCTACCGAATTGAGTCGTTCTCTTCTTGAGAATGGTATCGAAATGGGGCGCATGAGAACAGATACGACCCCCCGACTTCATATAGACACTATTGATACATCCTCTCTCATTGAACAGAAAAGTGCTGAAGAACCTCTTTGCTTCGACCTCTGGGGAGAGAAAAAGACATACACCGGATATTCCTGTTACCTGACTCGGACGAACAGTTATCTTCATAATATTATCCGCGAAAACCTTGAGCGATCTCCTCTTTGGACAGGGCTCATGAGTGGTCTTGGCCCTCGATATTGCCCTTCCATTGAAGACAAAATAATCCGTTTTCCAGATAAGGACAGTCACCTTGTCTTTTTAGAGCCTGTATCACGAAAAAATAAGGAAGTCTACGTACAAAATTTTTCAACAAGCTTGCCCTACGATGTTCAGGTTGAGATTGTTCATGCTCTTCCTGGCTGTGAAAAAGCCCAAATTACACGGGCTGGCTACGCAATTGAGTATGACTATGTCATACCAACTCAGCTTGCTCCTTCTCTTGAAACAAAAAATATACGGGGACTTTTCTGCGCGGGACAGATCAATGGAACATCAGGGTATGAAGAGGCGGCAGCACAAGGGATAATCGCTGGTATGAATGCGGTACTCTATACGAGAAAAGAAGCTCCTGTTGTACTTAAGAGGTCAGATGCCTATATCGGCGTACTCATTGATGATCTGGTGACAAAAGGCACAAACGAGCCCTATCGCATGCTTACAAGCCGTTGTGAATATCGCTTGCTTCTCCGTTTCGACAATGCTGATCGTCGTCTCGCCCCTATAGGAAGACGAATGGGTCTTATCGATGATGGCAAGTGGCAGATATTGCGGGAGAAATGGGCGGCTGTGGATCATGAAAAAGTGCGACTTTCAAACCTGAGGATAAACCCATCTGAAAAAGTTAATGATTGGTTAGTCCGCGCAGGCTCTTCTCCCCTTGAAGAAAGTGTCAGGGCGATAGATCTTTTGTGCAGGCCAGAAGTGACCTATGGTGCCATGAGACCTTTTTTGCCTCTAATAGAGCGGCCATTAACGGATGAAGAAGCCCAAAGCCTTGCTATTGAAGTAAAGTATGCTGGATATATTGAGCGCCAGCAGCGTCAGATTATCCGGCTTAGCAAAGGTGAAAAGGTCTATATTCCTGAAGATTTCAGTTATGATGAAGTTCCTGGTCTACTTTCGGAAAGCCGACAGAAGCTCGAAAAGATCAGGCCGCAAAATCTTGCTCAGGCAAGCCGAATATCAGGAGTGACACCAGCAGATATACAGCTTCTGTCTGTTTATCTTGAAACCAGAAGGAGGCGGAAGGAGCGTGGTATTACGCCATCGCCATGAGGCAAGTTCTGTTGAGACTTTACTCGAGAGCATCTTTTCTTCAAATGGGAAAAAGCATATTCTTCTCTCTCATGTGGCCCAGCACTGGCAAAAGATAGTAGGCAACGTTCTCTCGAAACGAAGCCGACCTTTTGCCATTGAAGGAACGTTGCTTTGTATTCGAGCAGAAAGCCCTGCAGCGGCTCAGCGTCTTTCTATGATGGGAGCTACAATTGCTCAAAAAGTCAGTAAAGAGTGGGATTTGCCTGTTTCCGGCGTTAAGGTCGTTATTGGGAAGATTTCTGCTCGGAGGATTCCAAAAACAACAGGAAAAAAACAGGTTCTTATAACACCTAGAGCAGATGAGATTTCTAAGAATCTGGAACGTTTAAAGGATCGTATTGATGACCCTGATATAGCTATCTCTCTTGCAACGTTGATGGCAACGTGGAATCGCAGATTTGGCAAATGAAACGTTCTGAGAAAATTATCCAGGGCGTTATCTATTCTGTAACTTAATTAGCGTGTGTTGCCAGATAGTGATAGGCTATGCCTGATAAAAGAGCTGAACCTATTTTAAGAACGTCTTCATCGATCTGAAACTTTGGATGATGATGGGGGAAATCAATGCCTTTTGCGGAATTCCCGGCCCCGAGGAAGAAGAACGCAGATGGGACGTGATGCCCGAAATAACTAAAATCTTCAGAACCCATCACAAGGCGGCACTCTTCCACATTGTCTTTTCCAACAAACTCCGCGGCAACATTCATGGCCATAGAGATCATTTCAGAATCGTTGATCGTAGTCGGTAAAAATCGTTTATAATCGAGCTTGCCTTCGCAGCGGGAAGAGATGCATTCACCCTCAACAATTCTGTGCATTGCTTCTTCTATATGATCTTGAACCTGGGGGTTGAAGGTTCTCACAGTTCCGTTTATTTTGACAGAGTCAGGGATGATATTGAAACTATTTGAATTTGTCTTAAGACCCCCCAAACTTACAACGGCAATTTCCTGGGGGTCAATTTCACGGCTTACAATAGTATGAAGGGCTGTTACTATTTTAGCCGCCGCTACCGTAGGATCCACGGACAGTTCAGGGGCAGAACCGTGGCCGCCCTTCCCTTTGATCGTGAGATACCATCCATCAGCAGAAGCCATGATAGGCCCCTTCCTATAGGCCACTTTACCAGCGGGGATGGGAGACCAAATATGAAGGGCCGCAGCAGCGTCAACACTCTCTAATGCACTCTCTTTGATCATAGCTAAGGCACCGGATTTAATGCCATGTTCCTCTGCGGGTTGAAAGATGAGGCGTACTCGTCCCTGGATCTGCTCTTTTATTTCAGCTAGAATATGCGCAGCGCCGAGAAGCATGGCTATGTGAGCATCGTGGCCACAGGCATGCATGTTA
The DNA here is from genome assembly GCF_001896635.1 of Aminobacterium sp. EBM-42. Classification (NCBI taxonomy): domain Bacteria; kingdom Thermotogati; phylum Synergistota; class Synergistia; order Synergistales; family Aminobacteriaceae; genus Aminobacterium; species Aminobacterium sp. EBM-42. The sequence continues at coordinate 151,543 of NZ_MPPC01000011.1, forward strand.
TCGTTTGTGGAGGTATAGGGCAGTCCAGTTTCCTCTTTGAGGGGAAGGCAGTCAATGTCAGCTCTCAAAGCGATGCAATGAGAATTTTGTGTGCCAGTGATTTCAGCAACTACACCTGCTTCTGTGCCGCCAAAACCGACTTGAAGAATGGAGAATCCTAGAGCTTTTAATATTTCGATAATTTTTTGCGTGGTTTGTACTTCTTTCCATGATAGTTCTGGATTTGCATGGAAATGCCGCCTAAGATTAATGATTTCATCTTCATGTTTAGCAACTAATTTTGAGATTTGATTGAACATGATATATTCCTCCTGTTAAATTTATTTAAAACCGGAAATGTCTCTTGTTAAGATGAGAATAATGTTAACAGAATATAAGAAATTCACAGTGTTATAGATATATAATACAATTTAAATAAGGATTATGTATCATCAAACAAAAGAAATTGTAAATAGGGTGGTGAAACTATGAAAAAATACAAATTCTTTTGGATGATAAGCCTAAGCTCCTTGTTTTTTATTCTTTTGTGCAGTGGGGCATGGGCTAATAGTTGGGATGATCTAGTACGTTTCTACGATCTTGATAAAAGAATGACATATGAAGCCCATATTCTTCGGCAAAAGCTGCTTCAGGAAGCTTGTAACATTTCTTCAGAAGAACTTTGGCGTTCCCTGCGGCAAAACCTTACACCGAGGCAGAAAGCCGCAAATAGTCTCTTACTTATCGAAAGGCTATGTTCTGGAAATCTACAGAATTGGGAAGAAGTGGAAGGGTTTTGGTATCCAGGGCTCATGCCTAAGCCTCTGGCATTGATAGAAGGATTTTATTTTTCGCTTTGGTCGCTGTCAGAGCTGCCTGACGAGGCCTCGCCGTGGCTCGCCTTTACTCTTATTAAAGACCTGCGCTCTTCTTCAAGGGGGAAGCTCTATTTTCTTGAAATGGCTCCCCATGAGTACGGTGTGATACTCAAACAGCTTAAAGCTCGTGGTGTTCCATTGCCTGATAACTGGTTTGATTTTGAGGAGAGAGGCTCGTTACCACTCATTCGCTCTTTTAGGGGACGGATTGGTTACGATAGCGTTCTTTTAAAGAATATGGTTTTTCTTAACAATGCCGGTCAGCCTTCCTCAAATGGTTATTATGCGTGGGACCGTGATAGGGGATATGTTTATCAGGTGTCAACTAGCAGTCGGAGACGTATTTTTATTATCTGGGATTAGTGATTCTTAATTAGTGATCCTTAAATAGACTACACCAGGAGGCCGATCTTCTCAACATGCTTACTTTTTTGCCGTCGAAACTGAAACAGTTTCTTCAACGCGAGTGGCTAACAATAATCTATACTACTATCGGCACTATAATAATAAGCTTTGCACTTGTCGCTTTGATCATGCCATATAGATTTGCCAGTGCTGGGCTGACAGGTATTGCCCTTATAAGTCATTATGCCTTGAATATTTCCCCAGCGTGGATCATTGCCATAGGGAATACTGTTTTATTGCTTTGGGGCTGGAAAGTTCTGTCCCCCCGTTTTGTAATTTGGACTTTCTATGTGTCGATCTTAATGACCGTTTCTGTTATGTTTTTTGAACTTTTTACATATCCATTAATTCAAAATGTTTTTCTCGCGGCTATCCTCGGCGGAGTTTTAGGAGGCCTTGGAATGGGGCTCATTTTTCTGGGCGGAGGCTCCAGCGGGGGAACAGATATTATTGTTATGGCGGCGAGAAAAAAATATGGTATTGATGTGGGCATGTACTCTTTTTATATAAATATGGGGATTCTTCTTGCCTCGTGGTTTGTAGTGGATCTGGAGCAGCTTCTCATGGGTGGGGTTCTTCTCTACATTGAAAGCCTTACCATTGATAACGTGCTAAAATCATTTGATCGCAGAAAACAGCTGATGATCATTACTCAAAAGCCGGGAGAAGTAAAGCGTTTCATTATTGAAGAGCTCGACAGAAGTGCCACAATTATCGATGCTCGAGGTGCCTATTCAGGAGAACCTAAGAATATGATAATGGTGGTGCTTACCAGAAGACAGGCCATGGAACTTAAACGACACGTTGTTTCAATTGATCCCATGACTTTTATTATTCTCTCGGATGTGGCTGAAGTGGTTGGAGATGGATTCAAACATTGGAAAAACATTTAATAGGGCACAGAAAGGGAGGGCGAGACGAAACAAATGGAAATTGTAAACAATATCGATTCAATAAGGCAAAAACTAGCTTGTAGCAGACGGCAGGGAAAAAGCATTGGTTTGGTTCCTACTATGGGGTTTCTCCATGAGGGTCACCTTTCTCTTGTTCGAAGGGCGGCGAAAGAAAACGATATAGTTGTGGTGAGTATTTTCGTCAATCCCACCCAGTTTGGGCCTCAAGAAGATTTTGAGAGCTATCCCCGTGATCTTGAGCGTGATGCCCTTCTAGCCGAGGAGGCTGGCGCGAATTTTATTTTTTACCCAACAGTGGGTGAAATGTATCCTCAGAAATATGAAACCTTTGTAGAAGTAACGGAATTGACAAAGGAACTTTGTGGACGTTCCAGACCAGGGCATTTCCGGGGAGTAACCACTGTAGTTACAAAACTTTTCAATATTATTCTTCCGGACAAAGCCTATTTCGGACAAAAAGATGCTCAGCAGGCTATCGTTATCCAGCAGATGGTGAGAGATCTCAATCAGAATGTTGAAATTTGCGTTTGTCCCATAATTAGAGAGAAAGATGGCCTTGCTATGAGTTCTCGTAACACATACTTAACGCCTGAAGAGCGAGAACAATCTACTGTTCTCTCCGCATCCCTTGAAATGGCTCAGCAAATGGTTGAAAATGGGGAACGGGATGCCGCAAGAATTAGAAAAGCAATAGAAGAGCTCATACTCAGCAAAGACAAAACCCGTATAGACTACGTGGAAATTGTAAGCGCCCATAATTTGAAACCTATTCAAGTTCTTTTTGGCAAATGCCTCATTGCGTTGGCTGTAAAATTTGGGGCTACCCGTCTTATTGATAATATAATGGTAACGGTAGCTCAATAAGGAAGAAGGAATCTCAGTCTAATTGCGGGATGACGTTACCCTCGTCTAATGCGAAATCTTTTCCTTCTCTTGACAGTTTTATTTTTGTTTCGTATAATCCGACCCAATCCATGTGAAATGGAACTTTATAATTCTACATTGTTAAAGGCGATGAAACAAGGCGCTTTTCCAGGTCGAAACCTTACCAGAGATGGGTGTTCAGCGGCTGAGAGGCATCCTTAAGGGGACAGGAAAAGCCAAAAACTTGTGGAGCTGGAGTGGAAAGGTGAAAGAACTGGAGTACACTCACGAAATTGTCTTCACGTAACGAAGACCGAGTTGGGACACATGTAAAAATGTGTTCAAGCAGGGTGGTACCGCGGGCATTTAGATTTCAAGAGGCTCGTCCCTTCGGGGACGGGTCTCTTTTTTTATTGGTTGTCAGGCAAAGGAGGAGTAATAATAATGAGGGTAGCAGTTGTAGGCGCGACAGGTGAAGTGGGACGGACAATGGTTCGGGTACTTGAAGAGCAGGGAGTTAGACCGGACGAACTTCGACTTTTTGCTTCTGCCAGATCAGCTGGAACATCTTTGTCCTTTTGTGGAAATTCCTGTAAAGTTGAAGAGCTAGGGACTGAAGTCTTAAAAGAAGGTTTTGACTACCTTCTTTTCTCTGCTGGTTCCAATGTGTCGAAACAATATGCTTCCATAGCTGCAGAAGCGGGATCAGTCGTTATTGACAATTCATCCGCCTTTAGAATGACTCCTGATATCCCTCTCGTAGTTCCTGAAATTAACGGGGATCTCTTGCGAGGGTACAGAGGTATTGTGGCCAATCCAAACTGCTCCACGATTCAAATGGTTCTTGGGCTCTATGAAATTCATCGTCGTTTTGGAATAAAATCTATAGTTGTGAGCACCTATCAATCGGTATCTGGAGCGGGAAAAAATGGAATAAATGAACTTGAGAGTCAAATTTCAGGCCATGTGGAGCCTAAAAAATTCGTTCGTCAAATTCATCTCAACGTAATTCCTCAGATTGGGGCAATTCTGGAAAATGGATTCTCGGAAGAAGAGATGAAAATGGTTGATGAAACTCATAAGATTCTGCGGGACGATTCTATAGGCATTTGGGCCACCACGGTACGTGTTCCAGTACTTTACGGCCACTCGGAAACAATTTGGGTAGAAACGAGAAAGCCGGCATCTCTTGATGAGGTTCGAAAAGCCATAGAGGCGAGCGAAAACGTAGAATTGACAGATAAGGTGATATCGCCTCTTGATGGCGCTGGAACAGATCTTGTCTATGTTTCCCGTCTTCGAGCTTTTGATGATACACGGTTCTTAATGTGGAATGTAGCGGATAATATTCGTGTTGGAGCGGCAACAAACGCCGTTCGCATCTTAAAGAAACATCGAGCTCTTAATGCTCGCAGCTTTGAATAGGAGGTGTGTGGTCTATGTTTAGCGGAACAGGAACAGCAGTGGTGACCCCTTTTAAAAGCGGGAAGGTAGATTACGAGAGTTTTGAAAGATTTTTGAACTTTCAAATCAACGGAGGCGTAGACTTTCTTGTTGTTCTTGGGACAACAGGAGAAGCGCCGGCTGTAACGGCTAAGGAACGGGAAGAAATAGTCCGTTTTGTAGTAAAAACAGTTGAGGGAAGGGTTCCTGTTGTAGTAGGAACTGGCTCCAACTCCACGGAAGCAGCCATAGAACTTTCTAATCAGGCTCTTTCGTTGGGCGTAGACGGTGTTCTTGTGGTGACCCCCTATTACAATAAGCCTCCCCAGGAAGGTTTATATCAGCACTACCGTACCATTGCCTCCCGCATTAATAAAGGGCGGCTGATCATTTATAATGTACCGGGTCGTACAGGGGTCAACATACTGCCTGAGACAGTACTTCGTTTAGCTGAGATAGAGAATATTGTTGGTATTAAAGAAGCTTCCGGCGATGAAGCTCAGGTTGACTACCTCATTCGAAAAATGCAGAAACAGCGTCCCAACTTCTTTATTCTTTCAGGCAACGATGACCAGGCTTTCCACCTTGTCAATGCCGGAGGAGACGGGGTTATTTCTGTACTTTCCAATGTGGCGCCCAGAGAAACGTCAACAATGATTCGTTTCGCCCTTGATGGCGAGATAGGGAAGGCCAGAGAGCTTCACTTGCGGCTTTTCCCCTTGATGAAGGGGCTCTTTTGCGAAACCAACCCCATTCCCGTCAAGTATGGAGTGAGTCGCCTTGGATATTGCGAGAACGAGCTTCGTCTCCCTCTTATTCCTGCATCCTCCAAAGCTATGGCCGTGGTTGATGAAGCCCTGAAAGAGAGCGGCATCTACTAATGCGTTACGGACTTGTGGGAGCTTCCGGCCGGATGGGGCAGGAAATTCAGAAGGCTTTTGCTGAGCATACCCTCTGTCTCACAGTGGATATAAACGGTGAAACATGTGACGATACTCCTCAGGTTATAGTTGATTTTTCTAATCGCATGGCATTACCGCGTACTATTGAGCTTTGCCGTTTGCACAGAGCTGGATTGGTTGTTGGAACCACGGCTATTGTGCAAGAAGACATAGAGCTCCTTCGCAAACTGGGAGAGACGGTTCCCGTTGTCCAGAGCTTTAATTTTTCCGTTGGTGTTAATATCCTTAAAATGGTGTTACGACAGTTTGCTCCGTACCTTGAGGACTGGGATCTGGAAATATGTGAAACTCATCATAACAAGAAAAAAGATGCCCCATCAGGTACAGCTATTTTGATGAGAGAGGTAACAGGGCGTAATTGCCCCACCCATTCTCTTCGAATGGGGGGAGTTCCTGGTGATCATTCCGCATTCTTTGCGAATGAGGGAGAAGTTCTTGAATTTACCCATCGCGCCCTTTCCCGTTCAGTTTTTGCCTTGGGAGCGTATCGTGCGGCCCAGTTTGTTGTTAACGCCGAGCCAGGATTTTATTCTTTCGAGGAGGTTATCGCATGCGCACCGAGGAAATCATCAAGCTTATAAAGGAATCAAAGAAGCGAACTCCTGCCAAGGCCTATCTTTCTGGAAACCTTGAGAAGTGTGTCTGGGGAGAGTTGACCTTTATTGGCAGCAACCATTTTGGCATGCTTATAGGCGACCACAAAGAAATAGAATTGGCCCTTTCAGCCAATGCGTCCCATATTGATGGGACTTATATTGAAGTGGAGGCACGAAATTCCGCTTTGCCCCTTGCGGATTTGACAAAATATGATGCTCGTATTGAGCCAGGAGCCATCATTCGCGATATGGTGGAAATAGGCAAGGGCGCAGTTGTGATGATGGGTGCCGTTATTAACATTGGCGCTGTTATCGGGGCAGGCACCATGATAGATATGAACGTTGTTGTAGGTGGGCGGGCTGTTGTTGGCGCTAATTCCCATATCGGCGCAGGGGCTGTGGTAGCTGGGGTCATTGAGCCTCCGAGCGCTACACCAGTCATGATAGATGACAATGTTTTAGTGGGAGCCAATGCTGTTATTCTTGAGGGTGTGCATATTGGGGCTGGGGCAGTTGTGGCTGCAGGGGCTATTGTAACGAAAGATGTGCCCCCAGGAGCTGTGGTAGCTGGTTCTCCAGCCCGCATCATAAAAATGGTCGATGCTAAAACTGCTGATAAAACTCAGATCGTGCAAGACCTGAGGAACCTCTGATTGGGAGGTTTTAGAAAGTGATCGTACAGAAATATGGCGGATCGTCAGTTGCGACACCAGAAATGATTCGAGCCATAGCAGAAAAAATAAAGAAGCGTGTGGAAGAAGGGGAAAAGCTTATAGTGGTTGTTTCAGCTATGGGAAAAACCACCAATAACCTCATTGACCTTGCGAACCAGGTTTCTTCAGATCCCCTTCCGCGAGAACTTGACATGCTTCTAGCTACAGGGGAACAGACGTCTGCGGCTCTTCTTTCAATGTCGCTGAACGATCTTGGTGTGCAAGCAGTATCATATAATGCCTTTCAGCTTGGCATGATCACCACAGGAACTTTTTGTAATGCCCGCATCGTGGATATTGACATGAAAAAAGTTGAACGAGAGCTCAATCAGCGTGATGTAATAGTTGTTACAGGTTTTCAGGGGATCACTCCAGAAGGGGAGATCACTACATTGGGCCGAGGGGGCTCTGATACATCTGCTGTAGCTATTGCGGCAAAAGCAGGAGCCCGCTGTGAAATATATAGTGATGTGGCCGGAATCTATACCTGTGACCCTAAAATTTGCCCAAACGCTCAGAAACTCGACTATGTCACCTATAACGAGGTACTGGAACTTTCGTCCATGGGGGCAAAAGTCCTTCATTCGAGAGCTGTGGAAATAGCAAAAAAATATAACGTTGAACTGTATTGTGCCTCGACTTTTTCAGATGAAAGGGGGACTCTTGTGGTGGGTACATTGCCTGAATGGTTGGAACAGCCTGTTGTTACAGGAGTTACATCTGATCCCAATCAGAGAAAGGTTACAATCAGCCCTATGCCTGGGGGAATACAGGCAATGAGTGCTTTGTTCACGGCATTGGCTGATAAAGGAATAAATGTGGATATGATATCCACAGTAAACGATAATGGCCATTCTTACCTTACCTTTACAGTTGTTGAAGGAAAAGGTCCAGTAGTACGTAGAACGGTGGAAGAAGTAATGGCCTCTTATGATGGCTGGCGCGTCACTGAAGATGATAAGGTTGCAAAAGTATCAGCAGTGGGAGTAGGTATGGAATCGGCTCCCGGCGTAGCCGCGAGATTTTTCTCCGCTCTCTGCAGGGAACAGATTCGAATGTATGGAACAAGTACTTCAGAAATTAAAATATCCACTCTTGTAGCGAAGACTGATGCCAATAGGGCAGTAAGGGCTCTAGTGCATGAGTTTGGTTTAACAGAGGTTGAAAATTAGCAAGAGCCGCTTCATGTGAAGCGGCTCTTGCTAATTCCCTAAGCAATGACGTGTTTTACTTCTTTAGCAATATATTCTGTAGTGTGTTCTGCCATTTTATTTTTCCTTTACGAAAGCTCTTTTACTTTGATAAGAGCTTCTTTTAGTGTCAATCCTTCAGCTTTTATATACTTTATACCAGCGAGTTTTAAGGCATCTTCCGCATTGGGGCCGACATGGGGAACAATCACAATATCAATATTGTATTTTGAGAGAAGTCGAGCAGCAGCTCCTCCTGCGCCATGTCCTTGTTCTAAAAGAGGATTTTGTATCGTCTCAAGAAGAGTTCCTTCCTCATCGAGAATGACAAAATAGGGAGCCCGAGCAAAGCGTTCAGCAATAGAACTTGTAAGAGAAGGTTCGTTAACAGCAGCAGCAATCCGCATACTTTTCACCTCACCTTTTTATTATGTTAATCAAATTTGTTAGATTGTTATAAATTGAGTCTATCTCCGGGCTCAGCGCTTCTAAAGGAATCTCTTTTTTTGATATGGCTTCCACAACATTTGGTCGGAAAGGAATCGAACCTAGAAAGTGCCAATTTTCTTTTTTAGCCTCATTCTTTATTTCCTCTCCCTTTGCTTCTGAGAGATCAGATTTATTGAGAACAATGGCCAGAGGAACATCTAGAGAAGCGCAAAGCTTACTGAGACGGAGAAGGTCATGAAGTCCGGACAGCGACGGTTCCGTCACTGCGACGGCCAGAGTTGTTCCTGTAAGAGCCGAGATAGCGGGACAAGAGATTCCCGGAGGCCCATCGATAACGATAAATGGGACCCCCTCTTTGAGAGCTTCCTTTCTGCTCTCCTTTTTTAAACGGGCTACAAGCATGCCTGAATTTTCTTCACCAGCATGAAGACGGGCATGCCAGAGTGGACCATAAGTTGTTGTTCCTCGCCAGTATTGCCCCTGTTCATATGAATGCATGGATATCGCCTGATGGGGACATACCAGGGCGCAGCCCCCGCACCCTTCACATTTCCATGGCAATGATGTGATTCCGTTATCTGCCTTTTCGAGAGCATTAAAACGGCAAAACCCGACACATCCTCCGCAAACAGTACAGCGCTCAGTGTCTATTTCAGGAATCTTTCTTCCAGTAAAGGAAAAGGCTTGCTCGTCTTGCGGATGAAGTAAAAGTTGAAGGTTGGGAGCGTCCACATCCACGTCACAAAACACAGCCTTTCCACTAAAGGAAGAGCATAAAGCTGCCATAATGCATGTTTTTCCTGTTCCCCCCTTGCCGCTTACGATAACTATTTCTTTTGGAGTCATGACAGCACCTCTTTGACATGGTTAAGAATATCCGATGCGGCTTCCTGCCATTGTTTATCAATTAAAATGGGAGCGATTCCCTTAGCATAAGCACGAGCAACTTCTTTTGAAAAAGGCAAACGAGCAAGAATAGGCAGAGCCAAATTCTTGCAAAATATTTCAGCTTCTTCAATATTGCCAAGATCAGAGCGATTAATAACTACGCCTGCAGGAATATGAAGTTCGCGAACTGTTTCTGTGGCCAGGGCGAGGTCGGAGAGTCCAAAAGGTGTAGGTTCTGTCACCAGTATCACAAAATTGGACTGTTCCACCGCGGCAACCATGGGACAGGCATTTCCTGGAGGCCCATCGACAATCTGTGGAAAAGGAAGAGAATCTGCTTTTTTTAGAACAGCGTGAATCAATGGAACAGGATTGGGTTCCCCAATATCTAATATCCCTTCAAGAAAACAAAAGGATTCCTGATTTTTGATATTCATTATACCAATGGAAGCTTTACTATCTTTAATAGCCTTTTGAGGGCATACAAGTTCGCATACACCGCATCCATGACACAACTGCATATTGACAACTGGCGCATGAGTACCGAATTGATTGAGTGCCCCAAAAGCACAATTATCAGCACAAACTCCGCATCCTTTACAACGAGTGGCTTCTATCTGGGGGACAACTTTATAAACATTTTCTTTCTTCGGATTTTTGACCTGAAGAACCAAACCAAGGTCAGGTTCGTCAACATCGAGATCAATAGCTGTCCCCTTACTAAGAGAAAGAGCAAGGGAGGCAGCGATACACGTTTTGCCTGTGCCTCCCTTGCCGCTTGCGACTGTCAATCGAAACATGGCGAGCTCCTAAAGAGAGGAGTGGTCATGGCTGCATTGATCAGAAAGAACCTCAAGATTTTGATTGAGAAAAGCCTCTATTGTTAACTCTATAGACAGCGGCTTAACGCAGAGAACATCTATTCCTTGCGCTCGAAGCATTGCTGAAGCTCTTCCTCCGATGCCCCCAGTAATAACCACATCCGCGCCTAAAGTTGCAATCCATTGAGGCATAGCCCCAGGCACATGTTCTCCTTTAGGTGTTGCATAAATCTTTCTTTCCACTTCTTTTTGATTTTCAACGTGAACAACAAGAAACTCCTCAACGTGTCCAAAGTGTTCAGATACGGTATCTCCATTTTTAGCGATAGCGATTTTCATGGGAAAGCTCCTTCATTATTTATTTTCTTCAAGTTCCGCCAAACGCTTTCTCATATTTTCCATTTCTTCCTCAAGCACTGATAATTCTTCTTGAAGCACATTTCGTTCTTCTTCTATGGAAGGTTCGTACCCCCAACCGGGATAAACTGGAGCACCCCATCCTCCCATTCCACGACCGAAACCGAAGAAACGCCTTCCCCAACGTGGAAACCTTCTATAACCATATCCACCAAATCGGCAATAACCAAAACCGCGCCCTGTCATTGGACCTTGCCCTCGTGGTCCACTTCCATCATAACCAGGCATATATATCCCTCCTTATTGATAATGATTATCATTTGCATATATACTATTCTCTGATAAAATAATTGTCAAGCCCTATGTTGAGAAGGAGTTTCCATTCTATGGAACACAATAAAAAGAAAAAGCGGCAAGATTTTTTTGATATCCTTAAAAAAGCTGGATTTCGCCTTACAAATCAGAGACAGACGATTATAGACGTACTCATCGAAGGTGAAGCGGAGCACGGGAACATCCAGCTTATATGGGAAAAGGCCCATGAGAAAGATCCCTCCATAGGTATTGCTACTGTTTACAGAACGGTGGGGCTGCTCTCTGATATGGGACTGCTCTATCGTTTTTCTCTCGATGAAGGATTTGAACGTTTCGAACTTCCTTCTTCTTCCATACATTTTCATCTTTATTGCCGTTGCTGCGGAAAAGTGCTTCATCTTAAACATGAAAGGGAGAAAGAAGAAATTATTACGGAATGGCTTGGAGAGGCAGGATTTCAACCTATTCCGCAAAGCCTTGAGTTTGCTGGAATGTGTAGTGATTGCGCTTCTAAAGTAAAAGATCACAAAAAAATGAAAGACCTTCCGTGTACCCTGGAAGTGGAAGGCAGGGGGAGAGGAAGAGGGCGTTGTGGCCGTAGACAGGGGTGTTTCCGTCAACAGAATAACACGACACTGTAGAGGAGCTGATTTTTTCGGGCAGTTCCTTTGTTTTTACCCCAAATATTTCTCAAAATTCGTGAAATTATGCTAGTATAGTTACCACTTATTCTCCACTATTTTTTTTGCCCCTTACCTATTGCAGAAAGGGGAGATACATTGTGTTAGAAGAAAAAAACATAAGATTAGTGAAGATCCTGCTCGTGGAAAGAAAAGAAAAAGTGGAACAGGATATTTTTCAGAGTCTTAGAGAGTTGAAAATCCTCAATACTATTCATGTTGTTAGGAGTCGATATGAGGCTTTAGAGTACCTCCGCCAGGTTGGAAAGTATTGGGATAGGCCGAAACCTGATATTGTGATGGCAGATTGCGATCTTCCAGGTAATTGTTGTGAGGGACTTTTGTTTGAAATGCGTAACGACCCTGCTCTTTGCTATATCCCAATTCTTTTTATAACATCCCAGGGCGAATCCGTTCCCTTTGAAACGTCTGATTACATGGCGCGTTTTGTAGAAAAACCTTTTTCAGGAAGCAATATACTCGAAGCCCTGATGTCTTTTGACCGCTTTGGTATGGCTGTTGTTAAAGCAGAATAACAATACGTGGAGCGGAACATAAAATTCCACTCCACATGTCGTATCTTTCCACACCTGTGGTTAGTTTATCCACATTTTAAAGGATGCAAAGTCAGATTTTCTTTTCTGCGGGACTATGTATTATCTAACTTTTTTCTCGTGAAAGAGAAACTTTAAAATATTCTGCAATAAAACGAATCAGGTACTCGGTGACACCGTTGAGAATTTCTTCTCCCCATTCCCTGTTCGCATCTTCTGGGGCATCTGTTCCTCCATAGGCGCCGCTCGATGTGACGTCCTTAACATCCCGAATAATCCTGACACTTCCTTTTTCGAAGGTGACGATGCTGATATGAGTATTTTGGAGGCTGTCACTTACATGGTGAATATTTGCGGGGAAAAAATCTTTCATGTTGACCCATTCAGGTTTCAAAGCCATCATTACCGATGTTTCCTGCCCCGCCCCGTGCCCACCTGCCCACTTTGCGTTCAGCTCACCGGCAAGAGTCCACCAGTCCACAATAGCGGCGAGTCCGCCCCTTTTATAGACAGCAAGGGCTGCCTTATCGAGAGAAGGTCCGTTCCCGCCATGGCCGTTAAGAAAAATCATTTTTTTAATGCCAGTGTCCATGAGGCTCATGGCGATGCGTGTCATTACTTCTGAAAGAATTTCAATGCCCATGTCAATGGTTCCTGGAAAGGAAGCATGGTAGGGACAAACCCCATAAGGCATGGTAGGAAGCACCATGATTTTATCCGGGTAGGCGGCTTCGACTCTCTTGGCAAATTCTTCGGGAATGAAGTAATCTGTACCAAGGGGAGCTAGGGGGCCATGTTGTTCAACGCTTCCGAGGGGTATGAGGGCAACAGTTTCTTCCGTAATTTTTTCTTCCAGCTTTTTCCAGGTAAGAGAAGCTAGATACATAGGGCACACTCCTTTATAAAAGCATGATATAAGTTTAGTATACTATAGGGGGACTGGATCCCAAAGCCTAACCGGGTCCTTTTTGGTTTGCACTAGGAAGGATGTCTTATAAAGAATTTGTGGAAACATTAATATGTGCGCAGATGTTGTTTCGTGAGTAAAAAAATTTTGAGGAAAAGATGGTATGAATAATGAATCTAATACTTATTAAAAACGGAGAGATATATAGCCCAGAATATTTGGGAAAAAGCGATCTTCTCATAGCGGGAGACTCTATTTTTTCTGTGGAGTCGTCCATTTCGGAAGAGGCTGTGAAAAGCATTGCCCCTCACGCCATCTTCATTGATGCCAGGGGAGCTCTTGTCGTTCCAGGATTTATTGATAGTCATGTTCATTTTAATGGTGCAGGTGGAGAAGGCGGTCCTCAATTTCGAACTCCTCCCCTTCAGCTGAGCAGTTTTATACGGGCAGGCATTACCACTGCGGCTGCGCCTTTGGGAACAGATGGTATTTCTCGGTCTTTAAGAGAGCTGCTTGCAAAAGCTCACTCCCTTGAAAATGAAGGCATCTCAACGTTTATCTATAGTGGTGCTTACGGTATGCCCTCTGTTACCATTACTGAGAATGTGATGTCTGATATTGTACTTATTGACAAAGTGATTGGCGTCAAAGTCGCTCTTTCGGATCATCGATCCTCTCACCCTACTGTGGAAGAGCTTAGACGGCTTATCTCCGATGCTCGTATTGGCGGTATGCTGGCTGGAAAGGCGGGCATCGTAGAGGCCCATATGGGATCAGAAGACTGGGGGCTGGGTATTATTGAGGAGGCCCTTTCAGGAACTCAAATCCCCAAAAGCCAGATTCTTCCCACCCATGTCAACAGAAATGAAAAACTTTATGCTCAAACCCTGAACTATTGCAGCAACGGTGGCGTGGCCGATCTTACAACAAGTATGGGAAGTGGGGGGCATACTGTAAAGGCGAGTGAGGGGATAGGTCGCGCAGTAGCCAATCAGGTGCCTCTCTCTCACCTTACTATGAGTACTGACGGAAATGGAAGCATGCCTGAATTTAATGCTGCAGGGGAACTCGTGAAAATGGGGATTGGGGAGCCCTTATCTTTGTTCGCTGAATTTAGAGACACTGTTCTTGAAGAGCATATTCCCATGGGAGAGGCCCTATCGTTGGTAACGAAAAATGTAGCAGCACGCCTCAAACTTACTAAAAAAGGAAGACTTGTTCCTGGAGCTGATGGCGATGTGCTCATTATTTCGCCAGATACCTTGACCTTAGAGTATGTTATCGGAAAAGGCATCCTTATGATGAAGGAAAGGTCTGTCATTAAAAAAGGAATTTTTGAAGAGGTATAATAAATAAAAAAGAAGAAGCCACGGAGGGTCTTTAGAGAAAAATAGGCCCGTGGCTTTTTCAATTTCAAATTCATTGAAAACCATTTAGCATATTGTGCCAAATTCAAGTCAACCATGGTTTGAATGTATGAATTCTATTGACAATTTAGAAAGCAGCCCTATAATTCTTTATGTTATAACTCAATATTATAATAGATATAATTTTTTAGGAGGACGCTGCGCTGGTTATTGACACACATTTACATTCTGAAGAGTTTTCTTCCGATAGTTTTTTACCCATAGGAGAAGCAATTCAAAAGGGAAAGAGCATGGGGCTTGATGGAATTTGCGTTACAGACCACGAAAGTATGGGGATGCGCTCCTTTGCTCGCGAGCTTTCTGTAAAATATGATTTTCTTGTACTCGTAGGCCTTGAGCTCTTAACCTATGAAGGTGACCTTCTTGTTTTTGGACTTGATTTAGTCCCAGAGAAAAAAATGCATGCATCTGACGCTCTCGAACTCGTGAACCGGCAGGGTGGTGTAGCTGTAAGTGCCCATCCTTTTCGTGATAACGGGCGAGGCATGGGGAATTTTATCCGCTCTCTTCCTGGTCTCAGTGGTATAGAAGCTTTCAACGGGAGTACTCGTCTTACCCATAATTTTAAAGCTCATGCCCTTGCAAATGAACTTGAGCTCCCTCGTCTTGGCGGAAGCGATGCCCATTTTGTCGAGCGAGTGGGACTATATGCAACGGCTTTTCCTGGAATTATACAAAACGAAAATGATTTTATAGGGGCTATTCGTACGGGGAATGTTTACCCTGTTGTTTATGATGTGAATCGGTTCGTCAAAGTTTAAAAGAAATAGGCAATCCATATAACAGCGGTCATTATGGCTGCACTTACTGGGGCTACGAGAAGATTATCCAGTTCGAATCTAAAAATTCCTTCAGTAAAAAGCGTAACGAGCCCTCCCCAAAGGAGTATGAGCCACGGAATTTGGGCTTCCGGCACCATGAGGCCATAAATAAAACTACCAAGTAAAGCTCCAGCAAGACACGCCAGGCTTCCCTCAAGGGTCTTTCCCTCAAACCATTTCAGTTTTCCCCAGCGCTTTCCCACCAAAACTGCCCAGGCATCTCCTATAGTAGCCATGACTATAGCCTGTACCGATGCGGGGTCTGGGAAAAGGGAAGCGACAAAAGCGCCGAGGAGATAACATGTTGTCCCTGATATGGATTTTTTTCTTCTTTCATAACTGGCAGGAGCAATAGCTTTAAACCACCGCTCCAAAATAGGAACGTAACTGACGGTCTTTTCGCTTATGAATGCTATGGCAGTGGCGACCATAAGGGATTTGTTTAGAGCGCTTGGCCCCCATAAGGGGTAGATGATACACGGGAATATTAAGCCGCAGTACCTGAACATTTTTCTACGGGCAAGAGGATTGCGGAAAGCCTTTATAAATGAAGGTATTTCTTTTGCCAAGGTAAAACGCCAGTTTATGACGAACCAAATGCCCACAGGAATAAGGGAAAGAACGCCCCAAAGGTGGGTTTCAGCGTGAACGAACCCGAGGAACATGCCGAAAAGCCAACCTATATAGGCGCAAAGAAAAGGAGCGCTATAAAGGGTCAGCCACAGAGTAATGGCAGCGAAAAGGCCTGCAGCCATCTCTAAAGGAAGCAACACAAAGGAAACGCCCCCTAACAAAATTGCTGATCCTATCATTTTTTCTCTTCCTCTTCAGTATCAGTAAGAGTTCTCAGTTTTATCGCAACGGATATTCTTGCAGCGTGACGAAACGAAATCCTTTTTTTTGGAGCATCGGGATGACCGTGATTAATCCTTCCGCCGTGTCGCTTTCTGGTTGGTTCATATGACATAGTATAATGTCTCCTGCCTTTGCCTGGAGGAGTTTTTTCACAATCGCATCTTCTGATAAGGTCGCTCCTTCATCCCCGGCAATGGAGTATCCAACAACGTTGTACCCGAGATCTTCAATAAGGGCAAGAGCAACTTCGTCATAATAATTTGTACCGGAACGAAAGAAGCGAGGTTGTCGATTCGTCACCTTCTTTATTATTACGGTTGCGTCAGAAACTTCTCTCATAACTTCTTCTACGCTGCCTGTCCCCGGTATGCCGTAAGCGGATCGGCCGGAAACAGAGCAGGGGCAGTGGTTCATACCGTGATTTTCTATTTCGAAAAGCGGAGATGATGCCAGTTCTTTGGCAATTTCTTCGTTGGCGTTTATCCACCGCCCTGTAATAAAGAGAGTTGCTGGAATATGATGTTTGCGAAGCCAGTTTATAAGCTTTTTATCAAAGCCGTTTCCCCTTTTTCCTCCGCAGGCATCAAGGGTAAGGGCAATAACAGGCTCTTGGGTATTAAGATGGGTTCTGACCCCTGGAATGTCCTCTCCCCATAATTGGGGAGTGGCTGGGGAAGGAGCGAATGCGTGGCCAATTCCCCCCGCGAAACACCAGCTCCAGATACATGTCAATGTAAAGAGGAATGAAAAGATTTGTCTTATCATAATTATGCCAAAGCGATCTCCTTTTCAAGATAGACATTTTGTACATTTTGAATGATATGAATGCCTTCTCTGAAGGGGCGTTGAAAAGCCTTTCTACCAAGAATGAGCCCCATGCCCCCTCCTCTTTTGTTGATGACCGCCGTCTTTACCGCTTCTTTCAAATCGTCAGTGCCCATAGAAGCTCCGCCAGAACTGATAAGCCCCACGCGCCCCATGTAACAATTGGCGACCTGATAGCGAAGGAGGTCTATGGGATGTTCAGGGACAAGCTTTTCATATACTTCAGAGGAAGTTTTTCCAAAATGCAGATCACGGAACCCTCCATTAACGACAGGAAGCTTCTGTTTTACAATATCCGCTTCGATGGTTGCGCCTAGGTAGTTTGCCTGTCCTGTGAGGTCGGCGGCGAGATGATAGTCTTTTTCTTTCGTTTTAAAGGCCTTATTTCGAAGATAGCACCAAAGAATGGTTGCCATACCCATTTCATGGGCCATACGAAAAGCCATAGAAACTTCCTGGATTTGCCGCCGTGACTCAGGGCTTCCAAAGTAGATAGTAGCTCCCACAGCTAAAGCTCCCATATCCTGAGCCTGTTTAACAGAAGCAAAAAGAACCTGATCGTATGTGTTGGGATAAGAGAGAAGTTCATTATGGTTAATTTTAAGAATAAAAGGAATGCGATGGGCATATTTTCTTGCCATAGAGCCAAGAACGCCAAGGGTACTCGCCACAGCGCTACACTCAGCTTCAATAGCGAGCTTCACTATGTGCTCAGGGTCAAAATAAATAGGGTTGAGAGCAAAGCTTGCCCCCGCAGAGTGTTCCACTCCCTGATCTACAGGAAGAATGGAAAGATATCCTGTTCCTCCTAGCCGGCCTGTGTTAAAAAGCGTTTGTAACGAGCGTAATACAGGAATCGGACGGTCTGTTTCCGCGGAAAGGCGATCAACGAAATTAGCTGCCGGGGGGATAAGCATTTCCGATGGGATTCCCCAGCACGTGTAGTTGAGAAGAGAGTCCCCATCGTCTCCAAGAATCTCTTTTATTTCTTCAAGATACTGCGACATGGTCTATCCCTTCTTTCTTGGTTGATAGATATATCACAACTATCGTACCATACGTTATACTCAGAATGTAAAATTTGAAAGGGGTGAAGTTGCTTCATGAAAAACATCGGATTTATTGGTCTTGGAGTTATGGGGGCCAGTATGGCTGGTCATTTGCTCAAGGCAGATTATTCCCTCCATGTTTACAACAGGACCCGGGTGAAAGCGGAAAAACTGATTGAACAGGGAGCCACTTGGGAAGAAGACGTGCCATCTTTAGCCTCTAAGTGTGACTGTATTATTACTATGGTCGGTTTCCCCCGTGATGTTGAAGAGATTTATCTAGGACAGAGAGGTCTTATTGAAAATGCGCGGACGGGAACCTATCTGATAGATATGACAACTTCAAGTCCGGAGCTGGCAGAGCGAATCTATGTTGCCTCTAAAAAGAGAGGGCTTAAAGCATTGGATGCTCCTGTTTCAGGAGGGGATAAGGGCGCGAGGGAAGGGACTCTTTCTGTTATGGTGGGAGGAGACCCTGAAGATTTCGATGAAGTTCGACCACTTTTTGAAGTAATGGGCAAGAACATTGTCTATCAAGGGGAGGCCGGAAGCGGACAACATACAAAAATGGCCAATCAGATTGCTATAGCTTCAAATATGATAGGAGTCTGCGAAGCTATTTCTTACGCCATTAAGGCGGGGCTCGACCCCGATAAAGTATTGGCTAGCATTGCTCAGGGGGCTGCAGGAAGCTGGTCTCTTTCAAATCTTGCCCCAAGGATGATCGCAGGAAATTTCGATCCTGGTTTTTATGTGAAACATTTTATTAAAGATATGAAAATAGCCCTTGAATCCGCAGATAGGATGGGGTTGGATACCCCCGGCTTGGAAATGGCTCTTTCCATGTATAAAAAATTAGCCCTTCATGGGCATGATAACGAAGGAACTCAGGCCTTATTCAGACTTTACAGTGCCCAAAAGGATTAAAAGAGGAGGGGCAGTTTTCAAAGACTGCCCCCTATATTTATATGTTTTAATGTTATGGCATTTCCCGTATTTTATTAAGTTGGTTTACTCGCTCTATAGCCCGATCCATTAAGGCCATGTGATTGACGATCACTCGCTCATGGCGGGCAGTAAGGGTTACTCCGATGGCATCGGAGGCTGTAATCTCAAAGAAGAGACGGTTCCCTTCTATGGATGTTAGAGTAGCCTTGAATTCAACGGTAACACCTAACATAGACGTTGCTTCGTGAATTACTTCAATAGATTTGCCAACGGTGATGTATCCTTCAGGCAGAAAATGATCCACTGCCTTGATACATGCTCCAACAATGGCCTGAACACAGGCCGGAGTAGAAAGAAGCTGGTTGAGATGGATGTTCATATTACCAACAGTATCATCAATTTCGACAGTTTTCTTGATTGTGGCGGTAAGACCGGGTTGAAGAATATCTTTCACATCGAACATTGTCAGCCCCCCTTTAATCACTAATGTTATATTATTTTAACACTTGAGGACTATATAGACAAAGGGAGTGATAGCGTGGCAATACTTCTTGCCGTATGTATAAGCTCCAAAAGAAGTAGTCCGAAAAGGACTGTGGAAAAAGCTTTTTTCGCTTCTGGCGGAATAGAGGGAGATTCGCATTTTGGGTTCAATGAAAGAGAAGTCAGCCTCCTTCGCCGCGAAGACGTAGAAAAAACAGAGCAACAGGCAAATATTCTTTTTCCTCCGGGATCTCTCGCAGAAAACTTGCTTGTAAAAGGTCTTCCGGAAGACCTTTCTCCTGGTACTATTCTCGCCATCGGGGCTACTGTGAAACTTGAAGTTATAGAAAAAGGGAAAAAACCAGGAGAACCCCATACCTATGACTATATGGGCTGGTGTTTGCTTCCCATATGGGGTTATTTCCTCAGAGTTGTGCAGGGGGGAGAAGTTGTCCCTGGGGATCGTGTTTCTCTTTTAGAGACGAATTAGCAGGGAACAAAACCGGCTTGAAATATCCGCCATCCACCCTCTCGTGGGTGAAAATTGGTCTTTAGCTTTTTAAAGACCCTTCGATCTCGTTTATTTTTTCTTCAAATCCATAGATGGTGGGGTCAATATCATCTACTGTCTGATTGAGCATTTGCATACTTTTAAAAGAATACCCCTCAGGCAAATGATTAGCATACCGTTTGATTTTAAGAAGAGATTGCAGATAGTTTCGTTCATATGGGGCGATCAGCTGAGCGGCAAAGAGGGCTTCCGGCCGTTCCTCAGCAAAAAAGAGACGAGCCATTTCAAGATTTTCATCCGCGCTCATTTCTTCATACCAGATATTGGCCAGCAAGGCCCGGAATCGTTTTCGCTGTTGAGGTCTCACCATACGGCGCATGGCCCTGTCGATACGATTGAGACCTTGCCTTAACTCGGTTCTTAGAATGAAGGGGTCAATTTCTGGCAGAGAAAACCTGCTGATATAGTCAGCTTCCTCATTAATGTGAACTTCCCTTCGCAAGAGAGCTCCCCATGCTGGTCTTAGGGAGACAGTTGCAGCTTCAGGAGGGATGGAAAGCAGTTTCTTGAATTCATCTCCAGTGTCGTAACCTCTATGTTCACAAGGAGACTTGGATAGCCACGTAACGTAGCCTGTATCAAAAAGGCCCTTTCTTCCAGCCCTTCCTGCCATTTGAAGAAATTCATTCTTGCTAATAGGGGCATTATCGTGGAATTGCACCAGTTGGGCAAAAATAACAGATTCTGCTGGCAGGTTGACGCCTAAGGCCAGGGCATTTGTTCCAACAACTACATCAAGGATTCGTTCCCGGAAAGCTGATTCAACTAAGAGCTTTTCTTTTGGCAGCATGCTTCCATGATAGATGCCTACGCCACAGAGAAGGGGCATTTGCACTTTAGGAACGTCAAGGATCGTTGCAAGTTCATAAAGGCGGCTGCGCTGTTCTCTGGGCAGCCGGCGTCGGGTTCTGGCTATGGTATAGGCCAAATCCATAGTCCCTCGCTGGGAGAAGACAAATACAAGGGCATCGTGAACAGAAAAAAGTTGAGCGGGTTTTTTGGGAACATACACCAGCTCAGTGACCCGTTCCTGGCTTTCATAGACTGTAAAAGACCGCTCAGTGATGGTTTCGAGATAACGCCCAATGACTCCAGGCTGACTAAAGGTAGCGGACATGACAAGAATTGATGTTGTTGGGGCTGTTTCTCTTATGCCGTCAATATAGGTTCGCGCACGGTCAGGGTCTTCAAAAATATAATGAAATTCATCTATAATCAGTTTTTGATGGGGTTCCTTTGTATATTTGAGCGTGTAGATCTCCTGGGTACAGCAAATAATGGGTGCCTCTTCGTTTCTTTTAAAATCCCCCGTTTCTATTCCTACGTCAAAACCCATGCGCCTCAGGTCCATGTAGCGCTCGTTGCTCAGAGCCTTTATGGGAGCTGTAAATATAATGCGAGAAATGCCCTCCGGCATCTGGGTTTTGCCTTCCGTTGTGAGCAAGCCCGCCCAAAGATAGGCAACAAGAGTTTTTCCTGCTCCCGTAGGCGCAGAGAGAACGGAATTCTTTTCATAAATTTTTTTATACGCTTTCAGTTGCCAATTATAAAACGAGCGCTCCATCCTTTACCTCTTTTTAAAAAATATATGTTCCGTACTTATTATATATGAGCCGCCTTCCTTAAAAAAAGGCGGCTCATATAGGCCTTTTATCTATGGGCTTTATCCCATCGACGGGCAAATCCCTGGGTAATTCTGTCAATGGCTATAGCCATAATAACAATACTGATGCCAGCTTCAAATCCTCGGCCAACGTCGATGCGGTTGATGGAAAGCAGAACTTCCTGACCAAGGCCCCTTGCTCCGATCATTGAAGCAACGACCACCATAGAAAGGGCCATCATAGTTGTCTGGTTTACACCGGCCATAATGGTAGGCATGGCTAAAGGCACCCGGACTTCTTTTAAAAGCTGCCACTTTGTCGCTCCATAAGCTATAGCAGCTTCTTGGGCAGGTTGAGGCACCTGCTTCAGCCCCAGATTCGTCAAGCGAATCACTGGAGGCAGAGAGTAAATAAGCGTGGCAAGAACAGCCGGAACCTTACCAAGACCAAAGAACATCATGGCTGGAATAAGATACACAAAGCTTGGCATTGTCTGCATAGCGTCCAGGATTGGCTTTACAATTGGTTCCACTCCCTTTGCTTCTGCCATGAGAATCCCCACTGGAATACCAATAAGAAGAGAGAGGAATACAGAGGCTATGACGATTGCAAGAGTTCCCATAGCCAGCTTCCAGAGACCAAAGCTTCCAATGAGAATTAGACTCAGAGGCAGTATAATCGTTGTACTAAGGCATCGTGTTGCCTTCCACGCGAGAAAAGCAACAAAGATAATGTAAAACCACCACGGAATAATATGCAACAGGTTTTCTGTTTTTAACAGCATAGCAAGGATTCCATTAGAAATGCTGTCGAAAGTGGGAGCCATCGCCTGAAGCAGCCAGTTCACCCCATTATTTACGTGACTTGCTATATGAAATTCAAGATTCTCTGGAAATATGATCCATCACTCCTTTGCCAGGTATTTCATCCATGCTTTCCCCGTTAACAAATGCGCCTTCATCGGCCATCTGGATCTGACGCCGTTTATCCTGAACAAAACGGGCCACATACTCGTCAGCCGGGTTGGCAAGGATTTGAGCGGGAGCTCCCATTTGGACTATGGTTCCGTTTTTCATAACGGCCATCCGGTCTCCCATGCGCATGGCTTCATCAAGATCGTGGGTAACAAAGAAAATTGTCTTCTTCAATTCTTTTTGCAGGCGGATCAATTCATCCTGCATTTCACGACGGATCAGAGGGTCAAGGCCACTGAACGGCTCATCCATGAGAAGGATAGGCGTATCCATCACAAGAGCCCTGGCTATGCCTACCCGTTGTCTCATCCCACCGCTGAGGGAGCTGGGATAATAGTTCTCCCACCCTTTAAGGCCAACTCTCTCGAGAGCGACGTTTGATCGTTCTCGCCGTTCTTTTTCTGATACCCCTTGAAGTTTAAGTCCGAACTCCACGTTATCTATAATGGTTTTATGGGGCAAAAGACCGTAATGCTGAAAAACCATGGCTATCTGCTTGCGTCGAAACTCTGTCAGATCTTTTTTAGGGAGAGAGCTTACTTCTTGCCCATTGACCCATATTTCTCCAGATGTAGGTTCAATAAGGCGAATAACGCATCGAATCAGTGTAGACTTTCCGCTTCCTGAAAGTCCCATAATAACGAAAACCTCGCCTTGACGGGCTGCAAGAGAAACGCCCCGTACTGCTACAACAGCATCTTCAGATTTATCGAGCTCTGTAATGAGATCACCATTTTCAACGTCTATGTCAATATCCTTTTTTGTATAGACCTTCCACAGGTCTTTTATTTCTAATGCTTTTGAGGCTTTCGTTGTATAGATCAATCTTTTATCACTTCCTTCTCTAGGGCCTTCTCAATCTTTGTGATAACGGCTTCATTCTCTATCCAACCCTTCCATTCCTCAGAATAGTTTTTAAGAAACCATACTGCTGCCTGTTCTGCATCGACCTCTCTTGTTTTCATATAGGCAAGGGTTTTGTTATTTTGCTCGAGAGTGGTGGTATATTTTTTGAAGACCTTTGTGATTTCAGGGTTTTCACGAGCAAACTTTGTGTTGGCGATAACGAGGACTTTCACAGAAGGAAAATCACAGCCACGGGTTGTTTCCCAAATATCTTTTTTGTAAGGCGGTTCCTCAAGTTTAACCATATTGTACATACCCATAACTTCTGTCGGTTCCCAATAATAGGCTAGAACAGGTTTGCCTCTTTCGTAGGCGGAAGCTATGGCGGTAGCTAAGGACGTTTGGGAACCCGGATCGAAAGCTGTGTAATTTTTATCCAGCCCATACGCCATTACTTTTTCTGTATTAATAGAGCTGACTTTCCATCCGGCGGGACCGTTATAAAGACGACCTTTTTTAGGTTCCTCCGGGTCTTTGAAAAGCTCCCAATACTTAGGAAGATCGTAAACGCTTTTAAGATCAGGGGCAGTAGCCTCAATGCCTCTTTCAGCATCTCCTTCTACCATATAGCGGGGAACATACCATCCTTGAGGGGCATCAGGATAATTCATGCCGAGGCTCGTAACGTTTCCCTTTTTTTGGGCTTCTTCCCACCATTCATGTACATTATCGGCCCATAACTCCATAGAAATATCGGCATCGCCCCGTTCTATTCCCATAAGGCCGGGAAGAGATTCAGCAAACATATAATCTACTTTTTTCCCGTACCCGTGGACAATAATGTAGCCTGCAATTCGATTATGTACCTGTACACTATCCCAGCTGAAATCAATAAAGGTTATAGGCCGGGCAGCTTCTGCCGCTATCGCGCCTAAAAACATAGTAGACAGCGCATAAAGGGTAATTATGATTTGTTTTTTCAAAAGATGAGTTTTCATTTAAACTCCTGCCTCCTTTAGAAATGTAAAAAATTAAACATCAGAACAAATTCTGACAGTGGTGCCTTAGACGCACAAAAAGCAAAAGGAAAGGGAGTTTCTCAAGGCTCCCATTGGTGAGAAACGTCTTCTAACTTTTGAACTCTTTCTTTAAGGAGTCTAATTTCTTCCTGAAGTTGCGGTAAGGATATTGACGAGACTCGAGATTTTTCTCGAGCAGCAGTGATTTCTTCCCGAACGATGGGGTTTCGATAAAGGGTAGAGCGGGCTATGCCCAATTTTCGCGCAACTGCTTTAAAATCAATATGCTGTTGTGACATTAACAGCTCTTCAAGAGCTGTGTGAACAGCTTCTATAAGCTCTTTTCTCTCTTTTTTTGTAGTTTGTTTATCGCTCAGACCTAGCACCTTCCTCCTTTATAGTGTATTCGATGCGTCAAAAGTGCTACAAAAGTAGCGGGGAAATAATAACACGGTATGGAAATGACGTCAAGGTAAATTGCTTGAATTTACAAAAATGAAGTTCATTTTTAACGATTTTTGTCCCTTTCTTTCACTGAGAATTCATTATATGATCAAAAAATATCACAAATATCCAATAAAAAATTAGGGAGGAAGATAACAATGGAATGTAAATGGAAGATTACGGCTACAGAAGAGTCTCCTCACCCACATGAAGAATGGGTGTTGATCTATTCTATTATCCCTTCTGAAGAAGAAAAAAAGGGAGGGGACAAGCCCCGTGTTGTTTGGCAGCGAATAGGTGATGAATTGACAGATCTTGCTGTAGAATATGATTTGCCTTTTGAAGTGGTAACCGAGTATCTGAAAAAAACGGAAAAGCATGTTAATAGATATGTTTCTCTCTTCATAATGGAAAATTAAATATAAAGGAGTCTGGCGCCGGTGAAGGGTTCTATGAAAAAAATATTAACAGATCTTTTGTGGGATGCAGGGGAAATTATTATGGAACAGCGTGATACTCAAATTGCCTCTCGCAGGTCAATGTCGGATTATACGACGGTTACTGATGTGAGAGTAGAGGCCTTCATTACTCAACATCTTCAGAAATATTTTCCTGAGAGTGTCATTATTGGGGAAGAGTTTTCGTCATCACGCAATTCCCTCCAGTTGAAAGGGAGTGCTTTTGTTCTTGATCCTATCGACGGAACAGTTAATTTTTTCCATGGATACCCTGCTTTTGCCATTTCTCTTGCCTATGTGGAGGACTATTCCATACGACAGGCATATATTTATGATCCAGCGAACGACGAATTCTTTTTTGCCGCTAAAAATGAAGGGGCCTTTTTGAATGACTCTCCCATTGCGGTTTCACAAGCGAGAACCCTTTCAGAAAGCCTCATAGGTTTTGGAACAGCTTACAACAAAGAGCTCGGTAAAAAAGAAATAGAGATCGTTACAAAAATATATGAACGTTGTCATGATGTCAGACGGCGGGGGGCAGCTTCCCTAGATGTCGCTTATGTTGCCTGCGGTCGTCTTGATGGATATCTTGAAATGGAATTGAAGCCCTGGGACTTTTATGCGGGCCTTCTTATTTTGGAAGAGGCAGGAGGAAAGGCCTGCAACTGGAAAGGTTTAACTATTCAGGATCTTGTTAATCAGAACCTTCTTTGTACTAATAATCTAATACATCAAGAGTTGTTCAATCTTGTAAGGGAATTTTAAATGAAAGTATTTTTTGACATGTCTTTTTTGGGCAAAAAAACTAGCATTCCTTGAGTAGAGTATGTTACAGTTAGTGGGAACATTTCACTAAAGGTTTTCTTTTCAAGTTTATATATTTTTTCTTCCGGGGGGATCTGTGCGGTGCCACTTTCAAATGCACTTCAGGTTTTGGGGGGCGTAGGGCTCTTTTTGTTTGGCATCAAACTAATGAGCGATGCCCTGCAGGACTTAGCAGGCGATAGAATGCGACAATTGGTGGGATCCCTTACGAGCACACCTGTTCGTGGGGTCCTTATAGGTACGTTAGTGACGGTTCTTATCCAAAGCAGTAGCGGAACAACTATTATGACCGTTAGTTTTGTGCATGCTGGCCTTATGACCTTAAAACAGGCGGTGGGAGTGATCATGGGGGCCAATATCGGCACCACTGTGATTGCCCAGGTTATAGCTTTCAAGATAAAGAATTTTGCCCTCCCTGTCATCGGTATAGGAATGCTTTTTGCTGTTTTCGGAAAATCCAAGCGGCAAAAATATATAGGCAATGGATTGGTTGGGTTCGGCCTTCTTTTTCTAGGTATGCAAACAATGGAAGGGGCTATGGATTTTCTTCAGGGGCGGAAAGACCTTTTTATGATGTTCAGCCGCAATCCTCTTCTTGGTGTTCTTGTAGGAACCCTTGTGACAATGGTTGTTCAGGCGAGTTCAGCGACAATAGGTCTTACTATTGCCATGGCCAGTCAGGGGCTTTTATCCCTGGATGCCGCTGTCCCCATACTCCTTGGTGATAACATTGGTACAACGATTACGGCAGTTATTGCTTCTTTAGGATCAAACAGGTCTGCCAAACAAGCGGCGGCGGCACACGTTATGTTCAATGTTATCGGTGTGGTCATATTTATGACCATACTACCAATTTTTAAGACGGTCATCTCTATGACGTCATCGGATATCGCAAGACAGCTTGCCAACGCCCATACCCTTTTCAACGTAACTAATACCTGTCTCTTCCTTCCCTTTACTTCAGCCTTCGTTAAACTGATCCAATTTGTTGTCCCAGGAAAAAGCAGCGCTATCAATGTTGGCCCCCAGTTTCTTGACCCTAAGCTCGTTACAGCCTCCCCAGCGGCGGCAATAGACGCGATAAAAAAAGAAATTTCCCACATGGGTGCCATTGCTCTCTCCATGTTGCAGGATGTTAAAAACGCTTTTGTCAATGACGACCCGAAGATGATCGATCAGGTGAATGAATCAGAAAAGATCTTGAATGAGCTGACCCATGCCATTGCGAAGTATTCAGCTGAAATATGGCAGGAAAGCATTTCAAGTGAATTGTCAGTTGTCCTTTCCGCTTACGTTAATGGCATTAGCGATATAGAACGGGTTGGAGATCACTGCCAAAACCTTATAGAGCTCTATGACTATAAAGTTGAACATAGATTAACCTTTTCCCCTGTCGCTATGCAGGAGTTTCAAGACATGTTTAATACTGTATTCAGGTCTGTTACATTAAGCCTGGAGTCGGTAGCAGAAGAGGATGTGAGTAAAGCTCATGAGGTTATAGATGTTTTGGAAGTAGAAGTTGACCGTAAGGAAAAGACCCTTCGAAAGAGTCATATTCGCCGATTGAACAGGGGTGAATGCAACCCCTCCGCGGGAGTTATTTTTATTGATATTCTCAGCAACCTCGAGCGAATTGGGGACCACGCCCATAACTTATCCTTCATTGCCCTGGATATAGCAAAAACCCATCGCTAGAACTTTTTTTGGGGCTTCCTAGGGAGCCCCAAATTTTCTTTCCCTTCCATTCTAACGGGATGCTGTTATTATGGTACGGGGACGGCTGCAGCCCCGGGGATGCAAATTCGGGGGTATTCCCGGGGAGTCTCCTTTTTTATTCTTGGGTTCCGATATGAACTTCTCCTGAAAGCAGGGTTTCTGTAGAACCATCGCTGTGCTGAACGATAAGCCGCCCGAAGTTATCGATATCAATAGCCTTGGCAGAGAGGCGTCCCTTTGTTGTTTCGTATGTGATATGTTGTCCAATGAGATTTGAGAGTGTTCGACAGATGCGAAGATACTCTGGGTGTTCCTTTCCTTCCAAAAATTCCTTATAAAGGGGCTCAAAAGCGTTGAGAACGGCAGCCATCAGTTTTTTTCTGCTCCATGCTTCCCCTTTCTCAATACGAACGGATGTTGCTACGGACGCTACATCGTCAGGAAAATGAGGAGTATTTACGTTAATGCCGATGCCAATGACAATATGATTGATGTGATCCAATTCGCAGCTCATTTCTGTTAAGATGCCGCAGACCTTTTTCTCTGAAAGAAGCACGTCGTTTGGCCATTTGATCTGAGGTGATAGACCGAGGCTTTCCAGTGCTTTTGCCACAGCTGCTGCTCCAATCTGGGTAATTGATGCCGCAAGGGCTGGTGAAACTTTCGGTCGGAGAATAAGGGACATCTGAATGGCCCATTCCGGTGAAGAGAACCATGAACGTCCTGAGCGGCCTCGCCCTGCCGTCTGATGTTCAGCTACAATGACCGTTCCTTCAGCGGTCCCTTTCCGTGCATATTTCCTGGCTTCAATATTTGTGGATGGCACCTCTCTGAAATGAATAATAGGATGGCCTAGAACTTCTGTCGTCAGAAGAGGTCCAACTTCATATTCATTCAGGAGGTCAGGAACATCTATAAGGCGATACCCTTTTCGAGCCGAAGAATCGATAGTGTATCCTTCCTCTCGAAGCTGGTTGATATGTTTCCATACGGCTGTCCGGCTTACTCCCAGCTGTTCACAGAGATCCTGACCTGAAACGCAGGTTCCCTGAGCCTGTTTCAATATATTGATGATGTGTTTTTTCAAAAGGATCTCTCCCTCAATGTTTATAATAGTTTTTTAGCGGAATATCGAATGCCAATAGCTCCTAAAGGAGCTGTAACAAGTATAGATAATACAGCTATAGCTAAGATAACATCTCCTGACTTGACCCCTAATGATAGAGGTATTGCCCCCATGGCTGCTTGTACAGTAGCTTTCGGAGAATAGGAGATGATACAAAAGAGTCGTTCTTTCCAATTGAAATTCGTTCCTACAAGAGAAAAAAGAACGCCAATACTTCTACCAATCAATCCGGTTCCAATTATAGCAATACCTACTCCCCCTGCTTTAAATGCCAATGTTACGTCTACTTGGGCGCCAACAAGAACGAAAAGCAAGATTTCGGCGAAAATCCATATTTTGTTAAGTTTTTGGGCTAAGCGTTCTCCAATATGAGGCATTTTTTCCGATATGATAAACCCTATAGTCATAACGCCGAGTAACGACGCAATTTCAATTTTGGTTTTGAATTGAAATTCAAGTTCGGAAATTAATACTGCAAGGGCTAAAACTAATAAGACTTTTTGAGTGTCTCTCATCTGATATTTCTTAAAAATGTGTACTATGATAAAACCTACAATACCTACCATAAATCCTAATATTATGGAAATAGGAATACTCAACATTTTTATGCCGATATTTATACTTGCCCCACTATATAAACCTAAAAAGACACTTAACATTGTGATGGCGAAAACATCGTCGATAGATGCTCCTGCAATAATGAGACTTGGGACCCTTTTTTCTGTTCCAACTTCTCTTTTTATTAAATCAAGCATGGAAGGAACAACCACGGCGGGAGATACTGCAGAAAGAATAAAACCAAGTATTCCGCCTTGAATTAAGGAAAAACCTAATAATTTTACTGATATAAATGCTATGGTTGCTCCTTCGAATAAACCAGGCAGACAACTCATCTTTAAAGCTATGACCCCATTTTGTTTCAAGTCGTCTTTGTTTATTCCCAATCCTGCACGTAACAAAATAATAATGAGGGCGATTCTTCTTAGATCGCTTGAAGCATTTAAAAGCTCAGGTTGAAGCCAGTCCAGACCATACGGGCCTATAGCTATTCCTAAAAGCAAGGTGCCCAATAAACCAGGCATTTTCAAGGTTTCAAAAATTTTATTTGTTGGCAGGGCAAATAGTAAAATAATAGCAAGACTAAAAGCCATAATAAAACACCCTTTCACATGGAATACAAAAATGACTCCTACAAGCATTAATACTTGTAGGAGTCATCAGCTTTCGCATTTATAGTATTTATGGTGAACCCCATCACCCGCTATTTATTTTGAGAATAGATTATCACGAACAAACATTTTATAACACTTTAGCCGTAAATGCCAGAAATATATTCCGCAGTTCGGCAATCGCAAGGATTTTCAAAAAGATCTTTTGTGGGACCTGCTTCAACAACTTCCCCATCAAGTATGAAAAACGTCTGATGTGAAATACGACGTGCCTGAAAAAGATTATGGGTAACGATAATAATAGAATATTGCTGACATAGAGCACGAAGCATCATCTCTATATTTTGCGTGTTCTTAACGTCAAGGGAAGAACATGGTTCATCCAAAAGCAGTATTTCCGGTTCTACAGCGAGAGCTCGTGCAATACAGAGTCTCTGTTGCTGTCCCCCTGAAAGGAGAGTCGCGTTCATCGACAAACTATCTTTGACTTCTTCAAAAAGCCCTACATCCTCAAGTTTGTTACGAATTATGACGTCAAGGTTTTTGCTCTTTTTTTTCGAGCCGTATCCATGATAACGTAAAGGATACGCCATATTGTCGTAAATAGAGAAAGGAAAGGGTGTAGGTGATTGAAAAACCATGCCGATACGACGGCGCACTTCTTCAGGACTTAGCGTAAAAGTATCCTCTCCATCAAGACGAATCTGCCCGCTCAGAGTCGCCCCTCGTTCATCCTCTACAAGACGATTGAGGCTTTTAAGAAATGTGGATTTTCCACATCCTGAAGGGCCGATAATGGCTGTAATTTGATGAGGATAGATATTCGCGTTGATGTTTTTAAGAATCTTTTTATTGTTGAAAGCAACAGCAAGCTGATGAATTTCAAGAATAGGGGACATCTTGCCCCTCCTTTCTACACATATTTATAACAAGGGGCACTACGTTGAGAATAAGTAGAAGAACAATAAGCACGAGAGCGGTTCCATATGCTTTGGAAATCGAAATCCCCTGTCCTACAAGAATATAAAGATGGTTGGGCAGAGCCATTGCTGGAGAAAAAATAGAACGCGGGGATGGTGCGAAGAGAACGGCTCCTGTAAAGAGAATAGGGGCTGTTGCACCCATGGCAAAACTTCCTCCGAGAGCTATAATTTTGGCAATGTCGCCCATACATCCCGGAAGAATCAGATGAAAAAGTGTCCACGTTTTTGTAATGCCCAAACTGATTGAAGCCTGCGTAATATTATTAGGAAATTCCAAAAGAGTTTTTTCGACTCGCACCTCAATAAAGGGAAAGATCATAATTCCAAGAATAAGCCCTCCAGACAAGAGAGACACGCCAAAACCAAGTGTAACGACAAAGAACGTATAGCCAAATAGTCCCAGGATAATCGAGGGTATTCCCGCCATTGAATGGATTAAAAAATGGCAAAGAGATACAATCCATGTTGTTTTAGCATAAAAGGCGAGAAAAATTGCTGTAGGAAGAGCCAAAAAGGAGCCGAATGCGCAAGCAATTGTAGTAAACCAGAAACTTCCCACAATAGCTGGCCAGATTCCTCCTTCTACACCTAAAGGAAAACCCTGTGGCGTGTTTGTAAGGAAAGAAAGAGAAAGTTCCCTTCCTCCTTGAATAAAAATGTATCCAAAAAGAACGCACAAAGATGCAATAACAAAAAATGCACTTGAAAAAAGCCATAGTCGAAGGGGAAATAGAGAAGCCTTCCCTTTATCGTTTACCATTTTATCCCCTCATCAATGTGCTTGCGAATAAAAAAGAAAAAGGAATTAAAGGCGAAGAGCACAAGCATAAGAATTAATCCAGCTGCGAAAAGCGCTTGATAGTGTAAGCTGCCAACGGCAGCTCCCCCCATTTCCAGAGCAATGAGAGCGGGGATCGTCTCAGCCTTGCGAAAAAGATGGGGAAATATGGGGCTGTTTCCAATAACCATCATAACTGCCATCGTTTCTCCCATAGCTCTTGAAAGGGAAAGAATCAGCGCAGCAAAAATAGCTTTTTTGGCTGTAGGAATAACTAAATAACGCATCATGTGCCATTTTGATACACTTAGTGCTCGTGATGCCTGTTCATAATGATGAAGAACTTTAATCATAGATTCGTAGCATGTGGAGACAACATAGGGCAAAATCATGATGGCCAAAAGAATTCCACCGGTGAGCACAGATTCTCCGGAAGACCACGAAAAGTGGGTCTCAAAAAATTTTACAATAATCATAAGGCCTGCAAAACCATAGACAACAGACGGGATACCGGCCATGAGATCAATAAGAGGGAGAAGTAACCATTGAATTTTTGGGGGAGCTAAAACCGATAGAATAACAGCCATTCCGACCCCGATAGGAAGAGCAATAGCTGTTGCAAGAAGGGAAACATAAACAGTGGCGAATATCATCGGCTGAAGGCCGAAAGCAGGCGGGTCGGCAATTGGATTCCATCGTGACCCCGTTAAAAAATGAAGAAGTGGCGTCTTCTGGAAAAACATAAAACTTTCTTTTGCAATAAAAAGAAATATAAAGAACAAGAAAGAAACAGCCAGCAACGTAAGGGCCTTGCAAGCCCATACGAAAATCCACTCTTTTTTCACGTTTCCGAAATCCTCCTCGAATAGCTATGAGAAAAGGCCGGAGAGGATTCTCCCCGGCCTTGAGCAAACCTTAACCAAAGGTATACCCTACTTTGCAGGTACGAATCCCATCTGCTCCACTATTTTCATGCCCTCAGCAGAAAGCAACTCATCAATAAATGCTTTTTCTATAGGGGACATATTCCCTTTCTTGACGACAAGAAGTGGGCGTGACACATAATATGTTCCATCAAGAATGTTTTCAACGGTAGGCTCCACCCCATCGACTTTGAGAGGGATAATTTCTCCCTCGTGTACATTAACCATGCCAAAAGAAGCATAACCGATGGCATTTTTATTTTCTATAACTTTTGTGACAAGGGCGCCCATTGAGGGAGATTGAATAGCACTAGGAGTTACATCCACTTTTTTCATAATGCTCTTCTGGAACACTTCGTGAGCCCCGCCGCCAATGTCTCGAATAACGACGACAATTTCTTCTTTTGCCAACGCAGGATCAAGATTATTCCACGTTCTATATTCGCCACTAAAAATCTTAACTAATTCATCCTTGGTGAGGTTGGGTTTTACCTGGCATACTTTGTTGTCAGGATTAACCGAAATGGTCAGAGCGTCTGTTCCAATATGAAACTCGTGGTAATCTCCTATAGCTTTTTTTTCTTCTTCTTTAACGGTACGTGCTGTCATCCCAAAATTACTTGTTCCGTCTAGAACAGCCTTTACTCCTTCTCCGGAACCGCCCCCAGAAACAAAAATTTCAATTTTGGCGTCGGGAAGAGAGGCATCAATTTTATTCCACGTGCCGTATTTTTCCATAAACTGCTGTGCCACTTGTGAAATAACAGGAGCAAGGGTAGATGACCCTTTAAAGAAGATCTGACCATCTGCAGCGACAGCAAGCTGATTTCCTGCAATAACAAAGCTCATAATCATGATAGAAGTGAATAAAAAACGAAAAAACCTATGCAATTATAACTACCTCCTATAAGTTGTATGCCGATAATTTATGTTTGAACATTGTAACCTGCAAAAGCATTTTTGTCTATGTGGTCGTAATAATGTCGAATATAATAAAGTAGAAAAGGCAAATTAACGAAAGGAGTGTTTCTCTATGCGCATTTGTATCGCGGGACTTGGAGGTGTGGGTGGCTACTTTGGAGGGCGCCTTGCAGTTGCCTATGAAACATCAGCTGAACATGAAATCTCTTTCCTTTGCCGGGGAGAACATATGAACCGCATTAGGGAAAAGGGACTTGTAGTTACAACCCCCCAGGAAACATTTGTCGCTCACCCCCGTGTAGTTTCAGATTCGCCAGCAGAAATAGGTTGTGTTGACGTACTCTTTTTCGCAGTCAAGGGATACCACTTGCAGGCCTTTGCCAAGGCTGCCCGTCCTCTATGCCATAATCAGACCCTTCTAATTCCTCTTGGAAATGGCGTAGATAATGCGGATATCCTTTGTAAAGAAAAAATTCCAGGCATTCTTTTCAATGGTTGCGTTTACATTTCTGCCTTTATTGCCTCCCCCGGCGAAATTCACCAGGTTGGAGGAAATTGTAAAATGATTGTAGGTCCCGTGAATGACCACATCGAGAAACATCGTTCCTTTGAAAAAGTGATGAAAGAAGGAGGCATTCTTTTCGAACTCACTCCAGAAATTGACTTGGCTGTCTGGATAAAGTTTATTTTCATGAGCCCCATGGCCGCGGTAACAACCCTCAAGAGAGCGTCTTTTGGGGAGGTTCTTTCTCAAAAGAGAACCCGAGACATGGTATTAAATCTCATGAAAGAGGTTGAATCCCTTGCTCAGGAAAAGGGGATAGCCCTCCCTGGAAATATTGTTGCGGCATCTCTTGAGAAGGCTCAATCTTTCCCGCCAGAAACTCGTTCTTCTATGGAGCTCGATGCCTCAAAGGGGCGTCCTACAGAGCTTGAAACTTTTGTAGGCGCTGTGGTTCGTCTTGCGGAAGACGCAGGGATTTCCGTGCCCCTTTACGAGAAAGTTTACAAGGCGCTGCTGCAAGAATAGAGGAGGAACAGAAAGTCAGAGCGGAAGACCGGGGTTGCTCCCACCTAGGAAACGATATGCCGGTGGGGCGTAGGAGGGAGGCCTCTGCCGCAATTGTGCCTCATGCATCTATCCTGCCTGTTCTTTTGCAGCGAAACCCCGCTAGCTTTCCTGGCTCCATCCGGGGATATAAAGTTTTTTTTCAAGAAGAGAAAGAAGCCAACTGGCCAAGGTTACCATTATGAGATATATAATGCCGACAACGGTAAAGACAAGAGTATATCTGAAGGAACGGGACGCCACAATTTTCCCGGCACCGGTCAGTTCTATGTACGTGAGCATGTAGGCGAGAGAGGAATACTTGATAAGATAGATCATCTCGTTAGAACAGCCAGGGATGGCCCGTCGAAAGGCCTGAGGAAGAATAATATTCAGGATGGCTTGCCATTTCGTCATGCCCAGAGCCTGAGCGGCAATGAGCTGTCCACCTTTAACGGACTGTATGGCTCCTCGTATATACTCTGAGTTATAAGCTCCATTGCAGATAATAAAACCCAATACAGAAGCAGCAAAGGGACTTAAAGTGATGCCAAAAGAGGGAAGGCCGAAATAGAGCATAAAAAGAAGAATCAAAAGAGGCGTTCCCTTAAAAAAAATAACATAGAGCCTGCAGAGGAATGAAATAGTGTTGTTTCCGTACACCCGTCCTATGGCTATGACAGTACCTGCAGCTATTCCAAAAGGAATAGACACCACAATGAGTTTTAAAGTCATGATTATGCCTGTCAGCAATGCTGGCAGCACATCCT
Organism: Aminobacterium sp. EBM-42; assembly: GCF_001896635.1. Lineage (NCBI taxonomy): Bacteria > Thermotogati > Synergistota > Synergistia > Synergistales > Aminobacteriaceae > Aminobacterium > Aminobacterium sp. EBM-42. The sequence continues at coordinate 187,042 of NZ_MPPC01000011.1, forward strand.
GCTGAATAAAAAGCAGATCATTCATTGCTCTTCCCCAGTTCTCCGTAAAGATCCATCAATTTGCGAAGGAACTGACGGGTTCGTTCGTATTGAGGGGTATTAAGCAACTTGTCAGGAGACCCGCTTTCAAGAATTCTGCCTTCTTCCATAAACATAATTTCGTTTGCTACAGAACAGGCAAAACCCATTTCGTGGGTTACCACTAGCATTGTCATTCCGCCTTTAGCGAGATTGCGCATAACTTCAAGAACTTCTCCAATAAGCTCTGGGTCAAGGGCAGATGTAGGTTCATCGAAAAGCATAACGTCAGGATCCATGGCTAAAGCTCTGGCTATAGAGACTCTCTGGGCTTGCCCTCCTGAAAGCTGTGTGGGATAGTGATCAGCAAAAGCCGCCATACCTACACGCTCAAGTTCCAGCATTGCTTTTTCCCGGGCATGTTTTTTATCCATGCCTTTTACTTTTAAAAGAGCAATTTCCACGTTACGAAGGGCTGTCAGGTGATCAAAAAGATAGAAATTTTGAAAGACCATCCCCATTTTCTGGCGTAAGACGTTGATACTTTTCTTCGAATGAGTAACCTCTTCGCCGTGAAGCCAAATCTGGCCAGAATCAGGAATGGTAAGCTGATTGATGCAGCGAAGCAACGTGCTTTTGCCCGTTCCTGAAGGACCAATAAAGACCTTGGTCTCACCTTTGCGAACGGTGAAGGAAATTCCTCTTAAAACTTCAACGCCGCTGTAGGATTTATGAATATCCTCAACTCGCAAAATAATGTCCTTTGTTTTATCACTCATTGTTACCGTTCTCCATTTCCATAGCCAGGAATTCTCATTTTATTTTCTATCATGTGAAGCAAGCGCATACCGCCATAATTTAAAAGAATAAAGATAATGGCGCAGGTTAAAAATATAGGCATAGGCTTGTAGGTTCTTGAGACCACAAGGTTTGCCCTTGTAAGAATTTCAAGAACGCCTATTGCGTAGGTTACCGAAGAATCTGTAAGAAGGATAGGATATTCATTTGACCAGCCTGGCAGAGCAATGCGCAATGCCTGAGGCAGAATAATCCATATAATGGCCTGTAATTTACTCATCCCCAGTGATCGGGCCGCCAGCATCTGCCCCTCCCCAAGGGAGAGGATACTGCCCCTGAAAATCTGAGATTGATAGGCGGCGCTTCGTAATCCGAGAACAACCACAGCAGTAGAAAAAGCCGAAGCATCTATCCTAAGAGAGGGAAAAATTCCAAAAAAGAAGAGGAAAAGCAATACGAGATTGGGAAGCCCCCTAAAAATCCATACGTAGGCTTTTACCATTCTCTGCATGGAGGCAGAACCATATACCTGACCAATGGCCAAAGGAAGCCCCATGCATAGACCAAGGGCCAGGGCCAGGGCTACAATTCTTAGCGTGACCAGTGTTCCCTGCAGCAAATATGGTAAGGACTGAACAACAACCTCAATGTTTTCCATCTTCTTGAATCTCCCTTGTCAAAATCATAACAAAATCAACGTTGTAACAGAAAAAAAGGGGAATGAGCCTCATTCCCCTCGTGTTTCAGATAATTCTACCTTAAAGAGAACTGGTTTAAAACATCTTGTATTTTAATTTTAATTCATTCCACATTGGGGATGTCATGAGACGGTCAAGGCCTTCATTGATGAGATCGTGAAGTTCCTTGTCCTCTTTCCTCATCGCTACGGCATATTCCTCGCCTGTAGAGATTGTTCCGATAATTTTCATATCCTTACCTTCAACAGCCTTTGCCACAATCACATCATCCATCATGGCAGCGTCTATCCGGCCATTTTCCAGGTCTTTTGCCGCCAGTGGGAAATTATCATAAAGTTTCAGATTTTGACTGGGAATTATTCCTGTTTTGACCACATAATCTTCAAGCCACATAGCCGCAGTGCAGCCACGCTGGGTTCCAATGGTGTGCTTTCCATCAAAAAGGTTTCCCATATTTGTGTCGGTATTGTTTCGAACGCAAACAGCCTGATTAATGATCCAGTAAACCTTGCTGAAAGTTACCACTTCACGGCGTTCCGGAGAGGCTGTCATGCCAGAATAAACCATATCGATCTTTTTAGCGAGAAGGGCTGGAATAATTCCGTCCCACGCCATGGGCTGAACCTTGACTTCGAAACCCATTTCTTTGGCGATCCATTGAATGGATTCTACGTCAAAGCCTGCGGGTTTTCCATCTTGGCCAATAAAAGAATAAGGATAGTAGTCACCGTCAATTCCTACTATATACGTTTTCTTGTCAGCGGCAAGAACATTGCTTGCCCCAAGAACAACAAATATACAGCACAACAAAAGTATACCAATTTTTTTCATAACGTTACCCCCTCAGTGAAATAATGATTCTTTCAGATAACAATTCATCACGCTAAAGCGCCAGTCGAGTAAAGATTATAGTGAAATAAAGGGGTGCTGTCAACAGATTTGACCATTTCTTCTTGGGTGGGGTTAGATATACGAAGTTTTTTAGTGTATCATAATAAAAATAGGGATGTGGGGTAAAATTAAAAAGATAAAGTGATGTTTGTCATTAAAGAGAGGGCAAGAAATGTGGAAACAGGGAAAATGTCTTTTTAATGGTATGACCATTATTGTCATAGGGGTGCTCCTTGCTATTTCCCCGGGTATTATTTTTGCCGAAGAATCTAATACGGAAAAGGAGATGGCATTTATGGAAAATATCTTTCCCGCCATAGATAACGTAGAGCATAAAAGAACTGCGTTAGCAACCTTTGCCCTTGGCTGATTTTGGGGGCCAGACGCCCAGTTCGGGCTTCTTTCAGGTGTTATCAGTACAAAAGTAGGGTATACCGGAGGAGACAGGCCAAATCCCACTTATCATACGTTAGGAAATCATACGGAAAGCATTCAAGTCATATATGATCCGGATGTTATTTCTTACGAGAGTCTTTTAGAGGCCTTTACAGAAGGACATGACCCCACGCTTCCTATCTTTTCGCGGCAATATATGTCTGCCATCTTCTATGAGAACGAAGAGCAGAAGGCAGGGGCTGAGGGCTGGAAAGAACATTTGGAGCAAGAAACAGGCCGTCCAGTGCGGACGCAAATCCTCCCCCTTGACACATTTTATCTGGCTGAGGCCTATCATCAGAAATACTGGTTGCGTATGGACAGCGTTTTTTCCCAGGAATATAAGAAGATCTATCCTTCTCTGGACAAACTTTTGCAGTCTACGGCCGTTGCAAGGGTTAACGGATATCTTGGCGGCTACGGTACCCTAAAAGAACTTGAAGCGGAACTCCTCCTCCTTGGTCTTTCTGAGGAAGGACAAAGGAGACTTAGAAACATTGTTTTGAGCCGTTAACTATTAGGCCCCATAGAGATGAAAAGAGCTGAAGCGCTGGCTGCCTCTTGACGGGTACTATTTTTTAAGAGAGCTGATGTGCGAATCCTCTTGCCTAGGACAGAATCAATTTTCCCATAGAATGTGTATTCTTCACCTATCTTGACTGGTTGTCTGTACCGTATTTCAAAAGTAGCTGTTACAGCCCAGATACCAGTTTCTTTCTTTACTGCCCATGCCATGGCATCATCGAAAATGGAAGCGATAATCCCGCCATGCACAATTCCTTCATACCCGCAGTGAGAGGAGTCGGGGGTTAATCGGATCATGGTATTCCTCCGTTCACTGTCCCAGTAGATTGCGAGCTTAAGGGACCGAGGATTCGTGTTAGTGGTGTCACAGACAAAACACCCTTGCGACCCTTCCAGTTTCTCTATCATTTCTATTCAACTCCTTTGCATAGAGGTAGATTTTTTAGAAAAAGCGGATTTGAAAAACGCTATAATAATACATAAAAGGTATTTGATTGCGCAATGAAGTAATATTAAACAAGGAGGTTGGATACTGTGAGACCGGTCCATCTTGTTTATGTATCGGCAGGCAGTGGGCATCGAATAGCGGCTCGCGCGATTCAGGAAGAACTTGATAGCCGCAGAATACCGAATGTCATAATGGATTTACTCGATTTTTCGAGTGATCTCTTTAAATGGTCATATAGTGACGTATATGCTTTTGTAAGTGAACACGCCCACCTGGCGTGCAAGGTCATGTATGAACTGACTGATCAGGATAGAGAAGAAAGCGCCGCCCTTCGTCTTCTTGAAAAAATAAATATGGAGAACGTAAAGAAGTTCATGCGTTACCTTGCCGAAAATCAGCCTGATGTTTGCGTGGGAACCCATTTTTTCCCCCTTTCCGTCCTTTCCTATATGAAAGAACAGGGTTTTTACAAAGGCAAAATATACGGTGTTGTCACCGATTACGGCCTTCATCGAATGTGGGTAAGTCCCCACGTAGACGCATATTTCGTTGGCGGCGCGCCGGTAAAGAAAGATCTTCTCGAAGCAGGTATTTCCAATGATAAAGTATTAATCTCCGGCATTCCAGTATTAAGGAAGTATGCTGAGAGTTATTCAAGATATACAGAGGAAAAGCCTCTTAAAACTCCCTTCTCTTTATTGTTTGTGGCGAGTAGTGTGCCTAACTCAATAGTTCTTGATATTCTCGAAGGTCTTATCGAAACAGGGATAAACCTCTCCCTCACCATCATTGCAGGTCGAAACGAAGATCTTATAGACCAGCTGGAAGGGGTGGATATTCCTCACCGGATCGATTTTAAAGTGCTTGGTTTTGTGGATAATCTGAACGACTATATGGAGGAGGCAGATCTCATGATTACCAAGCCGGGGGGACTCACTGTAAGCGAAGCGCTATGCGTCGGGGTTCCCATGATTATGATAAACCCCATACCCAAGCAGGAAATAAACAATGCCAGATATCTTGAAACAAATGGGGCGGGGATCTGGGCCAGATCTGCAACAGATGCGGTTCATCACGTACGGGGGCTCTATACCTCTTTTGAGCGTTTGAAAAAAATAAGAGGGGCGGCGCGGAAGTTGGCCCACCCCCACTCAGCGCAAGTCATTGCTGATAAAGTGCTGCTTTCACTGAGTAAGCATTCCATGTTATAAAAATGGGAAAAATAGAGTACGCCACATAAATACCTTTTGCGCTTTTCTTTTAAATGTGCTACGATTCAACAAGTTCGTGTTATTAAAATGTTTCTATTCTAAAGGGGTGTCAGTAAATGAAATGGCGTACCGGGATATGGAGTTTTCTTCTTTTATGTTCAATTCTTTTTCCCACCCAAGGTCTTGCTTCCGAAAAAATCGGCGCTTCAATGGCAATCACAGATGGTATAGGACAGCAAGTAGAGGTTTCAGCACCAATTGAGCATGTCATCTGTTCTGGTTCAGGGTGTCTTAGGCTTCTTACCTATTTGAAAGGTCAGCACCTTGTAGTGGCAGTGGAAGACAATGAGAAAAGAAAAGATTTCGGTCCCCGTCCTTATGCTTTGGCCAACCCGCATTTTAAAGGTATGCCTCTTATGGGAGAATTTCGAGGCAATGCGAACCCCGAATTGATTCTCGGTCTCAATCCTTTGCCTCAGGTTATATTTAAAACCTACCCGAATGATGGAATTCCAGCCCATGTATTGAATGAAAAAACAGGTATCCCTGTCATAGGGCTCAATTATGGCAACTTGGCTCACCTCCGTGAAGATCTTTATGCCTCCTTGCGCATTATGGGAAAAGTCATTGATCGAGAAGAGCGAGCAGAGGCTATTGTTAATTTCTTTGAGAAGAGCATTGCGGATCTTAAAAGCAGAGTACAGGATGTTCCAGAAGCCGAGCAAAGAACATGTTACGTCGGCGGGGTCGCGTCGAGAGGAGCTCATGGTTTTCGATCTACGGAGCTGGCTTATCCGCCCTTTATATTTACCAAGGCCCGACATGTGGCAACAGCTGATCATGATGCTGGGGCAAAAAATACTCACGTGGATGTAGCCCGGGAAAAGCTTTTGGAATGGGATCCCGAGGTTATTTTTATAGATCTTGCCACTCTTAACGCTGGCGGGCAGGCAAGCGCTCTGTCAGAACTGAAAAATGACCCCATTTATCAGGAACTCCAGGCCGTAAAGAGTGGGGAAGTCTACGGAGTTCTTCCTTACAACTGGTATACACAGAATTTTGGCTCCATTCTTGCCGATGCTTATTTTGTTGGCAAGGTTCTGTATCCTGAACGCTTTCAGGATATTGACCCCTCACAAAAGGCCGATGAAATTTACACATTCCTTGTTGGAAAAGGAGTTTTCAATGAAATGAACGCTCTTTTTGAGAATATGGCCTTCCAAAAAATTTCTCTAAAATAGGGATATTGCTATGCATTTGGAAGAAGGAACCCTTTCTCCGGTTTACAAAGAATATCAAGCCCAAAAAGCGCTGTGGCTTTGTGCAGGAGCTGTCCTCCTCGCTATAACAGCCATGTTGTCTATTTCCCTTGGCGCGGTCCGTATCCCTCCCATGGAAGTCCTTGCTACTGTGTTAGGAAAGGGCGAGACCTCTAAGTGGCAGCTTATTATTTGGAACGTTCGCCTTCCCCAGACACTTACAGCTTTAGTGGCCGGGGCAGGCCTTTCTGTTGCTGGTGTTGTTATGCAGTCCATACTGCGAAACCCTTTGGGATCGCCTTTTACCTTGGGAATCTCAAATGCGGCCGCTTTCGGCGCCGCTCTTTCTGTGATGGTTTTTGGCGCAGGGCAAATGCAGAGCAGCCAGGTGGGTGCAGTGACTCTCTTTAATCCCCTCGCTGCCACAGGTGCTGCCTTTTTAACAAGTTTAGTTGCTACCGGGATCATTGTGCTTCTTTCTAGAATGAGAGGAGCAACACCTGAATCCATGGTCTTAACAGGAGTGGCGCTGGCCTCTCTTTTTACGGCGGCGACAATGCTCCTGCAGTATTTTGCTGATGATGCCCAACTGGCGGCCATGGTCTTTTGGACCTTCGGCGATGTGGCCAGGGCAGGGTGGAGAGAGTTACAGATAATGAGTGTTTTTATCGGGGTCATGTTGATTTACTTCTTTGCTCACAGGTGGGATTACAATGCTATTGACGCAGGTGAAGAAGCGGCCCTTGGTCTCGGTGTTCAGGTGCAGCGTATTCGTCTTGTGGGAATGCTCTGTGCGTCACTTATTTCATCGGTGGTTGTTGCTTTTGTAGGGGTTATTGGCTTTGTGGGCCTTGTGTGTCCTCACATGGTCCGTTTAATTATTGGTGATGACCACCGTTTTCTTATTCCGGGAACGGCTATTTTCGGCGCATTGTTGCTCCTCGGTGCAGATACAGCGGCGAGGCTTGCTCTGGCTCCGAGAGTACTGCCCGTTTCAGTGCTCACCTCTTTTCTAGGAGCGCCTCTTTTCATCTGGCTTGTTTTGCGGAGGGGACGTTTATGATTCTTTCAGTAGATGATCTTCATTTTAGCTATGGGGAAACACCTATTCTGAAAAATATTTCCCTCTCAGTGAAGAACCAGGAGATGGTTATGATTCTTGGCCCCAACGGTTCGGGCAAGACAACCCTCCTACGGTGTCTGAATGGAATTAACCGCCCTCAAAAGGGCACCATTACTCTGGAAGACAAGAACATGCGCCGCATGTCAGGACGTGAAATAGCCAGACGCATAGGGTATGTTCCTCAAAGCAGTGAGAAAGTGCGGCTCACCGCTTTTGATGCCATTCTTCTCGGCCGCCGCCCCTATGTAGGTTGGCGCCTTGCAGAGAGCGATATTATGAAGGTTGACGCAATCATTCATACCCTTGGCCTTGATGAGTTAGCCCTGCGGTATCTTGACGAGATGAGTGGCGGAGAACTTCAAAAGGTGACTATAGCCCGTGCTTTAGTTCAGGAGCCTCGCATTTTATTGCTTGACGAACCTATCAGCAGTCTCGACGTAAAGAATCAGATTGAAATTATGGAAACAATGAAACATATTATTAAAGGCCATGGGCTTTCAGCTGTTATATCCCTTCATGACCTTACCATGGCATTGAGATATGGAGATCGTTTCGTTTTTATGAAAAAAGGGGAGATTCGTTATGTTCTAGCCAAAGACGAAATCTCTCCCCAGGTTATTGCCGATATTTACGATATTTCAGTGGATATTGAGTTTGTTCACGGTTCTCCTGTCATTATTCCTGCATGGTGATTCAGGGCCGTGGAACAACCTTTTCAAAACAGGGGGCACAATAGTATTCTCCTTTGAAACACCGGGCTTTTGTCTCCATAACACCTTCCCCGCAAAGGGCGCACGTCAGGCTTTGTGCCATAGGGGCATGAGGAGGAACTGCCTCTCTCACTGTTCCAATTTCAAAAAGCTCTTCCACTGGCATGGTCATAATAGCATCGCATCGCTCCTGACGAAGGGCAGCGAAACGCCGACGCTCTTCTTCCGTTATGGTATGAGTGTTAACCTTGGCTTGAAGTTCCCGATAATCAGGACTTCCAGTCCCCTTCCCAGATTCTTTTTTTAATACAAGGCGAATGGACTTCCCGTCCTTTCTCCTATAAAAGGAAAAGGCCATTTTCCCGTAGGGACGAATAATAAGATTTCCCTTTCCAAGTGTACATCCTGTAAGAAACTGGATAGCATCGATTCCGCACATATCTGTTTCACATAGAGCCACCATTTCTTCGTCAGAACTGTGCCCTACTTCAGCGAGAGCTATCTGAGCGGCGCGTATGCCAATAGCTAAACCAGGACACCAATGTCCATGGAAATGAATAATTTGTTCAAGGCATTCAGAAGTTATTGACGGCATGGCCACAGCGAACCTCCTCTTCCGTGTTACAAAGTTTTAAAATCATAACACTATTATATATCAAGCAGTGAAAAGAAAAACCCTTTATAGAGTTTTAAACTTTACAAAAAAAGATTTTTAGGTAAAAATGTTTGCGTTCAGGGAAGATCTGAAAAGAAATTAAAAAAATAATTAAGGAGAATGTGACCCCTATGCTTACTAATATCCTCACCGCCTTGGCTGTTGTTGTGAATGGTATCCCTCAGGGATTGCTGGCACTCAGTTTTGGTTTTGCTGCCTTCCCCACGGCTATCGCTTTTATTATTGGTATTGCTGGCTCTCTTGCATTTAACTCTGTTGCCACCATCTCTTTCCAGGCAGAAACAATCACTTTAGCAGGAACAATGGGACGTAACGTTCGCGAACGCCTTAGCCTTGTCTTCTGGGGCGCGGCTTTTCTTTTTATCCCCTCTGTTTTCGGATTGAATGAAGCCATTGTTGCCTTTATTGGTCCTACCATCGTAACATCTATGATGGCAGGCGTTGGAATTATGCTGGCCTATGTGGCCATTGAACTTTTCAATGCTGAACGGTGGTCTGGAACTGCTTCTATGATTTCGGGGCTTGCTGTCTGGCTTGTAACAAAAGATCTGGCATGGACAATTATTATATCTGTTCTTGTTTCTACTGCCGTCTATAACTACCTTCGAGTCAGCAAAAAAGTTGCTATTGAGGAAACAAAAATTGACCTTTCCAGAGAGCGATTTAACTTTGGTGACATAGAGTGGCGTTTCTGGAAAAACCCCCGTATTTTTGTAGGAGCCCTTGCTCTCGCTTGTCTTAACATCGGAGCTAATATCAGCTTTGGAAAGATCACAGGAAGCATTGCCGGGGCCGAGACAAATATCGACCACCTTGCCATTTACTCCAGTCTGGCCGATATGGGGTCTTCTCTTTTTGGCGGCGGTCCTGTGGAAGCTATTATCTCTGGGACAGCTACAGCACCTAAGCCCATTCTAGCTTCTGTGCTTATGATGGGCATTATGGCCGTGATCCTTCTTATGAAACTTCTTCCCATTATTGGGCAGTACGTCCATCGTTCATCTATTGCCGGGTTTCTGTTTATTCTTGGTACTTTTGTTACTTTTGCTACCAACATTCAGGGAGCCATTGCTTCCGCTCCGGAATTTGCCGGTCCTTACGGGTTTGGTCCCTGGGGCATGGTGATTGGGGCGACGACCCTTGTCTCTGCCCGGTGGAACCCATTCTTTGGCCTCTTGGCCGGGTTGGCGATAAAATTTTATTTTGGAGTGTGATGCGAAAATGAACGACACCTACGAACTGCATATTTCTGGATTAACCAGGAATCTAAAAAAAGTGAGAGTCGCAGATGACCTTGTTATAGCATCGTTCGTAATGCTTGGAGATACAGAACTCATTGAACGGACGGCTGAGGACCTTTATCGCAAACTTCCAGATGGCATTGATTATCTAGTCTGTCCTGAGGCAAAAGGAATTCCCCTTACTCATGCTATTGCCAGACGTTTAGGCATTAATTACGTTATAGTCCGTAAGTCTGTAAAGGGGTATATGGAAAATCCCGTGATAGAAAAGGTGCAGTCCATTACTACCCGTGAGCCGCAGATTATAGTTCTCGACGGCCTGGATGCCCAAAAACTGGAAAACAAGCGGGTGTGTATTGTAGACGACGTGGTCTCCACGGGGGGATCCCTCAAAGCCCTTGAGAGCCTTCTTTCCCATGTCAATTGCACAGTGGTGGCCAAGGTTGCCGTTCTTCTTGAGGAAGGCGGTTACGAAAGTAAGGATCTGGTCTATCTCGCGAGGTTGCCCGTATTCAAAGAATAGTTCCTTTTTAGACAGCATAAAAGCTCAGCTTTTCGAAAAGCTGAGCTTTTATGCTGTTCGAACGTCTGTTCGAAACACTCTTTCCAGGAAAATGGGGTGTCGCTCAGAGATAATGCAGAGGGAGGGGCACTTATGATTCCGGCTCAAACCGGATCGTACGCATAGAATTCAGAACAGCAAGCAAGGCAACCCCTACATCGGCGAACACAGCTTCCCACATTCCTGCCATTCCAGCTATTCCAAGGGCGATGAAAAAGCCTTTTGTAGCAAGGGCCAGGATTATATTCTGCCAGACGATTTTACGGGTTCGACGAGCCAGAACAAGGGCATCCGCAACCTTGGATGGATTATCGTCGAGGATGACCACGTCAGCTGTTTCTATTGCTGCTTCTGAGCCAAGGCCTCCCATAGCTATGCCGATGTCGGCAGCGGCTAAAGCAGGGGCATCGTTGAGGCCGTCACCCACAAAGATAGTTGTTTCATTGGCAGACAGCCCTGATTTCAGCCTGGCCAGCTCCGCAACCTTATCCTGGGGCAAAAGGCTGGCGACGTATTGATCTACGCCTATCTCACGAGCTACCCACTCCGCTCCCTTTTCGGTATCGCCTGTCAGCATGATCGTAGCCGCCAATCCGGCCTTCTTGAGGGCTTTCAATGTGCTGTGCGCGTCAGGACGGATCACATCAGAAACAATAATATAACCGAGGTACTGACCGCCCTTTGCTATGTGAACTACGGTTCCCCGCTCCGGGTCTGAAAGGTTCTGGAAACCTTCTCCCTCTAAGAATTTTTTATTCCCAGCAAGTATCCGATGACCTTCAACAATGCCCCGTAAGCCCTTTCCGGAGATTTCTTCGAGATCTTTTGGAGGCAGAAGTTCTATTCCTCCCGCCGCCTCAGTAATTGAACGGGCGATAGGATGATTTGAGCTTTGTTCCAGCGAGGCGGCGAGGGAAAGAATCTCTTCTTCTGAAACATCCTGCTGGGGCACAATCTTTGTTACAGAGAAAACTCCTTGTGTCAGGGTTCCTGTCTTGTCAAAAGCCACCACTTTCGCAGAATTCATAGCATCAAGTACATTTCCACCCTTTATGAGGATGCCATGGCGCGATCCAGCCCCTATTCCTCCAAAATATCCAAGAGGAATACTGATCACCAAAGCGCAGGGGCATGAAATAACGAGAAGGACCAGCGCCCGGTAAATCCAATTCATATACGAACCATTTCCGAGAAGGGGTGGAATGGCGGCTACTGCTAAAGCTCCCATAACTACTGCAGGAGTGTAGTAGCGGGCAAAGGTTGTAATAAACCGTTCAGTTGGCGATTTTCGCGCTACAGCGAACTCGACCATTTCAAGAATTCGCGCGATAGTTGTTTCTTCAAAGGCAGATGTTACACGAATGGTGAGAGCCCCCCGTAGGTTTATGCTTCCGCCATATACCCTTTTGCCGGGTTCTGCCGTTACAGGTACCGATTCCCCGGTGAGGGGGGATTGATCAATTTGGGAAATTCCCGATTCAATAATTCCGTCCAGAGGGATTTTTTCTCCCGGCCGAACCAGGATATGGTCGTTTACGGCAACATCTTCGGGTTTGACATTTCTTTCTTCTCCGTCGCTAAGGAGTCTGGCAAATTGAGGGCGAGCAACAAGAAGGGCGCGGATAGAGCTGCGGGACCTTCTTGCTGATAATTCCTGGAATAGTTCTCCAGTTCTATAAAAAAGCATAACTGCTACAGCCTCTGGAAGTTCCCCAATAAGAATTGCTGCAATAGTGGCGATAGACATTAGGAAGAATTCGTCCATCCCTTTCATGGCCTTTAGATTTTTAACTGTGTTCCAGAGCACTTCCTGTCCGCTAAGAAAGTAAGCGGCGAGGAAGACGGAATATTCACCTAGGCTATAAGGTGTTGCTGCCAGCTGTTCTCTAAAAGCAAGTCCTATGATAAAGAGGATGGCGGCAATTCCAAGGCCCTTTCCTTCTTCCTTAAATCGCTCTATTAAAAAACTCTTGCCTGAAGAGGACTTTTCTGAAGAAGCATTTTCCACATTATTAACGGGTGTTACTGTTACCCCTGGTTCTATGTGAGTTACAATGGCCCTGATCTTTTCCTCAAGGTCACTTCCATCGTTCTCAACTCTCAATATTTTTGTATCGAAATCGAACAATACCCCACTTACTCCTGGAAGGGCGGATATGTCTGCCTCTATTTGAGAAGCGCAACTCTGACAGTTCAGTTTCTTAATTCTATAGAGCGGCATTGGTACTCACATCCTTTTTGGCCAGTTTTAGAACAATGCTAAAAGAAAGCGCCGTAAATGCTTCCTGCCATAGTGGATAAAAAAATAACAAGGGCAACGTAGGCTGCTGTTTTTTTTGTTCCCATAATGTTACGGATCACCAGCATGTTGGGAAGGGAAAGGGCAGGTCCTGCCAAAAGGAGCGCAAGAGCAGGGCCTTTGCCCATACCAGCTCCCATAAGCCCTTGGAGAATGGGGACTTCCGTCAATGTGGCGAAATACATGAAAGCTCCGGCAACGGAGGCAAAAAAGTTCGAAAAGATTGAGTTCCCTCCGACAAGGGCCGCAACATAATGACTTGGAATAAGGGCTTCGTAGCCGGGACGGCCCAACAAGAAGCCCGCAAGAAGAACCCCCGAAAAAAGCAGGGGTAATACTTGCAGCCCATATCCCCATGTAGCGCTGAGCCATTCAGTTTGCTCATCACGGGAAAACCACTTCATTGTTGTCAAAATAGTAGAACCAAGGGCTGCTCCTGCCAAGATCCACTTTGCATCATATATCGCGGCCCATGTTCCGGACTCTACCTTGGGAGCGGCCCAGTTGGCAAATATAAGAAAAAAGACCATGCTGGCCATAGTCCATAGGGTTTTCCATAGGGGACGGACTGGTTCTTCAATAGGCAGAGAAGCAAATCCTTCTTGCCGCTTCTTTTCTTCTTCTTTAAAAATGAAAGCCATTGCAAGACCTATAAGTATGCTGAAAGAGATAGCGCCTATGGCACGGGCGAGCCCCATTTCAAAACCAAGAACTCGGGCTGTCAATATAATGGCGAGGATGTTGATGGCCGGGCCTGAATAGAGAAAGGCAGACGCAGGGCCAATACCGGCTCCGCGGCTGTAAATTCCCGCAAAAAGAGGAAGGACGGTGCATGAACAGACCGCAAGGATAGTGCCTGAAACAGCAGCGACAGAGTATGAAACGATCTTTTGCGCCTGGTTTCCAAGATATTTCATCACTGACTGCTGACTGACGAAAACAGAAATAGCTCCAGCGATAAAAAATGCGGGAACAAGGCAAAGCAGTACATGCTCCCTGGCATATTCATGAAGCATGGCAAAGGCTTCTATAGCGGCGCTGTGTACTCGGGGATTGTCGGCTGGTAAAAAATAAAAGAAAAGGAAAGCTGCAACGATCCATATAAATTTTTTGCGATCACTCATAACAAAAGACTTCCTTTCACTAATATAAGCGGCGGATAGTTCACATAAGGGCCTAAAATAACCCCCGACGGCTAATCGGGGGTATGTTTTTATTTTGCCTTCTCGCGAAGAAGGTCTTTCAGAACTGCTTCTGTTGGAACCCGACCGGATAAAAGAACCTTCCCGTCTACAACAAGGCCGGGAGTTCCCAGCACTCCAAAGGACATAATCTCTTTAATATCTGTTACCTTTTCAATTTCGTAATCGAGGTCTAGCTCCTGAGCCACTTTTTCTGCCATTTCAGCAAGTTTTTTAGGTAGTGCCTATAAGTTTGTGTAAACTTCCTCATAGTCGGTGAAGTAAAATATACTGACAACAGGAGGTTTTAACAATGGCCAAAAGGACAAGCCCAC